>WFNS01000113.1 GCA_015488495.1 Gammaproteobacteria bacterium | reverse complement strand
TCGGTCACTATGGCGCTCTCCCGTCGGGCGAGCGCGTTCAACAGGCTGGATTTTCCGGCATTGGGCCTGCCGGCGATGACCAGACGGATCCCCTCCCGCAACAGACAGCCCTGCCGGCTGCTGGCCAGCAGTGACTGCAGCCGTTCGACGATGCGGTCGATCCATTCGGCCAGCCGCTCGTCGGCCAGAAAGTCGATCTCCTCCTCGGAGAAGTCGATGGAGGCCTCGACATGAGTGCGCAGCCCGATCACCTGTTCCACCAGCTCCCGGACCCGGCGGGAAAACTCCCCCTGCAGGGAACTGAGCGCAGAACGGGCGGCCTGCTCGGTGGCACTGGAGATGAGATCGGCGATGGCCTCCGCCTGAGCCAGATCCAGCTTGCCATTGAGGAAGGCCCGCTCGGAGAATTCCCCGGGCCTGGCCAGGCGGGCTCCCAGTGCAACCACCCGCTGCAGCAGCAGGTCCATGACCACCGGTCCACCGTGACCCTGCAGCTCGAGCACGTCCTCGCCGGTGAAGGAGTGGGGGGAGGGAAAGAACAGGGCGATGCCGGTATCGAGCACCCCCCCGTTCTGATCCCTAAAGGGAAGATAGTCCGCCTGACGGGGTTCCGGGATCCTGCCGAGGATGGCCCGGGCGATTTCCGGTGTCGCCGGGCCGGAGATCCGGATGATCCCGACCCCTCCCATCCCCCGGGGAGTGGCCTGGGCGGCAATGGTATCCGATGCCGCCAGGTCTCTCTTCGTCAGCTGCCCTTCTCCATCTTGTGGGTGATGTACCATTGCTGGGCGATGGAAAGCACGTTGTTGACCACCCAGTACAGCACCAGCCCCGACGGGAAGAAGAGGAAGAATACGGTGAACACGAAGGGCATGTACAGCATGATCTTCGCCTGGACCGGGTCAGGTGGCTGAGGATTCAGCTTGTACTGGGCAAACATGGTGGCACCCATAATGATGGGCAGCACGAAATAGGGATCCTTTATGGAGAGATCCTTTATCCAGCCGATCCAGGGGGCTTGACGCAACTCCACACTCTCCAGCAGCACCCAGTAGAGCGCAATGAATACCGGTATCTGGACCAGGATGGGAAGGCAGCCCCCCAGCGGGTTGATCTTCTCTCGCTTGTAGAGGTCCATCATCGCTCGCTGATATCCCTCCTTGTCATCGGCGTAGCGCTCCTTGATGCTCTTCAGACGGGGCGCCAGCTTGCGCATGTTGGCCATGGAGCGATAACTGGCCGCCGACAGCGGGAAAAAGAGCAGCTTGATGATGATGGTCAGAATGATGATCGACCACCCCCAGTTGCCCACCACGGCGTGGATCTTGTGCAGCAGCCAGAAGATGGGATTGGCGATGATGGTCAGATAGCCGTAGTCGACGGTCAGCTCCAGATGGGGAGCCAACGATTCCAGATCATTTTTCAGTTTGGGACCCGCATAGACCACGTATCCGGATTGTCCGCTCTCCCCGGGAGCCACCACCAACGGCTCCTTGGTGACCATCCCCAGCACATAGCGGGAGTCGGCCACCCGCTTGCTGTAGAAATGATTGATCTCCTCCTGATTCGGGATCACCGCCACCAGGAAATAGTGCTGGATCATTGCCTCCCAGCCGCCCTTCATATCCCGATCGACAGGGGTCTCCGCCATCTCCTCGAAACCGACCTTTTCATAACGCAGCTCTTCACCTGAGGCAGGGTCGATACCGGAAATGACCCCGCCAGTATAGGTATGCATGGCGAAGATGCTTTTGTTCTCCACCGGAGGAATGCGCTGCAATTGACGGTAGAGATGGCCCCGCCATTCACGATCGGTGTGGTTCTCTATCTCGTAGCGGACATCGAAAGCATAGCTGCCCCTGCGAAACAGGTAGACCTTCTCTACCTTGAGGCCCTCGTCTCCCGCCCAGCGGAGACGCACTTCCAGCTGATCCTCTCCATCCTCCAACCGGTACTCGGCCTGCTCCGCGACAAAACGCGCATGATGGTCCACCGCCCGGCTCTGCTTGTCTGCCGGCAGCAACCCTCCTTGCTGGACAAACAGGCGTCCACCATCGTCTGCCATCAGGCGAAGCGGAACATCGGGCTGCTCGATGGATACCGGATAGGCAGGCAGGTCCAGTCGACGCAGATCACCACCGATGGTGTCTATCTCCAGATCCAAAACATCGGTCCGAACCCGGATCCGATCACCCGACGTCAGGCTTGCAGCGGCCGGTTTGGGCTCGGCAGTGGGAACCGATGGTACCTCCTGGGAGGTGGATGGAGATTTTTTCTCCTCGGCCTGCTGACCTACCGCCACCTGGGGCTGCGGATTATGGTCCTGTTCCCAGGCCTGCCAAATCAGCATCAGCACAAAGGCCAATGCCAGCCACAGGATCATCTTTTGAGTTTCCATCGGTTATTTCTTGTTCTCCGGAACGGGATCGACCCCGCCTTCATGCCACGGGTGACAGCGGGCGATGCGGCGGATGCTCAGCCAGCCGCCCTTGACGAGGCCAAAACGCAAAATGGCGGTACGGGCATAACTGGAACAGCTGGGATGAAAGCGGCAATTGTTACCAAGCAACGGGCTGATGACCAGCCGGTAACCATCGATCAACAGGATGGCTAGCCTGCGCATTGGCGACGAATCCTCTCCCAGTGTCCTCTCAAGGAGCGGTGCAGCTCGGCCGTGCTCTTTTCCGCAGCGCCGCGCCTGGCCAACACCACGATATCCAGCGGTGGGAGAAGGTGTCGATGGGTACGGAAGCTCTCCCGTATCACCCTTTTGACTCGGTTACGAACCACGGCCGATTTCACCTGTTTCTTCGCGATGGCCAATCCCAGCCGCGGATGGGTCAGCCGGTTTCCCGCGAACAGCACGGTAAAGACCCCATCGACACTCCTCCTGGCATCCGAGAAAACCCGCTTGTATTCGGATGGCTTGAGCAGCCGGAGAGACCGGCCGAATCGCTGCCCACCGTCGTCACCGCTGGCATCCAACGGGATCAGGCGGCGAGCCGCTTGCGCCCCTTGGCCCTTCTGGCGTTGATGATCTTGCGCCCGCTGCGGGTCTTCATGCGGGCGCGAAACCCGTGGTTGCGCTTGCGCTTCAGGTTGCTGGGCTGAAATGTTCTCTTCATGGCTGTTTCCGTTCACATCCTAAAATTTGGCGCCTGGCATCAAAAGGCGAAGAAAAATAGCTTTACAGTATATCCGATGTCAACCGCTCTTCGCCATGTGGTGACCGAACTTTATTCGGTTTCAGGCCTGAATCACCCGTCGATTTCACTTTGTTGCCGCGTTACGACGGGATCCCGCTTTCCGCTGTGGATAACTCCGGCGTTGGAGTATAATGGAGCACGGCGTCCGATTCGGACCGGAATCTCATGGCAGCAGAACGATCATCCATGTCTTCACCCCTTTGGAACAAATGTCTCGACCATCTGGAATCGGAGCTGGGCGCCCAGCAGTTCAATACCTGGATCCGGCCGCTTCAGATCGTCGAAGGTGAACAGGAACTGGAACTGCTGGCACCCAACCAGTACGTACTGGAGTGGGTCAACGAACATCTGCTGGAACGTGTCCAGCACTTCATGCACCACATCTCCGATGGTGCCGCCCCCCGCATCACGGTCCGCATCGGTACCCAGCGCAGGGAGGAACCCTCGGATACTGCCATCGCCACTCCGGCCCCATCGGCCCGGAACAGGGAGAACATCCCGCCACTGAAGCAGAGCCGCCTCAACAGAAACTTCACCTTTGCCAATTTCGTAGGCGGAAAGTCCAACCAGATGGCGAGAGCCGCCGCCACGCAGGTGGCGGAGAACGTGGGCTCCGCCTACAACCCCCTGTTCATCTACGGGGGGGTAGGGCTGGGCAAGACCCACCTTATGCATGCGGTAGGCAATCTGATTCTGGAGCGTTCACCAGAGTCGCGCGTGGTCTATCTGCATTCCGAAGGTTTCGTCGCGGAGATGATCAAGGCGCTGCAACACAATCGGATAGACGACTTCAAGCGATTCTATCGCACCGTCGATGCCCTGCTCATCGACGACATCCAGTTCTTCGCCGGCAAGGAGCGTTCACAGGAGGAATTCTTTCATACTTTCAATGCCTTATTGGAAGGTCAGCAGCAGATCGTGCTCACCT
>WFNS01000112.1 GCA_015488495.1 Gammaproteobacteria bacterium | reverse complement strand
CTGGCAGAGTTGCCAACTGCCGATCGTGTATCCTGCTGAGGGTAATCAGTGCGATGATGCCACCGGCCAATGCCATCAGCATGTCGGACTGGGTGTCCCAGGCGTAGCCCTGGGTGGCCAGCACGACGGTTTCCGGTTGGCCCGAAAGTAGTGCCACCCACCACTCGACCAGTTCGTAGGAGGCGCTGAGCGCCAGACAGAAACAAAGGATCAGGAAGTTCAGCCAGCCGCGGCCGTTGATGACCCTTTTCCGGATCAGAACCTCGCGGGCGATCATGGCGGGCACGAACCCTTGGGCCAGGTGGCCCACCTTGTCATAGTTGTTGCGCTGCCAGCCGAACAGCTCCCGGAACCAATCGAACAGCGGCATCTCGGAGTAGGTGTAATGTCCGCCCACCATCAGGATGATGCTGTGAATCAGGATCAGGAGATAGACCAGCGGGGTAAGGGGAAAACGGTGGCGGGTGATGACCAGGACGACGAAGCCAATCAGGGCGGGTGACACCTCCAGAGACCAGATGAAATAGTCGCGGGGGGCAATGGCCGACCAGACGAGAACCCCGAAGAAGGTGACGAGCCAGAGGATGCGCCCGGCCATCCCGGATCAGGGCCGTTCTTCGATGCGGCGCAGAGACTCCGGATCCCGAATCTCGATCCGTCCCCGGTGCAGCCGGATCCAGCCGCGGTGTTCGAAATCCTTCAGCAGGCGGCTGATCACCTCGCGGGCGGTGCCCAGATCGGCGGCCAGCTGGTGATGGGTGACCACTATTTCGCCCTGATCGGCCCGTTTGTCCAACAGGCGGCGGGCCAGGCGGGTGTCCATGCGTTGGAAGGCGAGTGCCTCCACCAGGGCCATCAGCGTGGCGATGCGCTCACCATAGGCGTGGAATACGAAGTGGCGGAACTGTGCACTGTGGCCGAGGGCGTCGAGAAAGGGACCGGCGGGGATGGTCACCGCTTCCACCTCGGTCTCGGCCACTGCTTCAGCGAGATAGTCGTCATCGGCCAGCAGGCAGGAGGTGGTAAGGACGCAGCTCTGTCCCGCTTCTACCCGATAGAGCACGATCTCCTTGCCGTTCTCCGAGATCTTCTGTACCCGTACCGAGCCACGTACCACCAGCAGATAGCTGCGGCAGGGATCACCGTCGCGGAACACCGTGGTGCCTTCCGGCAGGGTGACTACCCGGGCAGCCTTCCGCGCTGCCAGCCAGTGGGGTTCGGTGATGGACTGCAAGGCGGGGAAATCGGCCAGCCAGCCGGCTTGCGGGGGAGGATGTGGCTTCATTGGTCGTTCCGGTAGAGTCGCAGGAGGTCGCCGTAGGCATCGATGCGTCGGTCGCGCAGGAAGGGCCAGGTGCGGCGTACCCGTGTGCTGCGTTCCGGCGCCAGTTCCACCATCAGATTCTCCGGGTGTTCCGCACCGGCCCGGGCCAGCATCTCCCCCTGCGGGCCGCAGGCAAAGCTGTTGCCCCAGAAACGGATGCCGGCACTCCGGCCATCGGGGTCCGGTTCGAACCCGGTGCGGTTGCAGGCCAGCAGCGGCAGGCCGTTGGCGATGGCGTGCCCTCGCTGAACCGTGATCCAGGCCTCTAGCTGGCGCTCCCGCTCTCCGGTATCGTCGGCGGGATCCCAGCCGATGGCGGTGGGATAGAGCAGCAGATCGGCGCCCGCCAGCGCCATGAGGCGGGCTGCTTCCGGGAACCACTGATCCCAGCAGATCAGGATCCCCAGCCGTCCCACCGAGGTGTCGATGGGGGTAAAGCCGAGATCGCCCGGTGCGAAATAGTATTTTTCGTAGTAGCCGGGATCATCAGGGATGTGCATCTTGCGATAGCGTCCGGCGATGGTGCCGTCACGCTCCAGCACCACGGCGGTGTTGTGGCACAGCCCCTCTGTCCGCCGTTCGAACAGCGAGGCGACAATCACCATTCCGAGCTCCGCTGCCAGCCGGCCCAGCCGTTCGGTGGTGGGTCCGGGGATGGGTTCTGCCCGGTCGAAGTGGACGGGGTTTTCCGTCTGGCAGAAATAGGGTCCGGTGTGCAGTTCACAGAGCAGGACCAGATCTGTCCCTGCGGCGGCGACCTTGCGGATCGCCTTTTCCGTGGTGCTCAGGCTCGTGTCCCGGTCCGCTGCCGGTGACTGCTGTATGAGAGCGGCTTTCACGATGGTTTCCTCGGGATCTGCATGGTAGCACAGTGCAGGCTGCCGTACTGACGCAGCAAGGGAGTACACGCCACGCCGATGACTTCGCGGCCGGGGAAGCATCGGCCCAGGACGGCGATGGCCTCCCGGTCCCGCGATACGCCGTAGGTGGGTACCAGTACGGCACCGTTGATGATCAGGAAGTTGGCGTAGGTGGCCGGCAGCCGCTCGCCGGAAGGGGCATACACCGGTCCCGGCCACGGCAGGGGAACGAGGGTGTAGGGGCGGCCGTCGGCGTTGCGGAAGCTGTGCAGTTCCGCTTCCATCGCCTTCAGCTCGTGGTAGTGCTCATCCTGTGGATCGTCGCAGGCGACGTAGGCGATGGTGGAGGGGTTGCAGAAACGCGCCAGGGTATCGATGTGGCTGTCGGTGTCGTCCCCGGCCAGATGGCCGTTCTCCAGCCAGAGGGTGCGCTCGATCCCGAACAGCCTGCCAAACAGCGCCTCCAGTGCCTGACAGCCGAGATCGGGATTACGCAGCGGGGAGAGCAGACAACGGGTGGTGGTGAGCAGCCCACCGCGGCCGTCCACCTCGATGGCGCCCCCTTCCAGCACCAGATCCACCGGTTCCAGTGGAATCCCGCCGAACGCCCCCTGTTCGTGCAGGCGACGGGTGAGCCGGTCGTCCAGTTCGGCGGGGTGTTTTCCGCCCCAGCCATTGAAAGTGAAATCCAGCAGACGGAGTTCGCCGTGCTCGTCCACCACGGTGACGGGGCCGTGATCGCGGCTCCAGCTATCGTTGGATGGGGCGCAGAAGATGGCGAACATCTCGCTCCGGATGCCGGCTCCATCCAGCAGGGTAGAGATGTGCCGGCGATGCTCATCGTCGTTGGCGACGATGAGCAGCCGCTCGAAACGGCTGATCTGCCGGGTGAGCTCCACATAGACCGGTTCCACCTCACCGAGCAGGGGTTGCCAGTCGCCGTGTGCGTGGGGCCAGGTGAGCAGCACACCTTGCTGGGGTGCCCACTCCGGTGGCAGCCGGTATGATCGATTCATCCAGTTTCCTCGATATGGAAGATGTGGGTAAAAACAACCTATTATACCCGCTGTGTGCAGCCATCTGCCGGGAAAACTCGGCGAAGGAGGGATTCACATGTCTCGAGAGTTACTGATTTTGCGTCACGCCAAGTCCAGTTGGGCGTCGGCATCGCTACGGGACTTCGATCGTCCATTGGCGGAGCGCGGCAGGCGGGATGCGTTACGGATGGGCAGGTGGTTGCTTCGGCAGGATCTGTTGCCGGACGGGATCATCAGCTCACCAGCGCGGCGGGCGCGGGAGAGTGTGGAACGGGTTTGTGAGGCGTTGGCTCTTCCCGTCGAATCGGTACGGTGGGAGGAGCGTCTCTATCTGGCGGATCTCGCAACGCTGCTGGAGATACTGGAAGGGACGCCGTCCAGCATACGGCGCCTGCTGCTGGTGGGGCACAATCCGGGGCTGGATGAGTTGCTGATCCATCTCTGTGGTGCCGAGGTGCCGCGAAACGCCGCCGGGAAGTCGATGACCACGGCGGCCATCGCCCACGTGGCCCTTCCGGATGGATGGTCGCACCTGCCGGACCGCTGTGGCAGGTTGATCCAGCTGGTGCGCCCCAGGGAGCTGGCGGAGGAAGGCTGAAAGGCCGACGGCAGCGCCCGTGCCGGAAGCGGCCGAGGAAAGAGTCTGGTCGGGGTGAGAGGATTTGAACCTCCGGCCCCTGCCTCCCGAAGACAGTGCTCTACCAGGCTGAGCTACACCCCGTTCAATAGGTACGATTCACCGAGAATTCCGCCAGGGTCACGAGCGCATCCTTGTAGGGAGAGTCGGGAACCCTCGCCAGCGCCGCTTTGGCCAGTTCGGCCTCCTTCCGGGCGGAGTCGGCAGTGTACGCGATGGCGCCGGTCGTTTCAATCGCTTCGCGGATGCGGCCTATCTCTTCCACGGCTCCATTCTCGATGGCGTGACGGACCGTGTCCGCCTGCTCCGGGGTGCCGTGGCGCATGGCGTAGATGAGCGGCAGTGTGGGCTTTCCTTCCGCCAGATCGTCGCCGACGTTCTTTCCGATGTCCTGATCCGGGTCGCTGTAGTCCAGCATGTCGTCCACCAGCTGGAAGGCAGTGCCGAGATGCATGCCATACTTCACCATGGTCTCCTCCAGCTCCGGCTCGCTGTCGGCGATCACGGCGCCCAGCCGGGCCGCCGCCTCGAACAGCTTGGCGGTCTTGTAGCGGATCACCTTCACATAACGCTCTTCCGTGGTGTCCGCGTCGTGGCAGTTGAGCAGCTGCAGGACCTCGCCTTCGGCAATGGTGTTGGTGGTCTCGGCGAGGATGTCCATTACCCGCATGTTGCCCACGTCCACCATCATCTGGAAGGAGCGGGAGTAGAGGAAGTCGCCCACCAGCACGCTGGCCTCGTTGCCCCACAGGGCGTTTGCGGTTTCCTGGCCACGGCGTAATTCTGAGCTGTCCACCACGTCGTCGTGCAGCAGCGTGGCGGTGTGGATGAACTCGACGATGGCGGCCAGGTCGATGTGATGTCTCCCCCCGTAGCCCATGGCACGGGCCGAGAGCAGTACCAGCACCGGGCGCAACCGCTTGCCACCGCTGTTGATGATGTGGTGGCTGATCTGGTTGATCAACACCACTTCGGAGAAGAGTCGCCGCCGGATGGTGTCGTTCACCGCGTCCATATCGGACTTTATCAGCTTGTGGACCTCGTCGATTTCCATGGAAGCCTGTTGCAGTGGCGCCAATCGCTAAGTTTGTGCATCCTATGGGGGCGTTTGGCGGCTGTCAAGCGATCGACGGTGACCGGTTCGAATCAAGATCGGGGCAATATCATGAACCCACTCTATCGAAGGGCAACTTTCCTGCTCGGTGCCCATCAGCTGCGACAGCTTCCTCCCGACGAGGGGAGGGAGGTGGCGTTCGCGGGGCGCTCCAATGCGGGCAAGTCCAGTGCGCTCAATACCATCACCGGGAATCGCTCGTTGGCGCGCACCAGCAAGACGCCGGGGCGTACTCAGCAGATCAACTTCTTTCGTCTGGATGAAACCCGCCGACTGGTGGACCTGCCGGGATATGGCTATGCCAAGGTGCCTGAGCAGGCCAAACGGCATTGGCAGCACATCCTCGAACGCTATTTGCAGACTCGCACCTCTCTGCGGGGGTTGATGCTGGTGATGGATGTCCGTCATCCGCTGAAGGAGTTCGACCGTCAAATGTTGCTCTGGTGCAAAAAGGTGGGGATGCCGGTCCACGTGGTGCTGACCAAGGCCGACAAGCTGAAGCGGGGGGCGGCGCAACGGGCGCTGCACGGGGTGGAGGGCCATCTGCGGGAGCTCTCCCTGCAAGGGGCCGGCGTACAGCTTTTCTCTTCCCTCAAGGGAACCGGCGTCGAAGAGGCGCAGCGGCGGCTGGATGAGTGGCTGGAGGCGCTTCCCATGGAGCAAAAAAAAACCCGGCCTGGATAGGGCCGGGTGTAATGTCAGCCCGGCTTGGGGGACCGGGCTTGGGGAGGGACTTGAAACATCTCAAGGAGTACTGGCCTCTCTGACTACACCTCTCCGGGAAAGTTCCGGGATGGTTCAAATTTGTCAAAAAAAAGCCGTTTCGGCTCGGGCCGTGTTCTCCTGGAAGGGGATGATGGAGCAGGCCGGGCAAGGCGTCAACGGCTTTTGTTGCGAAGTGAGAGGCAGATCACAAAGTTCATCCGTTGCCTCTCTTGCTTCGGCGTTTTCGAAGAGGCAACCGAGCAGGGCATTCCTCGGCATGCAGTTTTTCATTCTCGGTCTCCTGTGCCTTGGTGCGTGCCCTGTTTGTCCTCCTGAGACCAAGGTCGCCGGGGAGCGGGCGGGAAAGGGTCATTCGCTCCTTGTAAAATATCTGGTATCATATATAATACTAATTATGGGCGCAGCCAACGTGGTAATTGATACCAATGTGCTGATAGCTGCTCTTAGATCGAAAAGAGGCAGTTCGCACAAGCTATTGATTTCGCTGGCAGATGACTTATATATACCAAATGTTTCGGTACCGCTTTTTGTGGAATATGAGTCAGTGGTGAAAAGAGAAGGGATGCTTGCAAACCTGTCGACCGAGGATATTGAAGCCATCCTCGACTATTTGTTGAGCAAATCCAGTATCAGGGAAATATTCTATTTGTGGCGCCCTTTCCTGAAAGATCCAAGAGACGACTTGGTTCTGGAGGTTGCCGTGGAGTCGCAAAGCGAGTATATCATCACATTCAATAAAAAGGACTTCCAGGGTGTGGAACAATTTGGAATCAAGGTATTGACGCCGAAAGAGTTTTTGATTGAATCGGGGGTATTGAAATGAGCACTTTGAGTTTGAGGTTGCCGGATTCACTACACAAGGAAGTGAAGTCTTTGGCCCGGAAAGAGGGGATTTCAATCAACCAGTTTATCTCCTCTGCTGTTGCCGAAAAAATGTCTGCCTTGTTGACGGAAAGCTACCTGAAGGAAAGATCGTTGAAGGGGGACAAGGAGTCTTTTCTCAGGGCAATGTCAAAGGTTCCGGATGCTGAGCCAAGCGACGAGGATCGATTGTAACGGCATGGCGCTGGCCCAGCTGTTTCACCCGGTGCGGGTGTTCTGCTGCACGCCCCCATAATCACTGCCATCGGCAAAGCGTCAGGTGTGCCGGCAGCGTTCAGTGCGCCTGATCCCAGTTCTCCCCGACGCCCACATCCACCACCAACGGTACCTTCAGCCCGGCGGCGGCCGACATCCGCCGGCGGAGCTCTTCGCACAGCGTCTCCACCTCCGTCTCCGGGGCCTCGAATACCAGCTCGTCGTGGACCTGCATGATCATCCGGGTCCGCATTCCGCTCTCCTGCAGCCAGCCGTGGATGTCGATCATCGCGCGTTTGATGATGTCAGCGGCGGAG
>WFNS01000111.1 GCA_015488495.1 Gammaproteobacteria bacterium | reverse complement strand
TTCCCAGCTCGCCTGCAGCGCCTGCACCAGCTCGGCACCCGCGCTTCCCGCGCCGAAAACAATCACACGCTCCGGGGAGTGACGGCTCTTCAGCGCCCTTCTCAACGACGTGAGGAGAAGGAAACGATAGCCAATGACCATCACCAGACCGGTTAGCCAGTAGATTGGAAAAACCGAAGGGGGAATGCCATTGTTGCCTACCAACAGGGTAATACCCATCAGCAGCAGCGCCTGCAAACTGACTGCTTTGGCCATTTCCACGAACGCCTTGCTGCCCGCATAGCGAAGCATGGTGCGATAAAGTCCAAAATAGCTGAACGCAGAAACAGCCAATAGGGGAACAATGAGAAACAGCCACCAGTTCTCCCGCAACGCGCTTGGCCACCACTGACCCAGGCGAAGGGAGAATGCCGACAGCAACGCCAGCAACAGAACAGCGACGTCCAGCAGCGGCATCACCAACCGGTTGTCGTAACGCAACAGCTTGCAGTATATTTCGTTCATTTTTCAGCTATTGCCCAATATGAAGCGGGAGGAGCTGTCTCAACCCAGCCATGGCTTGAACACGAACCCCGCCTGGTCCGGCAAATGGCACCCCATAAGGATTAGACAAAAATCAGACTCATTCCGATACCATGACGGGTTCGCCTTGCGAGCCGGCTACTCCCCCTGGTATCCCTACCGCTTTATTGGTATATTCAATCAAAATGCTCGAATGATCTTGCTCCCACGCACACTTGTCATTCTAGGGAGCATGGCAGACGTTGCAACGAGCATATGTTACTTTTTTGTTTCAATATCCGGTGGTTATCGACTATTGACGAGACAGGCAATAAAACTGTGACGCTTCCGGATATCAGAGATTTCCTTGGTAACTGTTCAATAACTTTTAGAATATTAAGATAATTACTCAGATGACCCCTGAGACTCGCCAATTCGGGGCAATAACAACGAATAAATGACCATTTTTCATTGCAGAAATGGCCGGTTTCAGGAATCAGCTTAGTAGTTACGATTGCCTTCTCCTGTCTTTCCCTGTCCAACTCAGCAGATAAATCCATATCAAGCATGATAACGATAGCAATCAGCAACATCAGGAATAACGAACAAGAGGTGAAAGCTCTGTGGAACGAGATCTACGCCCACGACGAGCAGGCATCCGCCTTTATGAGCTGGGAATGGATGAGCAGCTGGAAAAACCACTTTTCCGATAACAGAGAGCTACGGTTCATCTACGCCAGGGACGAGGACAATCGTCCGGTGGCGGCACTCCCCATCATGACGGAGCCTGCCGCTCTTCTTGGGCTTCCCTTCGCCAAACGGGCTCAGTTGCTGGGCGCCGACAGCCTTGCCTGCTCGGAACACCTCGGTTTCCTGCTCAAAACCGGTATCGACAGCACCATCCTGCACCAGCTTCTCTCATACGCATGGCAACACTGCGGCAACCGCAACTATTTTCTTTTCTCCGAGATAGACAAAGGCTCCCGGGAGATGGAGATTGTTTCCGAATGGTCACAGGCGAAGACGATTAAACAGGAGATCAAAAGTCACGGTGGCTGCTGGCAGACAAAACTACCGGACTCCTGGGATGACTTTCTTTCCACTCTGAGCAGTAATTTTCGCCAGCAGATCCGACGAAGCCTGCGAAAGATCGATAATTCCTCTTCTTTTTCCGTCCGACAGATCACGGACCGAAATGAGGTCGCACTGGCTGCTGAAAAGTTGATGGATCTGAACCGGAAACGCATGACCGGGAAGGGGGTCAACTCCTGCTTCAACAGCAAGGTGATGCGCGATTTTTTCCTCGAGATGAGCACAGAGATGGTCTGCGCGGAAAGGGCCTGGATGGATGCCTTGTACATGGATGAAGAGATCGTCGCCGCCAGCCTGCATCTGGCAGACAAAAACATGGTTGCCTATTACCAGGGAGGATTCGACGAGAAATTTGCAAAACAGAAACCCATGGTGGTCCTGTTTGCCACCGCCATCCAGCGGGCCATCAAACAGAAGAAAAGAATCTATGATTTTCTGGGTGGGAACGAGGCCTACAAGCAGCGCTGGGGGGCTACGTTGCGGCCCTATGCTACCGTTTCGCTACTTCCCTCGGGCGCGGCGCAGGGCTCTCTGATCCGGTTGTTCGAACTCTATCACCGGGTGAAGACCGCCAAAGCGTATTACTTTCCCTGATCCGCATATTTGAGCTCCGTTGCGAGTCGCCGCCATACCGCGAATCCGCAACTGGACGACCTATCCGGATACAATCGAGGAATTTCCAGTTGGAACATTCGGGCCAAGGCCTGTCTATTTGGTCCCGATACTGCCCTTCTTGGAAAAAGGGGCCTCCACCGCTTTCAGCAGGGGATGATCGGCCGCGAACTTCATGTCGCCCGTCAACTGGTAGTTCATCTTTTTGCCCTGCATCAACACTTGATAGAGTGAGCTCCCCATCTCCAAAAAGTTGAGTTCCACAGGAATGCTCAGGTTGCTGCGTCCCTTCCCCTGCAGCGGCAACGCCTTGTCGAGCTTGCTCTTCACCCAGGGTTTGCCGTTGATGGAGAGATCGTAGACGAGTTGGCTGATGTCGACCCCAAACGGGTTTGGATTGTCCACAGTGGCCCCGATCACCACCTTTGCACCACTCAGGCTCAGGTTCTTGACATCGATGCCGGTCAGGGAGACATCGGGCACCTTGGGCACCGGGAAACTCCCCTTCCGGCTGGCGGGAAACTTCTTCACCCCAATCACCGGAAGATCCACCAGGGCGGCGGTTTTCAGCTCGTAGTTCAGGCTCTCCTTCCTCATCCCCCCGGAGAGCAAGCGCGAGAGATCGGCAAACTTCAGGGAAACGGGAACCGAAACGCGGCTGTCGCCCCGGGCCTTGATTTTGATCCGGTCACGTTTCTCCCCTGCCAGCAGTTGCTTTCCATCCAGCATCAGGGCGTAGTCGAAACCGGCCAGATCGAGCGGAACGGGGTTCGGATTCTCCACATCGAGGGCGAACTGCAAGGTCAGCCCCTCTGCAGAGAGCCGGGTGATGTTCACCCCTGCGATGGAGACAGCGGGATCCTTGATTCCGGCCGCTTTCTTTACCGCATCCATGGAGCTGCAGCCCGATATCATCCACAGCAGCAGAAGGGTCAGCGCCCATCCAAACCAACGACATCTCGACATCTCTTTTCTCCCTGACACGGCTGCAAGAGTCCCGCAGCGCTACCCTCAACTCCAGCTCAACGCACCCCCGGTCTGATATTCGGTCACCCGGGTCTCGAAGAAGTTCTTCTCCTTGCGCAGATTGGCCTGCTCATCCAGCCACGGCAGGGCGTTGCGGGCACCGGGGAACGGCTCCTCCAGCCCCAGCTGGCGCGCCCGGCGGTTGGCGGTGTGACGGAACTGCTCCACGTGGTTCTCCGCGCTGTAGCCGATGATGGGGCGGGGAAGAATATAGCGGGCATAGTCACTCTCTGCCGCTTCGGCCTCATCCCACATCTGGCGTATGGCCGCTGGATCGAGCGTGATGCGATTTTCGGTGAAGATCTGCTTCACCACCCGGATACCGAAGGCGCAGTGCAGCACCTCGTCGCGCATGATGTACTGCAGCTGTTCCGCGGTCCCCTTCATCAACCCCTGGCGCTGCAGGGCGAAGATGGGGCTGAAACCATTGTAGAACCAGCACCCTTCGAATACCGCCGCGAAGAACATGTAGGACATGACGAAGTTGGTCAGCTCGTCTCGATCGTTCAGATCGATGTCCGCCCGCAGGATGGAGTGGAGCCGACGATTGGTGATCTGGATCTTGCGGTTGATCTCCGGCACCACCCGGTAACGGTTGTAGATCTCCCCCTGATCGAGACCGATGGTCTCGATACAGTGCTGATAGGTCCAGGTGTGCAACGCCTCCTCATAGACCTGGCGCGCCTGGTAGATCTGCAGCTCGGGGGCGGTCATCTTCTCCATCACCGCCAGCCCGATGTTGCGCATCGCCAGCACGTCGGAGGTGGTCAGATAGGCCAGCACGTTTTCATAGACATGGCGCTGCTCTGGGGTGAGCCGGTGCTGATAGTCCTGGACATCCTGGGTCATGTTGATGTCCACCGGGGTCCAGTGGTTCTTGTTGGCGTTGAGAAAGAATTCCCACGCCCAGGGATATTTGAAGGGGGCCAGCTGGTTGATGTCGGTGAGCCCGTTGACCACCCGTTTGTCCTCGGCATGGACCGGTTCCATCGACGGCGGCCCCTCAGGGGGCTTCTGCTCCGTCCCGGAGTGTTTCGACTCCTCCTCGCGCAGTGCGTCCAGTGCCTGCTCGACCACCATCGGCTCGGCCGGAGCCTCCTTGGACTGCTCCTTCCGTGCCGACTCGAGCCCCAATGGATCATCCCAGCTCAACATGACTTACAGCTCCCCCTTATAAACAGATTGATAACCCAAATGCAACCTATTGACATGCCTCGCAATCCGGATCGAGGATGGAACAGGCTTTCGGCGCAACATCCGCCCCGGAATCCCCGACGACATCGGCTCCCGCCGACTCCACGATGCTGCTCTTCTCCATGTGGGTCGCCCCCATGGAGCGCAGATAGTAGGTGGTCTTCAGCCCCCGCACCCAGGCCAGCTTGTAGAGATTGTCCAGCTTGGTACCGCTGGGCTCGGCCATGTAGAGATTGAGCGACTGGGCCTGATCCAGCCACTTCTGGCGCCGCGAGGCCGCTTCCACCAGCCAGCGGGGGTCGATCTCGAAAGCGGTGGTATAGAGGCGTTTCAGCTCTTCGGGAATCCGATCGATGGGCTGGACGCTGCCATCGTAGTATTTGAGGTCATTGACCATCACCTCGTCCCACAACCCGCGCTCCTTCAGGTCCCGCACCAGGTAGGGGTTGACCACCACGAACTCACCCGACAGGTTGGATTTGACGAACAGGTTCTGATAGGTGGGCTCGACCGACTGGCTCACCCCGCAGATGTTGGAGATGGTCGCCGTGGGGGCAATCGCCATGGTGTTGGAGTTGCGCATGCCGTCCCGCTTGACCCGCTCCCGCAGGCTGTCCCAGTCGAGGATCGAGGAGCGATCCTGCTGCAAGAACCCGCCCCGCCCCTGCTCCAGCAGTTCGATGGAGTCGATGGGCAGGATTCCCTTGCTCCACAGGGAACCCTGATAGGTGGAATAGGTCCCCCTCTCCGCAGCCAGTTCGCAGGAGGCGCTGATGGCGTAATAACTCACCGCCTCCATGGAGCGATCCGCGAACGCCACCGCCTCCTCGGAAGCATAGGGAACACCCAGCTTGTAGAGGGCATCCTGGAATCCCATGATCCCCAGCCCCACCGGTCGATGGCGCAGGTTGGCACGGCGTGCCTGCGGAACGCTGTAGTAGTTGTATTCGATCA
>WFNS01000110.1 GCA_015488495.1 Gammaproteobacteria bacterium | reverse complement strand
GGCCCATCTGCACCGCTGTGCGCCTTCCCGATTCCTGTTTGATAACCCCCGAGCCCTCCTCCGATTTGCGAGGTTTCCTTCTCCGCCTGGAGTGCTGTCTGCGGGAAGGGGTGCGGCTTTTCCAGTTGCGGGCCAGACGACTCTCCGGCAAGGAGTACCGCCGCCTGGCGGAGCAGGCGATTTCACTCGCTCGCAGGCATGGAGCGCAGGTGTTGCTGAATGCGGCACCCGAGCGGGCGATGGAGCTGGGGGCGGACGGGGTTCACCTCAGCAGCCGCCGATTGCTCTCCTTGCGACGGAGGCCGCTTCCCGCTTCCCGTTGGGTGGCCGCATCCTGCCATGACGAACGGGAACTGCGCCACGCGGCGGATGTCGGGGTGGACTTCGCTCTTCTTTCGCCGGTGCTGCCGACCGCCAGCCATCCAGGGGCCGCAGCAGTGGGCTGGGAGCAGTTCCAACGTTTGGTGGAGCAGGTGAATTTTCCCGTCTATGCACTGGGCGGCATGGACGAGCGGCACATCTCCATCGCCCACTCTCATGGCGCACAGGGAATCGCCGCCATTCGGGGCATCTGGGGGGGTACCGGAGCGATGCTTTGTGATAAACTTCGCGATTTCTCTGCACACCCGCCCGGCGGGGTGGCGGGCGGAGAAGGGTGATGGCGGATTCCGGGGCGAGGGTCGAGGATCCGTTTGCCGCGGTCCGGAGGGTGGCGGTGAGCGCGCTTGCGCGGCGAGAGCATTCGGTTGCGGAGCTGCGGCGCAAGTTGTATCGCAAAGGGTGCGAACGTTCCATCGTGGAGCGGGTGCTGGAGCAGCTGCAGCAAGAGCGACTGCTCAGCGACCGGCGTTTCGTGGAGGCTTATGTCCACTCTCGCAGCAGCAAGGGGTTCGGGCCGTTACGGATCGAGGCGGAGCTGCGGGAGCGGGGGATCGAGGCGGGACTCGCCGCCGAAGGGATCGAACCGGAACACGCCCGCTGGCAGGAGTTGATGGAGCGGGTGAGACGAAAGCGCTTTGGCGCGCGGTTGCCGGCAGATTACCGGGAGTGGGCGCGACAGGCCCGTTTCCTGCAATCCCGGGGATTCTCCGTCGAAGCCATCCGCCGGCTGTTGGAACAGGACGAATGATGAAGAGCGCAGATATCCGCAAGGCGTTTCTGGACTTTTTCCGGACCCGCGGGCACGAGATCGTGCCCAGCAGCTCTCTGGTGCCCGCCGACGACCCGACGCTGCTCTTCACCAATGCCGGCATGGTGCAGTTCAAGGAGGTGTTCCTCGGGCTGGAGAGCCGACCCTACAAGCGGGCGGCCAGCGTCCAGCGTTGCGTGCGCGCGGGGGGTAAACACAACGATCTGGACAATGTGGGTTACACCGCCCGTCACCATACCTTCTTCGAAATGCTGGGCAACTTCAGCTTTGGCGACTACTTCAAGCGTGAGGCCATTCACTACGCCTGGGAGTTCCTGACCGGCGAGCTCGGTTTGCCGCCCGAGCGTCTCTGGGTCACGGTGTTCGAGGAAGACGAGGAGGCGGCCGCCATCTGGCTCAATGAGATCGGCGTGGACGCCGCGCGATTCTCGCGTATCGGTGCCCATGACAACTTCTGGTCCATGGGAGACACCGGCCCCTGTGGTCCCTGCAGCGAGATCTTCTATGACCACGGCCCCGACATCCCCGGCGGTCCTCCAGGAACTCCGGAGCAGGACGGGGATCGCTACGTGGAAATCTGGAATCTGGTCTTCATGCAGTACGACCGGGACGCCGAGGGGAGGCTGAATCCGTTGCCGAAACCCTCGGTGGATACCGGCATGGGTCTGGAACGCCTTGCGGCGGTGATGCAAGGGGTGCACGACAACTACGAGATCGATCTGTTTCAGGCCCTGATCCGATCGGTCATCCAGCTGACGGGGCGGCCTCTGGCACATCACGACACCTCGGTGCGGGTGATCGCTGACCACATTCGCTCTTCCGCCTTCCTGGTAACCGATGGCGTGGTGCCCTCCAACGAGGGGCGGGGTTACGTATTGCGGCGGATCATCCGCCGTGCCCTGCGCCATGGTCATCTGCTCGGGCTTAACGAGCCGTTCTTCCACCGGCTGGTGGACCCGCTCATCGAACAGATGGGTGAGGCCTATCCCGAACTGCCGGCCGCCCGGGACTACGTGGTGCGGGTGCTGCGGCAGGAAGAGGAGCGGTTCGCCGAGACCCTGGAGCAGGGGCTGCGTCATCTGGAAGAGGCCCTGGTGGGGCTCGAAGGCTCCGAGATCCCTGGCGAGACGGTGTTCCGCCTCTACGATACCTACGGTTTCCCGGTGGACCTGACCGCCGACATCGCCCGTGAGCGGGGATTGACCCTGGATATGGCAGGGTTCGAACGGGAGATGGCGGCGCAGCGGGAACGGGCGCGGGCGGCCAGCCATTTCGGGGAAGGGTTCACCGGGCGCCTGGAGGTGGATGCGCGCAGCGAATTCACCGGTTACGACCAGCTCGTCCGGGAGGCGCGGGTCACGGCGCTCTATCGGGACGGCCGTCCCGTGGAGGTGCTGGAGGAGGGAGACGACGGAGCGGTGGTGCTGGATTCCACCCCGTTCTATGCCGAATCCGGCGGCCAGGTGGGAGACACCGGCCTGCTGCAGGGGGAGGAGGTCTGCTTTCGGGTCACCGATACCCGCAAGGAAGGGGAGGCCAATGTCCATTTCGGCAAGCTTGCCAGGGGGCGGCTGACCGTCGGCGATTGCGTCGAGGCGAAAGTGGATGCCGAGCGGCGCAGTGATATCGCCTGCCACCACTCGGCGACCCACCTGCTGCACGCCGCCCTGCGCAAGGTGTTGGGTGAGCATGTGTTACAAAAGGGTTCGCTGGTGGCGCCGGAGCGGCTGCGGTTCGACTTCTCCCATTTCGAGCCGCTGGAGCACGCCCAGCTGCAGGCCATCGAGCGGCTGGTCAACGCCGAGATCCGGCAAAACCTCCTGGTGGAGACCCGGATCACCACACCGGAGCAGGCAAGGGAGATGGGGGCCATGGCCCTGTTCGGCGAGAAATACGGGGAACAGGTGCGGGTGTTGCGTATGGGAACCTTTTCCATCGAACTCTGCGGCGGTACCCATGTTGCCAGGACCGGTGATATCGGTTTGTTCAAGATCGTCTCCGAAGGCGGCATCGCCGCTGGCATCCGCCGCATCGAGGCGGTGGCGGGGCGGCCCGCGCTGACCTGGTGTGAAGCGATGGAGGCGAAGCTGCAGGCGGTTTGCGAACTGGTCAAGGGGGATCGGGAGACGGTGGTGGAGCGGCTGTCGCAGCTCATCGACCGTTCCCGTGCCCTGGAGAAGGAGCTGGAGCAGTTGAAGGCGAAACTGGCCAGCAGCCAGGGAAGCGATCTGGCTGCCCGGGCGGTGGAGGTGAACGGCATCCAGGTGCTGGCCGCGCGGCTCGATGGTGCCGACAGCAAGACATTGAGGAGCACCGTCGATCAGCTGAAAAACCGGCTGGGGGAGGCGGTCATCGTACTGGGCGCGGTGGAGGACGGCAAGGTACGGCTGGTTGCCGGGGTGACCAAGGGGTTGACCTCACGGATCAAGGCGGGAGACCTGGTGAATCACGTGGCCAGTCAGGTGGGCGGCAAGGGAGGCGGCCGGCCGGACATGGCGCAGGCGGGGGGAAACCGCCCCGAAGGATTACAGGCGGCGCTGGACTCCGTCCCCGAGTGGGTGGGCGCGCAATGCCATTGATCGTGCAGAAATACGGCGGTACTTCCGTCGGCAGTGTCGAGCGTATCCGGGCGGTGGCCGAGCGTATCCGGCGCTGCCGGGAGCGGGGTCAGGAGATCGTGGTGGTGGTTTCCGCCATGAGTGGGGAAACCAATCGCCTGCTCGGCTTGTCGAAGGAGATTTCCCAGCGGCCTCCTCCCCGTGAGCTGGACGTACTGCTGTCCACCGGAGAGCAGGTGACCATCGCGTTGCTGAGCATGGCGTTGCAGGAGCTCGGTTGTCCGGCCCGTTCCTACACCGGAGCGCAAGTGCACATCCGTACCGACAGTGCCTTCAACAAGGCCCGTATCCTGGAGATCGACGAGCAGAAGGTGCGCCGAGACCTCGCCGAGGGGCGCGTCGTGGTGGTGGCCGGCTTCCAGGGGGTGGACGACGAAGGCAACATCACCACGCTGGGACGGGGTGGTTCCGATACCACCGCGGTAGCCCTGGCGGCGGCGTTGAAAGCAGACGAATGCCAAATCTATACCGATGTGGACGGGGTCTATACCACGGATCCGAGGGTGGTTCCGGAAGCCCGGCGGCTGGATCGCATCACCTTCGAGGAGATGCTGGAGATGGCCAGTCTGGGTTCGAAGGTGTTGCAGATCCGGGCGGTGGAGTTTGCAGGCAAGTACGATGTTCCCCTGCGTGTGCTATCCTCTTTTGAAGAGGGGCCGGGAACGCTGATTACCAAAGAGGAACAGGAAGATATGGAAAGGGCGGTCATCTCCGGTATCGCTTTCAATCGGGACGAGGCCAAGCTCACCATCCTGGGCGTGCCGGATCAGCCCGGTGTTGCGTACCGCATCGTCGGGCCCATCGGTGACGCCAACATCGAGCTGGACATGATCGTCCAGAACGTCGGGGCCGACGGGACCACCGACTTCACCTTTACGGTGCACCGGAACGATTATGAAAAAGCGCTGGATATTTTGCAGCGTTTGGCGGATGATTTAGGGGCGCGTGAAGTGGAGGGCGACGACAAGATCGCCAAGATTTCACTGGTAGGGGTAGGAATGCGCTCCCATGCAGGCATAGCGAGCACGATGTTTCGTGCGCTGGCGGAGGAGGGAATCAATATTCGCATGATTTCGACCTCCGAGATAAAGATCTCGGTGGTAGTTGACGATAAGTATCTAGAGCTTGGAGTCAGGGCATTGCATTCGGCCTTCCAGTTGGAATAGAGTGCACATACTGCATGCCGAGTGAAAGTGGGGGGACATGAGAGTGTTGGGCTGCAATAGTATTGCAAGAAGAGAGTTGCTTTTTCATTCCCCTGTCCGAGTTGTTCGAGTACGAAGTGATTACGCGCCAGCCGCTTATCCTTTCTGAGAACGGTGCTGTGGTGTGTGATTGGGCATGGATTGAAGGGAGAAATACAGAATGTTGATCTTGACGAGACGTGTAGGCGAGACTCTCATCATTGGTGATGACGTCACGGTGACCGTTCTCGGTGTCAAAGGTAACCAGGTGAGAATTGGTATCAATGCGCCGAAAGAGGTATCCGTACATCGCGAGGAGATCTATGAGCGGATCAAGAAGGAGCAGAAAAACATCAGTGTGGTAAAGTGAGGCGTTCGTTCGCCGCAAGTAGTTGATTTGGCGCTCAAGTTTCGCCTTTTCCCTGAACGGGGAGAAGGGGTGTTGCTTGGGCGGTATTTTTTTGAGTCGTTGGTTCTCCTTTGGTGACCTTCATGAGGTGGGGTCTGATGAGAGGCTGCCAAGCAGACTCGGTTGGTTTGCGCGGAAAGAACCTTCCCGGCTTCTCATAGAGTTGTATGCCGATACACTACCCAGATCTCGCAAGGGAAAAGGGCGGGTGCTTTTTGATCTGCCAGATGAGTTGGCTCCCCTATCATCTTCGAAATTTCGAGTTCGTTTCTCTTACCGTCAATCGCAGATGATCCGTGACAGGTTGCCGGGCATGCCCGTAAGCGCCGGGATCTGTCGAATTAGAGTGTCAATGGACTAAAGGTGCTTGATTCACCAGCTGCTACAATTTCACTGCAATTTACTGTAATCGAAGGAAGTGCCTAGGACTGGAGCGGCGCTGAATGCAATCTTGCACCGGTCTCGGTGACTGTCAGCGGTATTTGCTCAATCATCGACTTAGGTTATCGACCCAATGGCAAATTCATTCCCGCACAATGATCGCGGTACGGCACCACCTTGAGCTATGGTCAAATCTGGTGTATGGCATGATCAGGCGGCGCTCCTGCTGTCGTCGGTCTCGCTGTTCACTTCGACTCCGTCTTTGAACTTTACACCCTCGATGACCTTGGCCAGATGATCGAACCCCTGAATCCTGCGCCAGCGCTTCTCGGCGCTCATCCCCAGCTTGTAAATCATCGCCAGCATGGTATTCCGGCTCACGCATCCCTTGGTTCGGTCAGTCCGGTGACGAATCGTGGCAAAGGTCGATTCAATCGGGTTCGTCGTCCGGATGTGCACCCAGTGCTCGGCCGGGAAATCGTAGAAGGCCAGCAGGGCCTCCCGGTCCTTCTCGAGGCAGGCAACCGCCTTCGGGTACTTGGCCTGATACACCTGTACGAAGTGGTCGAAGGCCTTGTGCGCGGAGGCCCGCTCCTCGGCCATCCAGATTTCCTGCAGGGCCTTCTTCGCCTTGGGCTGGACCGCCTTGGGCAGGTAGTTCAGCACATTTGCCGTCTTCGGCTTTGGCTTCCTGCGTCGCCCTACCTCCTCCATCCATGGAGTCGTATGCACCCAGCAGCGCTGGTGACGGGTCTCGGGATATACCTCCTCCAGCGCAGCCCAGACAAATTCGTCGGGAACGAATTTGAACAGCCGAAGGCTGGCCCGAAGGGCGAAGCCCAGGGATGGGCTTCGTAAGCCCAAAGCGCCATCTCCCACCGCCAGCTTCGGGGGCACTTCGAGACCACGCTTCTTCAGGTCCAGCAGTACTTCCCGCCAGCTCTGGGTCGATTCCCGTACCCCATCCTCGATGGCCAGGAAGTGCTTCTCGCCCCGGTCGTTCACACCGATGACTACCAGGGCGCACAGCTTCTGGTGCTCGGCCCTCAGGCCGCTGTAGATACCGTCCACCCGCCAATAGACCCAGCGGTCACGGCTGACATCCCGGCGGCACCAGTCGGCGTATTCCGCCTCCCACTCCCGTTTCAGACGGCCAATCACCGCGGCCGACAATCCTTTCGCATCGGGACCGACCAGCACTTCCAGGGCCTCCTGCATCTGTCCTGTGGCAACGCCCTTCAGGTACAGCCACGGCAGGGCCGCTTCCACCCGCCGTGCCTTCCTCACGTACGGCGGCACCAGCGTGGAGCGAAACACCACCGGTTCCTCACCCCGGCTGCGTACCTTCGGCACCTTCACCGGTATCGGACCCACTCCGGTCAGGACCTCACGCTCAGGCAGGTAACCGTTGCGGACCACCGCCCGCCGGCCCTGGTCGTCCACCTGCTCCCCATACTGTACCAGCAACTCGGCCAGCTCCGCCTCAATCGCCTGCTGAATCAACCGTTTGGCACCGGTGCGCAGCAGCTCCGTCAATGGGTCCTCAATACCCGCTGGCGACTGAAGGGAAACTACGTTATCTTTGCTCATGGTGGCGTACCTCCTCTGCTGTTTCAGTTCCTCAAAACCGATTTCAGCAGGGTACGCCGCCTTCTTCAACCTCTCCGTACACCAGATTCGAGCATAGCTCCACCACCTTCCCGGATGAAATATTTGGCCAGCGATCCGTACTACTGACCAGCTGCCTGATTGAAGAGTTCCACGGCCCAAGCGTAGCGGCAGCGGCTGGAGGGCCCTCACGTTCCGTTACCAGCCGGTCCACCGGCCGCTCACCCGTCTCCCGGTGGGTCCGCACGTTGGCTACCTCGTCCAGCCAGCGCCGCACCTCGGCGTTGGCGGTGGCCACATCCAGGCGCAATCCGGCCTGCTTGAGCCGGCTGGCCAGGGGTACGTAGAAGCTGTGGCGCAGGTAGCGGTTGAAGCGCTCCACCTTGCCCTTGGTCCGTGCCCGGTAGGGCCGGCACAGGTGCGGGGTGAAGCCAAAATGCCGCGTCAGGTCCCAAAGCCCCCGGTGGAAGCGGTGCCGGTCGGCACCGTAGGCGTTGCGTTCGACCACGACGGTGCGCATGTTGTCGTAGAGCACCTCCCGCGGCACCCCGCCAAAGTAGGCAAATGCCTGCTCATGGCATTCACGCAGTACCTCGAACCACTCCGAGGTCGCGAAGGCCGCGAAGCTCGCCCGGCTGAACCCCAGGGTGGCCACAAACGCCGACAGCGGCTCCTGTCCCCGCCGGAAGACGCACCAGTCCACCTGCATCTGCACGCCGGGCGCCGTCTCGAAGCGGTTGTCCGGCTCGGGCACCGGCCGGGGATACAGCGTCCGGATGTAGTTACGCACCAGCCGCTCGCAGCCGTCAAACACCAGTGCCCGAATCTCCCGGTACAGCACCGTCGCCGGAATGCGGTGCGGCTGCGCCGAAACAACCCGCCGTTGCAGGTATTCCTTGTAGGGCTCCAGCTTCCCCGGCCGACCCGGCCGCGACCGGTAGACCGGCTGCCGGACCGGCTCCCGCAGATATTTGCGCACCGTGTTACGGGACAATCCCGTCAGACGACAGATCTCACGAATGCTCTTGCCTTGCCTGTACAGTATCTGAATCTCCATACACCTCTCCTCTGTGATCATGCCAACCTCCTGCTATCGTCT
>WFNS01000109.1 GCA_015488495.1 Gammaproteobacteria bacterium | reverse complement strand
GAGCGGCGAATCGTCATCGAACTGCTGGAGGAGATCCTGCTTGCGGAAGAGAGTAACCTGTATCCCGACGACCCGACACCACAAGGAGACATCGCGACATGAAACGACTCATCCCATTCCTTTCACTGGCACTGTCGATGGGACAACCCGTGGTGGGCCATGCCGCCGGCTACAAGGAGGTCGAAGTGACCAATGGCGGGACCGTCACCGGCAAGGTCACCTTCAGCGGAAAAGATCCCGCCCCCAGAATCTACAAGATCACCAAGGACAACGATGTCTGCGGCACCGGCAACCGGAAGATCGACTATGTCGCGGTGAACAACGGCGCACTGACCAATGTGGTGGTCTATCTCGACAAGGTGAAGGAAGGAAAACCGTTTCCTGCCGGGCTCTCCAACGCCCGTATCGTTCAGAAGGGATGCGAGTTCAGGCCCTTCCTCCAGATCATGCGCGACGGCGCCGAACTGGCCGCGGTCAATGACGATCCGGTGAAACACAACATCCATACCTACGAGCTCCTGGGCCGAGCCAGGAAGACCGTCTTCAACGTGAACCAGGCCCGTCCCGGTACGGTAAAGAAGAAGGTGGCGCTGAAGCGGGGCACCGCCCTGAAAGTGGAGTGCGATGCCCACGATTTCATGCACGGCTTCGTATTCGTGGCCAAGAATCCCTACTTTGCAGTGGTGGGTGACGATGGCAGCTTCACCATCGACGACGTTCCGCCCGGCAAATACACCATCAAGGCGTGGCATGGCAAGCTCAGGGAACTGAAAGAAACCGTGGAAGTGCCTGCTGGAGGCACGGTAACCGTCCACTTCGAGTTCAAGGGGAGATAGTGCCAGTGAGGTGGAATCCCGAAGGTTCCGCCTCATTTCTCGGCAACAGGAGATCGCCAGGAAAGAAACAGCGGAACCGGCTCCCTTTCCCTACCGTACTCTCGATCTCCAATCGCCCACGATAACGATTCATCACATGCTTGACGATGGCCAACCCCAGACCGGTCCCACCCTTTTCCCGTGAACGCCCGACATCGATGCGGTAGAAGCGTTCGGTGAGCCGTGGAATGTGCTGCGGGGCAATACCTGGGCCGCTGTCTTCCACCTCGAACCAGGCGCCGCCCGTGGGTTCCCGCCACCAGCGGATCCCGATTTTCCCGCCCGCTGGCGTGTACTGCACTGCGTTGAAAACGAGATTGGAGAAGAGGCTGCGCAACTCCTCATGATCCCCCCGCACCAGCAGATCCGGATCCACCTCCAATGTGAACTCGTGGCCGTTTTCACCAAGCGCACGTGCATCCTCGTGAACGGCCGCGATCAGCGCCGGCACATCGACGCGTTCCCGCCTCCCTTGCGCTCCGTTTTCCATCCGCGCCAGAAACAGCAGATCGGTCACGATGCGTTCCATCCTCCGGGTCTGCTGCTCCATGAGCACGACCGAGCGCTGCCATTCCCTGGGCAGCTCCCCGCTGCTTTCCGCCATCGCCTCGAGATAGCCCCGGATCACCGTCAGGGGAGTGCGCAGTTCGTGGGAGACATCGGCCACGAAATCGCGGCGCATCTGCTCCAGACGATGCAGACGGGTCACGTCGCGAGCAGTCAGCAACCGCCGGTTCTTTCCATAGGAGACCAGGCGTACCGAAAGCACGACGTTCTCATCCGCCGGGGAGGGGATCTCCACCGGCTCTCCCCCACCCCCTCCTTCCAGGTATTCCCGAAAGAGGGGATGACGCAGCAGATTCCCGATGTTCTGTCCCACATCGGTGGAAGGCTTCAGCCCCAACAGCTGCTGTGCCGGCTTGTTGAACCACTCGATGACATCGTGCTCCCCCAGCATCACCGTCGCATCGGGGAGCGCCGCGGCGAGTTTGTAAAACCGTTTCAGCAGCCGATTGTGCCGTTTGCGGCGCCTCAGGCTGCCCTCACGCAAGCGGTAGATCCCGTCGAACACGCTGCCCCAGATCCCCCTGGAGACCGGCAACTTGTCGAGATCGGCATTGTGCAGCCAGCGCTGCAGACGCAACAGATTGTACAGATGCCAGAACAGATAACCGGAGAGGGCCATCAGGAAAAACAGCATCCCCCCGCCCACCAGCCACCCCAGCAGGATGGCCGCCAGACAGATGAGGGTTATGCGGATGAATTCTGCGGTAACGATGTGACTATCTCCTCCCGCTACCGGCTTCCCGCTTTTTCGAGTCCGCCGAAAAACGGTACCCGGCCCCGCGAACCGTCTGAATGAGACCATCACAGCGGTGGGGCCCGAGCACCTTGCGCAGGCGCCGCACGTGGACATCCACGGTTCGCTCCTCGATGTAGACACCCCCTCCCCACACCCGATCGATGAGCTGGCTGCGACTGAAGACCCGATCGGCGTGACGCATCAAGAACTGCAACAACCGGTATTCAGTGGGTCCGAGGTCGACCTGCTCGCCGTGAGCGGTGACGCGATGACTTGCGGAATCGAGACAGAGACCACCGATCTCCAGTCGTTCGCCATCGTCCGGGGAAGCCCGGCGCAGCACCGCCCGAATCCTCGCGATCAGCTCCCGGGGGGAAAATGGTTTGGTGATATAGTCGTCGGCACCCGTTTCCAGGCCGCGAATCCTGTCCTCCTCCTCCCCCTTCGCGGTCAACATGATGATGGGCAGTTCCGCAGTCGCCGCCTCCTTGCGCAACCGGCGCACCAGGTCGATCCCGCTGGTGTCGGGCAGCATCCAGTCCAGCAGCAGCAGATCGGGGCGCCGTTCGAAGATCCGTGCCTGCGCCTCGGACCCATCGGCAGCCTCTTCCATCTCGAACTCCGCGCGTCGAAGTGCAAATCCCACCATCTCCCGGATAGCCACCTCATCCTCGACGATCAACACGCGCTTGGGCATCCCTCGACTCCCGACATTCACAGGCGAACATCCACCGGCATGAGCCGCTGGCCAGACCAGCCAAAACCGTCCCAGAGTTCCCGCAGGGTGCGGCCATTCTCGGGATGGCGCAGATCGGGCGCGATCTCCGCCAGGGGGCGCAGCACGAAGGCACAGGTCAGGATCTCTTCCCGCGGAACCCGGATCCCCTGTTCTTCGACGACCCGGTCGCCATACAACAGCAGGTCCAGATCGAGCGTCCTCGGAGCAAAGCGCCCTCCCCGCCGCTCCCGGCCATGCCCGGCCTCGATCTCTCGCAGAACCGCCACCACCTCCGGAATGGTCAACGGGCTGTCGAAACCGGCCACCATATTGTAGAAATCCGCGCCGACGAAGCCAACGGCCTCGCTTTCATAGACCCGGGAGAGCTGAAGCGTTCCGAAATGCCGGCGCAGCGCGGCGACGGCGCTGCGCACGTTGGCGAGACGCTCCACATTGCTGCCGATGCCGACGTAGATTCGGGCCATCGTCTCCTCTCCGGAAACTCACGGGGAAGGCCGGGATTCCCGCTCCCCCCGTTCGATGATCACCCCCACGTCACGCGCACCCCGCACCGCTCCCGGCTTGCTGAGACACAACCGCACCCAGGACACACCGAACTCCTCCCGAATCAGCCCGACCACCCGCTCCGCCAGCGTCTCCACCAGCCGAAATTCAGCACCACCGACGAATTCGATCAGCCGTTTGGCCACCGCCTTGTAGTCCAGCGTATCCTCGATGGCATCCGAGGCCGCCGCCTTACGGATATCGGCGGCCATCTCCAGGTCCAGACTGACCATTTGCCGGATGCGGCGCTCCCAGTCGTAGATGCCGATGACCGTCTCTATCCGCAAATCACGAATATAGATGATGTCCATATGGCAAATATCCCACCAATTGGGTACGCTGTCCACATGATACCGCCCCAGGACATTCCCGGAGAGAGGAGCACACGGTGCTGCTGGATGGAACGCTGATCGTCATCGCCTATCTGCTCGGATCCCTCTCATCCGCGGTGATTACCAGCAGACTCCTCGGGCTCCCCGATCCCCGCACCCAGGGCTCCGGCAACCCCGGTGCCACCAATGTGCTGCGTATCGGCGGGAAAAAGGCGGCCGCTGTCACCCTCTTCGGAGATCTGTCGAAGGGACTCCTGGCGATCGCCCTGGGACGGGCGGTCGGCGCCGGTGACAACGTTCTCGCGATGATGGGACTGGCCGCCTTTCTCGGTCACCTCTACCCCCTTTTCTTCGGTTTCAAGGGAGGAAAAGGGGTGGCCACCGGCCTCGGTGTGCTGCTGGGAATCGCCTGGCCAGTGGGCCTGGCCGCGCTGGCCACCTGGCTCGTCGTGGCGGCCCTGACCCGCTACTCCTCCCTCTCCGCCCTCTGTGCGGCGATCCTGACCCCGTTGTACACCAGCTGGCTCACCGACTCCCCGTCATTTCTCTATCTGACGATCGCCCTTTCACTGCTGCTCGTCTGGCGCCACCGTACGAACATCCACAACCTGGTCAACGGTACAGAGGGCAAGATCGGTGGAAAAAGCCGATAGTGATTGTCGGGATTCTTTACTAATCAAAATCAGTAAGTTATGCGATCTCTCCCTCATTGTCCGGCGGAAAATTCCGGAAAAAACAAAGGGTTGTCCCGGCATTTGGAAGAGGGCAATAGAGCGATCCGGTATCGCTGGTCCTCAAACCAGGTCAATGTTCTTTACAAGCGGCCAACCGCATTCCCCCAGAGATGGTAAAAATATTGTTGCATATCATCATGATAAGACACCTGGCGCGGGTCTTGCCTGATATTGAACCGGGGAGCTCGAGGAAGGCACTGGAAGAACCCTGTCCAGCGCCCGATTGCTCCGAGAGAGTATCAACAACACCAAGAAACATAAGGAGAAACAGGCAATGAAACTACGATATCTGCTGGCAGCATCGCTGCTGGCACTGGCAAGCGCGGGGGCGCAGGCGGCCAGCACACTGGCCGGGCCAGGAGCGACGCTCAATAGCGGAGGCACCGCATCGGTAGCGCATGCGCCGGGGACGTTTACAGACAACTGGACCCTGACCGTGAATGAAGCGACCGGTGCAGCCGACGTCAACATCTCTTTTGCTGACGTTGCCGTCACGTTCCTGGGACTGAACTTCAATATTGACGGTTTGAGTGTATCCGGTCCTCCAACCTTCAGCGGTTCCGGTGACAGTTACGTATTTGCAGGAACGCTGCCAAACAATACCTACTCCATTACGGTCGCTGGCACGGCTGCGGGGAGCGGAGGAGGGATCTACAACGCGGCGTTCAATGCGACACCCGCTGCGGCCCCTGTTCCCATCCCACCGGCCGCCCTGCTGTTCGGTTCGGCCCTCATCGGCCTGGCCGGCCTGAGGCGCAAAAAGGCTGCCCACGAGGCCTGAGCGCCTCGAAAAGGCTGGTACGACAGTCATCCGTCCTCCGGGGTGGATGGCTGTCGACCTTCTTTCCCACCGGACCATCCACCTTTCCACGCTCCTGCGCCCGATTGGCCGGCGCAGCAAACCGCACCCGCTCTCCCTTCCCCGGCCGAAATCGACATCCTCGCCAACGCCCACGAGATATCCAACGGACCGGAATCGATACTCTCCATGAACGCCAGCGCAGCCATTTTTCTCGATTGCGCTGACCTGCCGCGGAATTCTCGCGAACGGGTGAAACATTCGGACCAAGACGCCGTATCCATCCAGCACGACGAAAATGTGCTATTTTGTAAAAGTGGCCCTGAATACATCATAAAAAGGGAAACTCCATGCCGGTCCGTCGCAGTCAACCGCATTTATTTATAGCAATATTTCTATGTTTTTTTGCGTTCGTCGGCAACGTGAACGCAACGACCGACGGCGCCAAGCTGTTCGCAATCCATTGTGCGGCCTGTCACGGTGACAAAGGTGATGGCGGGATTGGCGTTCCGTTGACGCTGCCCGATTTCCTGACCAGCGTAACGGATGAGTACCTGTTCCAAACCATCCGTCATGGCCGACCGGGGCGGATCATGCCGGCCTTCCGGCATCTCGGCGACGAGCAGATTCGTGCCATAGTGGAACACATTCGCAGCTGGGCGCCAAAAGAGGTGAAACTCATCCCTGGAAGGATCCAAGGAAACCCCGAAAAAGGCAGGGAAATCTTTGCCCGATATTGTGCCCGTTGTCACGGTCCTCTGGGCAGGGGCGGAACCGGGACCGGGGTAAACTTCACCCGTCTGCACAATCTGCCCATCGTTGCGCCGGGGCTGAACAATCCGGGTTTTCTCGCCGCCGCTTCCGACGACATCATTCGCACCACCTTGCTCAGAGGCCGACGAGGAACCCCCATGCTGCCCGCAGCAAAGATGGGACTCAGCGAACAGGATGTGGAGGATGTGGTCAGTTTCATCCGCAGTTTCGAAAAGCAGTTTCAGCCCGCGGGAAAACCGGCTGCGGCCCCGGCGAAACCCGCACTGATCGCTGTTTCGACGAAACCATTTTCCGAAACGGTGGAGCGCATCGAGCGGGCCATCTCCGCCAGGCGGCTGCGTATCATCCGCAAGCACTCGCTCGACGACGGTCTGGTCGCCTGGGGGGAGGAAAACAAAAAGCAGCAGGTCATCTACTTCGGCAGTATTCGGCAGATAAACACCCTGCTGGCCATCGATCCCCGCATGGGACTCTTTCTTCCCAACCGGATCACCGTCATGGAACAGGACGACGGCAAGGTGATCGCCACCTCGATCAATCCGTTGCGTTTCGGCAGCCTGTTCAACAACGCCAACCTGGAGCATACCTCCAGAGAGCTGCATGACACATACATGGCCATTCTTCAGGAGATCTCCCGATGAGAAAAGAGACGGTTTTCCTGCCTGCCATTCTCCTGTTCACGCTCTTGCTGCTGCCAACGGCTTCCGTCCACGCAGACCATCTGCTCATGGTCCGCGTATCCCAGCCACTCGGCGTCACGCTGGGCAGTCTGAAAAAAGCGATCCAGGAGCAGGGTTACAAGGTGGCCCGGGTGGACATGGTCAACATCGGCCTGCTCGGCATGGGGTACACCAGTAGCAAATATCGGACGGTGTTCTTCGGAAAGGCGGAGGAGATCCGCCGGCTTTCCCGTGACCATCCCCAACTGGTTCCCTATCTTCCGTTGCGGATCGCGGTATTCGCCGAAGGCGACAGCACCCTGCTGGTAGCCATCGATCCCGCCACCTACGGGGAATTCCTTTCGGACCAGAAAGCGGATGCGACATTCGAACGCTGGGGAAGGGACATGGAACGGATTCTGGCCCGAATGAGAGGATCCTGATCCGCCCGGCGAAGGTCCCTGACCCAAGGAACTGTTTGAAAGACCCTGGACCCGCCAGCCCGGCAAAGCCGGACCACACCGCCTTCTTTGGGGTAGAATAGTGTGTTTTTCGATCGCCCGATGATGAAAGACGCACGCCACACCTCCCCGTTGCAGCCACAACTGCCACGCAAGCCCGGTAGCCGACTGGATTGGGGGCGCCTGTATGGCAGCGCCTTCGGCCTGGCCATCCAGGCCGCCGCCGAGCGGCACGAGGCACCCGCCGTGGTGATCGCACCGGACGCACCGGCTGCCCTGCGCCTGGAGCAGGAGCTGCGCTTTTTCGGGGGAGGAACGATACCCGTCCTGAACTTTCCGGACTGGGAGACCCTGCCCTACGACATCTTCTCTCCCCATCAGGAGATCGTCTCCCAGCGGCTGGCGACCCTCTACCGGCTGCTGACGCTGGAACGCGGCATCCTGGTGGTCTCCGCCCCTACCCTGATGCACCGCCTGCCGCCCCGCACCTATCTGGAAGCCAATGCCCTGATGCTCGACAGCGGCCAGCAGCTGGATCTGGAGACATTCCGCCGCCGGCTGGAGACCAGCGGCTACCAGTGCGTCTCCCAGGTGGTCGAGCCGGGAGAATTCGCCGTGCGCGGCAGCCTGCTGGACCTCTTTCCCATGGGCAGCGAGCGGCCATTTCGCATCGACCTGTTCGACAACGAGATCGAGAGCATCCGCACCTTCGACCCGGAGACCCAGCGGACCCTGAAAAAGGTAGAGAACGCGCGGCTGCTGCCGGCCCGGGAGTTCCCGCTCACCCCCGAGGCCATCCAGCGTTTCCGCCAGGCCTATCGCACCAGCCTGGAGGGGGAGCTGGGCCGCAGCATCATCTACCAGTCGGTCAGCGACGGCCTTGCGCCACCCGGTATCGAGTACTACCTGCCCCTGTTCTTCGAGCAGACCGCCACCCTGCTCGACTATCTGCCCGACCAGAGTCTGCTGTTTCTCGCCGAGGGGAGCCAGGAGGCGATGGAGCGATTCTGGCAGGAGGCGGAACAGCGCTACGAGAGCCGCCGCCACGATGTCGAACGGCCACTGCTGCCACCCTCCTCCCTGTTCCTGCGCAGCAACGAACTGCTCGCCGAGGTGGGCCGTTTCAGCCAGATACGACTGCACCACTTCAAGCAGACCAAGGGCATCGACTACGCCACCGCCGCACCACCCGACCTCAGCCTGGCAGGTCCGGCCGGCCGGGGCAGCGAGGCGCTGAAACGCTGGCTGCGGGAGTTTCCCGGCCGCGTGCTACTCGCCACGGAGAGCACCGGCCGGCGGGAGGCGCTGCTGGAACTGCTCAAAGGTGACGATATCCACCCCACCCTTTACGACGGCTGGCACTCGTTCCTGGAAGGGGATGCCCCCATCGGCGTCACCGTGGCTCCGCTCGAACAGGGGCTGGTACTGGAGCAGCCGCCGCTGGCGGTGATCACCGAGCCACAGCTGTTCGGCACCCATGCCATCCAGCGCAGCCGTCGCCGCACCCGCCACCGGGAGGCGGAGGCCATCATCCGGGATCTGGCGGAATTACAGAACGGCGCCCCGGTGGTCCACGAGGAACATGGCATCGGACGCTTCCTCGGCCTGCAACGGCTGGCCGTAGGTGGGACTGAGGCGGAGTTTCTGGCGCTGGAGTACGCCGGCGGCGACAAGCTTTATGTGCCGGTCTCATCCCTGCATCTCATCAGCCGCTACAGCGGTGCCTCACCGGAAAACGCGCCGCTGCACAAACTGGGCAGCGGACAATGGGAAAGAGCCAGGCGCAAGGCCAGCGAGAAGGTCCGTGACGTGGCCGCGGAACTGCTGGAGATCTATGCCCGGCGCGAGGCCCGCAAAGGCCACGCCTACCCGGTGGACGACCAGTATGCCGCCTTCGCCGCGGCCTTTCCCTTCGAAGAGACCCCGGATCAGCTGGAGGCGATCCACGCCGTTCTGCGGGACATGGCCTCCGACAAGCCGATGGATCGCCTGGTGTGCGGCGACGTGGGATTCGGCAAGACCGAGGTGGCGATGCGCGCCGCCTTCGTCGCCGTGCAGGGAGGCAGTCAGGTGGCCGTGCTGGTACCCACCACCCTGCTGGCCCAGCAGCATTACCAGAGCTTCCGGGATCGCTTCGCCGACTGGCCGGTCAATATCGAATCCCTCTCCCGTTTCCGCTCCCGCAAGGAGCAGCAGCAGGTGCTGGCCGGGCTGGAGAACGGCACCATCGACATCGTCATCGGCACCCACAAGCTGCTTCAGGAGGGAGTGAAATACAAACGGTTGGGGCTGGTGATCATCGACGAGGAACACCGCTTCGGCGTGCGCCAGAAGGAGCGCTTCAAGGCGCTGCGCTCCGAGGTGGACATCCTCACGCTCACCGCCACCCCCATCCCGCGCACCCTCAACATGGCCTTCTCAGGACTGCGGGAGTTCTCGGTCATCGCCACCGCACCGGCGCGGCGCCTGCCGGTGAAGACCTTCGTCAGCGAGTGGAGCGACACCCTGCTGAGCGAAGCCATCCTGCGCGAGATCAAGCGCGGCGGCCAGGTCTATTTCCTGCACAACAAGGTGGAGACCATCGACCGGGCCGCTGCCAAGGTCCGCGAGCTGGTGCCGGAGGCCCGGGTGGAAATCGCCCACGGCCAGATGGGGGAGCGTGAACTGGAACGGGTGATGGCCGATTTCTATCACCAGCGCTTCAACGTGCTGGTCTGCACCACCATCATCGAGACCGGTATCGACATCCCCAGCGCCAACACCATCATCATCGACCGGGCCGATCGCTTCGGCCTGGCCCAGCTCTACCAGCTGCGGGGGCGGGTGGGCCGCTCCCATCACCGGGCCTACGCCTACCTGATCATCCCCTCACGCAAGCAGATCACCACCGACGCGCTGAAACGGCTGGAGGCGCTGGAGTCCATCGAAGACCTGGGAGCAGGCTTTACCCTCGCCACCCACGATCTGGAGATCCGCGGTGCGGGCGAGCTGCTCGGTGAGGGACAGAGCGGACAGATGCAGGAGATCGGATTCAATCTCTACTCGGAGTTGCTGGAGCGGGCCGTCAAGGCGCTCAAGGCCGGCCAGCAACCGGAACTGGACCGCCCGCTGGATCACGGCGCAGAGGTGGAGCTGCACCTGCCGGCCCTGCTCCCGGAAGACTATCTGCCGGACGTCCATACCCGGCTGGTGATGTACAAGCGTATCGCCAGCGCAAGGGACCAGGCGGCGCTACGGGAACTCCAGGTGGAGATGATAGACCGCTTCGGCCTGCTGCCCGAGGCGGCCAGGAATCTGTTCCGGATCACCGAACTCAAGCTGAAGGCCAACCCACTGGGTATCCGCAAGATCGACGTGGGCGAACATGGCGGACGGATCCTGTTCAAGGAGAAACCCGATGTGGATCCGATGACCATCATCGAGCTGATCCAGAAACAGCCGGACCGCTACAGGCTGGACGGCCAGGACAAACTGCGCATCGTCCGTGAGCTGCCGGATCAGGAGCAACGGCTCCAGGCCGTGGACCGCCTCCTGGAGGAGCTGGCGACGAAGAGCTGACGTAACCATCCGGCCTGTTTCAGATGATGCCGGATAGTTATTGACCCGGCAACTATATATCGTTGCCGGGTTAATAGGACCTGACGAAAATTCAGTCGTCGAGGATGAAAGTCACCTTCATGTTGACCCGGTACTCCGCAATGGCACCATCCTCCACCTTTACCGTCTGCTCCTGTACCCAAGCCGACCGGACGTTGCGCAAGGTCTTGTTCGCCCTGGCGATTCCCTGCTGAATGGCATCCTCGAAGCTGCTCGGCGAGGACGATGTGATCTCGGTGACTCGTGCTACTGCCATCTGCTTGTCTCCTTTTTTCCGTTGGTGACCCTTGGGGTCACTTCCTTTGCGCCGCCCCGGCGTTACATGGTCACCCGCTCACTCGCGCGAACGTTCGCGCCGCGAGCGGGATTCAGCACCATGTTGCCGTCGGCATCACAGTACCGTTTGCGGATCTCCAGGGCCATGGGCATCCACTTCTGAAACTGGCGGATGCGGGTCTCGTGACTGGGATGGGTGGAAAGAAACTCCTGCGGGGCACCCCGGCTCACTTTGGCCATGCGCTGCCAAAGACGGGGTGCCTCGGCCGGATCGAAACAGGCGCGGGAGAGGAATATCAGCCCCATGTAGTCCGCCTCGGTCTCATGTTTGCGGGAGAAAGGCAGGAGAACCCCGTACTGAGAACCCACCCCCAGCGCTCCCATCACCATGCGCTGGGTCTCCATGTCCATCCCGCCCAGGGCCACGCTGGCTGCCATGCTGCCGAACTGGACCAGCTTCTGATAGGCCATCCGCTCTGCGCCGTGACGGGCGATGGCATGGGCAATCTCGTGCCCCATGACCGCCGCGAGACCGTCGGCATTCTTCGCCACGGGGAGGATCCCGGTGTAGACCGCCACCTTGCCACCCGGCAGCGCAAAGGCATTGACCTGATCCGAGACGATGACGTTGAACTCCCACTGGAACCCGGGATCCACATCCGCCGCAGCCCGGGCGATCCGCTGGCCGACGAGACGCACCGCCCGTACCGCTTCACCATCGCTGGCCACCCGGGAGCGGCTCAGGATCTGCTGGTAGGACTGCAGTCCCAACGCCATCTCCTGTTCACGGCTGATGTCCACCAGCTGCGTCCTGCCGGTGAGCGGAACCTCCTGCTGATTGGAAAAATAATAGTAGATCAAGAAGATGCCGAATATGGCGATGGGCCACAACCGCAATCGTCCCCGTCCTCGATACATTGTGCTACCCTCCCTGGCCCAAATGTTTC
>WFNS01000108.1 GCA_015488495.1 Gammaproteobacteria bacterium | reverse complement strand
TCACCTCGGCGCCCACGTAAACGATGCCGGATTCATCCAGCTTGGAGAGCACCCCTTCACCCACATTGGGTATATCGCTGGTCACCTCTTCGGCCCCCAGTTTGGTATCGCGAGCCACACAGGTGAGTTCCTCGATATGGATGGAGGTGAAGCGGTCCTCCTGAACCAGCCGCTCGGAGAGCAGGATGGAGTCCTCGAAGTTGTAGCCGTTCCAGGGCATGAAGGCCACCAGCAGGTTCTGCCCCAGCGCCAGCTCTCCCATGTCGGTACTCGGCCCATCTGCCAGGACGTCGCCTCGCGCCACTTGATCACCCGGTTTCACCAGCGGTCGCTGATTGATGCAGGTATTCTGGTTGGAGCGGGTATATTTGGTCAGGTTGTAGATATCCACGCCGGGTTCACCCGGAGCGGTCTCGTCGTCGTTGACCCGCACCACGATACGCCCCGCGTCCACCGAATTGATCACCCCGCCCCGCTGGGCGACCACGGTCACCCCCGAGTCGATGGCCACCACCCGCTCCATCCCGGTTCCCACCAGCGGCTTGTCGGCACGCAGGGTGGGCACCGCCTGGCGCTGCATGTTGGAACCCATCAGTGCCCGGTTGGCATCGTCGTGCTCCAGGAAGGGAATCAGCGAGGCCGCCACCGAGACGATCTGTTTCGGCGATACGTCCATGTACTGCACCTTGTCCGGGGTGGTAGTGGTGAACTCGTTCTGATAACGGCAGGTCACCAGCTCGTCCACCAGCCGGTTCTCCTCATCCAGTGCGGCATTCGCCTGGGCGATGATGTATTCACTTTCGTCGATGGCGGACAGATAGCGGATCTCGTCGGTCACCTTGCCGTCCACCACCTTGCGGTAGGGGGTCTCCAGGAAGCCATACTCGTTGGTGCGCGCATAGATCGCCAGCGAGTTGATCAGACCGATGTTGGGACCTTCCGGGGTCTCGATAGGGCAGACCCGGCCGTAGTGGGTGGTGTGGACATCCCGCACCTCGAAGCCGGCTCGCTCCCGGGTCAATCCCCCCGGACCCAGGGCGGAGATACGCCGCTTGTGGGTCACCTCCGAGAGGGGATTGTTCTGGTCCATGAACTGCGACAGCTGACTGGAGCCGAAGAACTCCTTCACCGCAGCGGAGACCGGCTTGGCGTTGATCAACGACTGGGGTACCAGCTCCTCGGATTCGGCTACGCTGAGACGCTCCTTGACCGCACGCTCCACCCGCACCAAGCCTACGCGGAACTGGTTCTCGGCCATCTCGCCCACCGAACGGATGCGGCGGTTACCCAGATGATCGATGTCGTCCACGGTACCATTACCGTTACGGATATCGATCAGGGTCTTCATCACCGCGATGATATCCTCCTTGGTCAGGGTGCCCGGGCCGGTAATCTCCTCACGCCCCACGCGGCGGTTGAACTTCATCCGGCCAACGGGGGAGAGGTCATAGCGCTCTTCGGCGAAGAACAGGTTCTGAAACAGGTTCTCGGCAGACTCCTTGGTCGGCGGTTCTCCGGGGCGCATCACCCGGTAGATCTCCACCTGCGCCTCCAGCTGGCTCTTGCTTTGGTCGATACGCAGCGTCTGGGAGATGTAGGGTCCCCGATCCAGATCGTTGGTGTAAAGGGTCTCGAACCGCTCGATACCGGCCTTGACCAGATTGTCCAGCAGTTCGCTGGTGATCTCGTCGTTGGCGTTGGCAACGATCTCCCCGCTCTTTTCGTCCACGATGTCCGTCGCCAGCGCCCTGCCGAGCAGGAATTCGGCGGGCACCTTCAGGGTCTCCACCCCGGCCTTCTCCAGCTCCCGGATATGACGGGCCGTAACGCGCCTGCCGGCCTCCACCAGCACCTTGCCATCGATGCTGATGTCGAAATCCAGCATCTCTCCCCGCAGCCGTTGCGGCACCAGCTTGAGAGAGAAACCATCCTTCTCGATGCGGAACTCCTCCCGCTCGAAGAACATCTCCAGGATCTCCTCCACGCTGTAGCCCAGCGCCCGCAACAGCACCGTAGCCGGCAGCTTGCGGCGCCGATCGATACGCACATAGAGGATGTCCTTGGGATCGAACTCGAAATCCAGCCAGGAACCACGGTAGGGGATCACCCGCGCGCTGAACAGCAGCTTGCCGGAAGAGTGGGTCTTGCCCTTGTCGTGCTCGAAGAAGACACCGGGAGAACGGTGCAACTGGGAGACGATTACCCGCTCGGTACCGTTGATGATGAAGGTACCGTTGTCGGTCATCAGCGGAATCTCGCCCAGATAGACCTCCTGCTCCTTGATGTCCTTGACCGACTGATACTTCGACTCCTTGTCGTAGATCACCAGACGCAGCTTGACCCGCAGCGGGGCCGCATAGGTGGTCCCACGCAGCTGGCACTCCTTGACGTCAAACATCGGCGTTCCCAGCCGATAACTCACATATTCCAGAGCGGCATTGCCGGAATAGCTGACGATTGGAAAAATGGAATTGAAGGCGGCCTGCAACCCTTGATCAGCTCGCTCGTCGGCAGGGACATCCTGTTGCAGGAACTTGCGGTAGGAATCGAGCTGAATAGCCAGCAAGTAGGGAACATCCAGAACGCTCCGTCGCTTTCCGAAATCCTTACGGATGCGTTTTTTTTCGGTGAAAGAGTAGGCCATCACTTTTCCTCAGCTTGTCAATCGTCATCTGCTGCAACAGTCGAGGCAGACTGTCACCAACAGGAAAAGGCCGGTGACTCCGGTCACCAGCCTGGAAAAACCCAAATGGGGCCATCCTTGGCCATGGCGAAGGGATACCTCGCTGTATCCCGTTGTGCTGTGTAACAGATATTCAGATGGAAGGTTCCGTAACTCCTATTTGAGCTCGACGGTAGCACCCGCCTCTTCCAGTTCTTTCTTGATCTGCTCGGCTTCTTCCTTGCTGACCCCCTCCTTGACAGTCGAAGGAACGCCCTCGACCATCTCCTTGGACTCCTTCAGGCCGAGGCCGGTGACACCGCGAATCGCCTTGATCACCTTGACCTTGTTGTCGCCGAAGCCGGTCATGACGACATCGAACTCATCCTTCTCCGCAGCCGGGGCAGCCTCACCACCCGCAGCGCCGGCGGCAGGTACCGCAGCCACCGCGGCCGCAGCAGAGACACCAAACTTCTCCTCCATCGCCTCAATCAGATCGACCACCTCCATCACGGTCATGTTGGAAATGGTCTCCAGGATATCCTCTTTTGAAACAGCCATCTAATTTACTCCTCGTCCAATCAGGTTTACCCGGGTGCCTTCGGCGGCACCGGCAATATCAAAAAACAATCGTCATGCGGCCTCGGCCTGCTTCTTGTCGCGCACGGCGGCGATGGTACGAACCAGCTTGGCATGCGGCTCCGCCAGGGTACGAACAAACTTGCCGATCGGTGCCTTCATCACCGACATGAGCATGCTGATCGCCTGTTCCTTGGTGGGCATCTTGGCCAGCCGTTCGATCTCTCCGGCCTCCAGCAACTTGCCACCAACGGAGACCACCTTGACGGTGAGCTTGCCGTTCTCCTTGGCGAAGTCGGAAACGACGCGTGCCGCAGCACCGGGATCCTCCTGGGAGAACGCCAACACCAATGGACCGACCAGGGCCTCCGCCATGCACTCGAACTCCGTACCATTCACAGCACGGCGCGCCAACGTATTCTTGACCACCCGCACATAGACTCCCGCTTCCCGCGCCTTGGCGCGAAACTCGGTCATCTCGGCGGCGGTCAACCCCTTGTACTCCGCCGCAATGGCAGAGAGGGCGCTGGACGCAACCTCGGCGACTTCAGAGACGATTGCCTTCTTATCTTCGAGATTCAAAGGCATACAGTTGTCACCCCTCGACAGACGGAAATATGCTCTCCGCCTGATTGCACTACAACCCGGAGATGCGTCCCGGCCTCGGCCGGAAAAAGCATCTCCCCCCACGGTGTCCGTCGCCGGATAAACCTGCCTCCGGTTCACCGTCTGCGCAGGTGCGGGATCTTCTCCCGATTAAGCGCTTCCTCGAAGCGCGCCTGCGGTCTTTGACGCCTGCCAGCGGAAAACTGCCGGCAGAACCAAAGTCTTCACTACCGGCCTTGTATCAGGCCAGCGATGCGGCATCGACCACGACTCCCGCACCCATGGTGGAGGAAATCGTGACCTTCTTTACATACTGTCCCTTGGAGGATGCGGGCTTGGCCTTCTTGAGGTCCGCCAGCAGCGCCTCCAGATTCTCCTTCAACGCATCCACGTCGAAATCGATCTTGCCAATGGAGCAGTGGATGATACCGCTCTTGTCGGTGCGGTACCGTACCTGACCCGACTTGGCATTCTTGACCGCTGCGGCAACATCGGTGGTCACTGTTCCGACCTTCGGGTTGGGCATCAACCCACGGGGGCCGAGGATCTGTCCCAGTTGACCCACCACCCGCATGGCATCCGGAGTGGCGATTACCACGTCGAAATCGAGATTACCCTTCTTGATGGATTCCGCGAGATCCTCCATTCCCACCACATCGGCTCCGGCCTCCTGGGCCGCGGTGGCGTTGGCCCCCTGCGCAAATACGGCGACCCGAACCGTCTTGCCGGTTCCATTGGGGAGCACGGTGGAACCACGCACCACCTGATCGGACTTCCTGGGATCGACCCCCAGGTTCACCGCCACGTCCACGGACTCCACGAATTTCGCCCGGGGCAGCTCTTTGAGCAGTTGCAGTGCCTCTTCCACTCCATACTGCTTGCCCGCTTCCACCTTCTCCTGGATCAATTTCCTGCGTTTGCTCAGTTTCGCCATCTCAGACCCCCTCCGTTTCCAGCCCCATGCTCCGTGCGGTTCCGGCGATGGTGCGCACCGCCGCGTCCAGATCGGCTGCCGTGAGATCCGGCTCCTTGGTCTTGGCGATCTCCTCCAACTGTTCCCGGGTCACCTTCCCCACCTTGTCGCGGTTGGGAACCCCGGAGCCCTTCGGCACCCCGGCCGCCTTCTTCAGCAGCACCGACGCGGGCGGCGTCTTGGTGACGAACGTAAAGCTGCGGTCATTGTAAACCGTGATCACCACGGGAATGGGCAGACCCTGTTCGATCTTCTGCGTCTGGGCATTGAACGCCTTGCAGAACTCCATGATGTTCACGCCATGCTGTCCCAGCGCGGGCCCTACCGGCGGACTTGGATTGGCCTGTCCCGCCGGAACCTGCAGCTTGATATAGGCCTCAATCTTCTTTGCCATCGTTTACTCCTTGAAGCGGGTGCAAACGCCTTTCGGCTCCCCTCAAACCACTCAACCTTTCTCGACCTGGCTGAACTCCAGGTCCACGGGGGTCGAACGCCCGAAAATCAGTACCGAGACGCGCATGCGGCTCTTCTCGTAATCCACCTCTTCCACCACCCCGTTGAAGTCATTGAAGGGGCCATCGCAGATCCGCACCACCTCCCCAGGCTCGAACAACACCTTGGGCCGCGGCTTCTCCGCCCCTTCCTGGATACGGTTGAGGATCGCTTCCGCCTCCTTGTCGCTGATCGGCGCGGGGCGATCCGAGGTGCCACCGATGAAACCCATCACCTTGGGCACATCCTTCACCAAGTGCCAGGTATCGTCGTTCATCTCCATCTGGACCAGCACATAGCCGGGAAAAAACTTCCGCTCGCTCCTGCGCTTCTGCCCTTCACGCATCTCGACCAGCTCTTCGGTGGGAACCAGGATCTCGCCAAACTTGTCTTCCATTCCGAAACGCTTGATGCGCTCTTCGAGCGAGCGTTTCACCTGGTTCTCGAAACCGGAATAGGCGTGAACTACATACCAGCGCTTTGCCACGGCGTCAGCCTCCCTGGCCGGTCAGCAACTGGACCGCCCATAACAAAAACATATCCAGCAACCACAACAAGATTCCCATTATGATCACCATCAGGATCACGATCAGCGTGGTCTGGGTCGTCTCCTTTCGCGTCGGCCAGACCACCTTGCGGATCTCCAGCATGCTGCCACGCAGAAAGTCCCGCGCCTCACGCCCCACCTCCGTCTGCAACGCAACGGCTGCGGCCAGACCACCTGCCGCAAGAAGACCCAGAACACGATACAACAGGGGATACTCACCCAACAGATAGAAGCCAACAATGGCTGCCAGCAGTATGATTACCGCCAGGGACAGTTTGATTTTGTCTGCCATGTTCAGTCGTCGAGTTTCCCTGTAAATATGGCAGGCCAGGAGGGAATCGAACCCCCAACCTGCGGTTTTGGAGACCGCTGCTCTGCCAATTGAGCTACTGGCCTGTAATAAAAAAATAGTGGTGCAGAATGAGCGAAAGAGCGCGAGACGGTCAGGCCATCTCACGCTCCATTCATCGGTCTACCGCTGTCGCTGTTACTCGATGATCTTCGAAACGACCCCGGCACCCACGGTACGCCCGCCCTCACGAATGGCAAAACGCAGCCCCTCTTCCATCGCAATCGGCGCAATCAGCGATACCGTCATGTTCACGTTGTCTCCAGGCATCACCATCTCCGTCCCCTCCGGAAGGTCCACTGCACCGGTCACGTCGGTCGTACGGAAGTAGAACTGCGG
>WFNS01000107.1 GCA_015488495.1 Gammaproteobacteria bacterium | reverse complement strand
GGATCCGCTTGCCCTCCCCATAGATGCCGATATCCCCCGTCTCCGGCTGCGCACAGCCGTTGTGGCAGCCGCTGACCCGCAGCCGCAGATCGGCGGCGCCTCCGTTCAGCTTGGGAGCCGCTCCCTTGGAGGCAGTGATACCCAGACGGCAGGTAGAGGTGCCGGGGCAGGAGACGACGTTGTCTCCGGGCTTCGGTTCGCCGAGTTCGAGGGTGGCCAGCCGTTCTCTCATCTCGTCGAGCGTATCGGCGGTCAGGTGGGGGATCAGCAGGTTCTGCTCCTGGGAGCAACGGAGTTCCCGGATGCCGAGTTCACCGGCATGTCTGGCGATACCCCGGAGCTGGTCGATGCCCAGCTCTCCCAGCGGGACGCTGATGGGCAGGATGAACCGCCCCGCCTGTTTCTGCTCGGTGACGCCCCTCAGGTTGATCGGCGGTACCGGCTTGCTCTCGTCCGGCGTGGACCAGTCGCCGTGCGGTGTGGCTTCGCCCTCGAATGCCGCCCGCGTCCGGGAGAGCTCCTCCCGGTATCTCTCCAGGAAGCCCTCCTCTCCGAAACGCTCCACCAGGAATTTGAGACGGGACTTGGCGCGCCGCTTGCGGTCCGAGTATCGGTTGTGCATGGCGAGCACCGCCTCGATGGTGGGCAGCAGCTCCTTCTCCTCGATGAACTCCTCCAGCACGATGGCGTGACGGGGTTTGTGCCCCAGACCACCACCCGCCAGGATCTTGAAGCCGGGCTTGCCTTCCCTGCGGGTGGCGATGATCCCCAGGTCGTTGATGATCCCCTGGGTGCAGTCCTGCTCGCAGCCGGAGAAGCTGAACTTGAACTTGCGCGGCATGGCCTGGGTGAGGGGATTGCGCAAGAATCGGTGCAGCGCGGCCCGTACGAAGGGGGTGACGTCCACGTGCTCCCTCGGGCAGATCCCGGCCAGGTGGCATTTGGTGATGTTGCGCACGGTGTTTCCGCATGCTTCCCGGGTGGTCAATCCCGCCTCTCCCAGTGCGCGCATCACCTTGCCGGTGTCGGCGATTGGAACGAAGTGGAGCTGAATGTCCTGGCGCGTAGTGATTTCGGCCTTGTCGTGCTGCGAATAGCGCTCCACGATATCGGCGATGGCCCCCAGCTGAGCAGGCGTGACCTCTCCGCCAGGCAGTTTGATGCGCACCATGTGCAACCCCGGTTGGCGCTGTCCGTAGATCCCGTGCTGCAGGCGAAAGGCCATGAAACGGTCGGCATCCATGGAGCCGTCCAGGAAGGCCTGCAGGCCTTCTTCGTAGCGGGTGATTTCGTCGAAATCGACGACTGTGGTGGTTATGGTGCTTGAATCCATGAGTAACTCCAAAAACGGGAGAGGCGGTCGAACTCCATATTATATACGTTATGCCTTAAAAATGGATTCGGAAACATCCATTCGTTTGTGGAGCGCGCGAACAATCTTGATTCGATCGGAGCGGGTTCGGTAATAGATTACGTGGCTGGCGACCACGCTTGATGTAATCACAGCTCTTGCCAAGCCCTGGGTTGTCGGCCAACTGATGAAATGTAGCATCGAGTTGGGACAGGTATTTGTTGCGCTGCTCGACACCCCACTGTCGTTGCGTAAATCTGGCAGTGCCTGTCAAATCGTTTCTGGCTGCGTTGGTAAGCTGGAAACGAGCCACGTTCAATGGATGTCATCGTTCAGTTCGTCGATGAGCCCGGTAAGCGTGTAGTTGGACACCCCGCTTTTTTCGCCCTCTTCCAGCAACATTCGAAGAGTGGAGCGCCTGGTCTCTTCCTCCTCCAACAACCGAAGGGCGGCACGAATCACTTCGCTCGCGGAAGAAAATCGTCCTGTTTTCAATTGGTTTCTAATAAAGTTCTCAAAAAGTTCTCAAAATGAGGGCCAAGAGTAATACTGGTATTTTGCTCATCTCACAACCCTACGGATGTACCAATATTTGGTAGTCTGGTAGGGCATAAACAATCGCGTCAACCCGGGCGGGCGATTCCGCTGCACTCCGTTGCCAGCCGGTTGTGCAACACTTCGGGCGGGATAACCGGTGCTCGCGAAAGGGATCGCCTCCGCAGGTGCGGGTTCAACGGCCGTAGCGCTGCCGCACGTATTCGTCCACCAGCTGCTGGAACTCCCGGGCGATGCCCTCTCCCTTCAGCGTCACTGTCTTTTTCCCATCGACATAGACCGGCGCGACGGGTTGCTCCCCGGTTCCGGGCAGGCTGATGCCGATGTCGGCATGCTTGCTCTCTCCCGGGCCGTTGACCACGCAGCCCATCACCGCCACGCTCATCTTTTCCACGCCGGGATAGCGATGGCGCCAGCTCGGCATCTGCCGGCGGATGTGCTGCTGGATCTCCTCGGCCAGCTGCTGAAAGAAGGTGCTGGCGGTACGTCCACAGCCTGGACAGGCGATCACCGTGGGGGTGAAGGAGCGCAGCTCCAGCGCCTGCAGGATCTGTTGGGCGACGATGACCTCCTGGGTCCTGTCCCCGCCCGGCTCCGGGGTGAGGGAGATGCGGATGGTGTCACCGATCCCCTCCTGCAGCAGCACCGCCAGCGCGGTGGTGGAGGCGACGATGCCCTTGGAGCCCATTCCCGCCTCGGTCAGCCCCAGGTGCAGGGGATAGTCGCATCGTGTCGCCAGTTCCCGATAGACACGGATCAGATCCTGTACGCCGCTCATCTTGCAGGAAAGGATGATGTGGTCGTGGGGGAGTCCCAGCTCTTCTGCCTTGGCCGCGCTCTCCAGTGCGGAGCGGATCAGCGCCTCCTGCATCACCTCGGTGGGTTCTCTGGGCTCCGGCAGCTGGGCGTTTTCGTCCATCAGGCGACCCAGCATCGCCTGATCCAGGCTGCCCCAGTTGACGCCGATACGGATGGGCTTGTCGTGACGGTGGGCGATCCCGATCATCGCAGCAAACTGTTCGTCCCCTTTCCTGCCCCGTCCCACGTTTCCGGGGTTGATGCGATACTTTGCCAGTGCGGCGGCACACGCCGGATGCTCCGTCAGCAGCTTGTGGCCGTTGAAGTGGAAATCCCCCACCAGCGGGGTGTCGATTCCCATCCCGTCGAGCCGGTCGCGGATCGCGGGGACGCTGGCGGCCGCCTCGGCGCTGTTGACCGTAATCCGCACCAGCTCCGAGCCTGCCTCGGTCAGTTCGGCGATCTGCCGGACCGTGGCCTCGATATCTGCGGTGTCGGTGTTGGTCATGGATTGCACCACCACCGGCGCATCTCCCCCCACGACCACATGGCCGATGTGGACTGGAACGGTGCGGTGACGTTTTCTGGACTGGATGGGCATGGTACGAAGGTTCCGAATGGGTCCGGGAAACGGCCTATTCTATACCATTGTCCGTTCGCTCCGGCACCCCCAGCCGCTCTTCCAGGGAACGGAGTTGTGCCTCGGTGTTGATGTTGACGAAGGGGTCGGCGTGGTCGAACTCCACCGGGATGCTGTGGTAGAGCCGATGCCAGCGCCAGACCTTCTTCTCTCCGGCCTCCAGATAGCGTTCGATGAGCGGTACGGCCGATTTCCTGAACAGGGCGAATACCGGCTGGATGACCCCTTCGCTGCAGGCCACGCTGCAGGGTCCGGCGGTTGTCGGCAAGGCCTCGAGCAGCCGCTGGACGAGATTCTCGGGCAGCAGGGGCGCGTCACACGGTACGGAGACGAAGAGTTCGCTGTCCACGGCCTGCATCACGGCGGCGATTCCGGCCAGAGGGCCGCGAAAGGCGTCGTCCCGATCGGGAATCACCGGGCAGCCAAAGCCGCGGTAGGCATCCTGGTTGCGGTTGGCATTGATGACGATGTCGCCCACCTGGGGTCGCAGCCGCTCCAGCACATGAGTCGCCAGGGGGCGCCCGGCGAGCTCCACCAACCCCTTGTCCTTCCCACCCATGCGGGTGGCTCGTCCGCCGGCGAGGATGATGCCCGTGATGGAAGAGGAGTCCGGCATCATCCCTCAATGGGAGGCATGCCGGTCCAGGCGGCGGTAGTTGATCGCCTCGGTGAGGTGCGGGGTCGCTATCTGCCCGGCGCCGTCCAGATCGGCGATGGTGCGGGCCAGTTTCAGAACGCGATGATAGGCGCGCGCGGAGAGGCCGAGGCGCTCGATGGCCTGTTCCAGCAGTTTTCGATCCCCTTCCCGCAGCCGGCACACCCGTTCGATCTCACGGTTGTCGAGGCGGGCGTTGGCGGTTCCACTGCGCTCCAGTTGCCGCAGGCGGGCCGCCTCCACCCGGCGGCGGACCTCGGCGCTGGTTTCCTCTCTGTCTCCCTGTTGGCGGTTCAGCTGGCTCAGGGGCAGCGGGGGAACCTCGATGTGCATGTCGATACGGTCCAGCAGCGGCCCGGAGAGTTTGTCGCGATATCTGCGGACCTGATCGGGGGTGCAGCGGCAGCGTCCGTTGCTGTGTCCCAGATAGCCGCAGGGGCAGGGGTTCATGGCGGCCACCAGCTGGAACCGTGCCGGGAATTCTGCCTGGCGCGCCGCCCGGGAGATGGTGATCTGCCCCGACTCGATGGGCTCGCGCAGCACCTCGAGCACCCGACGGTCGAACTCCGGCAGCTCGTCTAGAAACAGCACCCCGTTGTGGGCGAGGGAGATCTCGCCGGGGCGGGGCTGGCTGCCTCCCCCTACCAGGGCCACTCCGGAGGCCGTGTGGTGGGGGGCGCGAAACGGACGCCGGCCCCAGCTTTCCAGCCTGAAACCGCCATCGCTGATGGAGTGGATGGCGGCGGTCTCCTGGGCCTCCTGCTCGGTCATCGGCGGCAGGATGCCGGGCAGTCGCCGGGCCAGCATGGTCTTCCCCGTGCCTGGTGGACCGCTCATCAGCAGACTGTGCCCACCTGCCGCCGCGATCTCCAGCGCCCGCTTGGCCAGGTGCTGGCCATGGATCTCGGAGAGATCCTCGGCAGGAT
>WFNS01000106.1 GCA_015488495.1 Gammaproteobacteria bacterium | reverse complement strand
GGTCTGCGCGACGGTGGTCCCGTTCACTGCTCTCCGGCCAGGGCCGCCAGCTGGTCCGCCTGGTATTCGGCGACGAGGGGATCGATGATCGGGTCCAGATCCCCCTGCATCACCTCTTCCAGTTTGTAGAGAGTCAGGTTGATACGGTGATCGGTGACCCGCCCCTGGGGGAAGTTGTAGGTGCGGATCCGTTCGGAACGATCACCGCTGCCCACCTGCAGGCGGCGGGACTCGGCCCGTTCGGCGGCCTGTTTCTCCTGCTCCGCCGCGAGCAGCCGGGCCTGTAGCAGCGCCATCGCCTTGGCGCGGTTCTTGTGCTGGGAACGCTCGTCCTGGCACTCCACCACGATGCCGCTGGGCAGATGGGTGATGCGGATGGCGGAGTCGGTCTTGTTGACATGCTGCCCGCCGGCGCCGGAGGCGCGGAAGGTGTCCACCTTCAGATCCGCCGGGTTGATCTCGACGGCCTCCACCTCGTCCGCCTCGGGCATGATGGCCACGGTGCAGGCGGAGGTGTGGATGCGGCCCTGGGATTCGGTCTCCGGTACCCGTTGCACCCGGTGGACGCCCGATTCGAACTTGAGGCGGGAGTAGGCGCCCCGTCCCACGATACGGGCGATGATCTCCTTGTAACCGCCGTGTTCTCCAGGGCTGGCGCTGATGATCTCCACCTTCCATCCCTTCAGCTCGGCATAGCGGGAGTACATGCGGAACAGGTCGCCGGCGAACAGGGCGGCCTCGTCGCCTCCGGTGCCGGCGCGGATCTCCAGATAGATGTTCTTCTCGTCATTGGGATCGGTGGGCAGCAGCAGACGCTGCAGTTCGGTTTCCAGCTGCTGCTGGCGCGCCTTGGCATGCTGGATCTCCTCCTCGGCCATGGCGCGCATCTCTGGATCCTCGTCCTTGAGCATGCCCCTGGCGCTGTCGATCTCCTCCTGCAACTGACGGTACTCCCGCCAGGCATCGATCAGCGGGGTGAGCTGCGCATGCTCCTGGGAGAGGCTGCGGAAACGATTCTGATCGGCGATCACCCCCGGATCGGCGAGCAGGGCGTTGATCTCTTCCAATCGTTCGGCGAGGCCGTCGATCTTGCTGCGGATGGAAGGTTTCAAGGTCAGGATTCGTCGGTCTTGTCGAGTTTGAACAGCTCGCGTGCAGCTTCCAGCAGCTCGTTGCGGCCGGCGTAGGCCGCCTGGCTCATCTGCGCGGTGGGGGTGTGGATCAGTTTGTTGGTCAGGCCGTAGGCCAGCTCCTGCAACACCTGCTCCGGATCGTGGCCGGCGGCCAGATGGCGGCGTGCCTTCTCCAGCACCTCGTCGCGTATCTGCTCGGCATTTTCGCGGTAGCTGCGGATGGTGCCCACGGCACTCAGGGAGCGGAGCCAGCCCATGAAGTGGGAGACATGGGTATCGATGATCTCGTCGGCCTGCTTGGCGGCCTCCTGCCGGGAGCGGAGCCCCTCCTGGATGATGTCCTGCAGATCGTCCACCGTATATAGGTAGATGTCGTCCACCTCAGAGGCATCGGCGGCGATGTCACGTGGCACGGCGATGTCGATCATCAGGATGGGGCGCCTTTTGCGACTCTTGACCGCCTGTTCGACCTCTTCCCGGGTAATCACCGGTTCCGGGCTGGCGGTGGAGGAGACCACCAGATCGGCCTCTGCCAGATGAGTCTTGATCCCGGGCAGCCCGATGGCGTAGCCATCCACCTCATTGGCCAGCAGATAGGCCTTCTCCACCGTACGGTTGGCGATGATGATGCGACCAATGCCATTTTCCCGCAGGTGGCGGGCCACCAGCTCCGTGGTCTCCCCGGCCCCGATCAGCAGCGCCGTGTGTCTGTCGAGGTTGCTGAAGAACTGTTTCGCCAGGCTGACCGCGGCAAAGGCGACGGAGACCGGACTGGCGCCGATGGCGGTGTCGGTGCGTACCCGTTTGGCAACCGAGAAGGTGTGCTGGAACAAGCGGTTGAGGTGGCTGCCGATGGTGCCGGCCTGATGGGCGGTCAGGTAGGCCTGTTTCATCTGGCCAAGGATCTGCGGCTCTCCCAGCACCAGGGAATCGAGGCCACTGGCCACCCGCATGATCTGCCGTACCGCCGACTGGTCGGGATAGAGATAGATGTAGGGTTCCACCCGCCTGACGTCGAGCTGGTGATAGGAGCAGAACCACTCCAGCAGCATCTGCCGGTAATCCACCACCTGGATCTCGCTGTCCGCGGTGCCGCAATAGAGCTCGGTGCGGTTACAGGTGGAGAGGATGGCCGCCTCGCGCAGTCCCTCCCGCGAGGTCAATTCCTGCAGGGCACTGGGAACCCGCTCGGGGGCAAACGCCACCTTTTCCCGAATCTTGACAGGGGCCGTCTTGTGGTTAACACCAAATGCCAGCAGGGACATAGATAGTCATGCAGATTGCGATACTATAAATTTTGCGCCATGCACCGATTGAATACAAGGTTGTGACGTCAAAATTGACAGATGTAATGCCTTTGAAATCGGCCAGTTCAAGGCC
>WFNS01000105.1 GCA_015488495.1 Gammaproteobacteria bacterium | reverse complement strand
TGCTGCCGGCGCGGCGGGCGGCGAGGCTCGATCCGGTGCTGGCCCTGTCGCGCCGCTGAGCCATGTTGATCCGGGACCTTCTCCATCTCACCACCACCTCGCTGGTCGCCCACCGGCTGCGCACTCTTCTCGCCACCCTGGGAATCGCGGTAGGGATTGCGGCCGTGGTGCTGCTGACCTCCATGGGGGAGGGGCTGCGTCAGTTCGTACTCTCGGAGTTCACCCAGTTCGGAACCAACCTGGTGGCAATCAATCCGGGGCGCGCCACCACGGTGGGTACCAGTCTGGGGGTGTTCGGTACCGAACGACCGCTGACCATCGAAGATGCCCAGGCTCTCAAACGGCTGCCATACGTCCGCGCCGTGGTACCCTTCGTTCAGGGGAACGCGGAGGTGGAGGCGGGTAACCGCCACCGTCGTAGCACCATCTTCGGCGCGGGGACCCAGCTGCCCGAGGCGTTCAGGATGAGCGTGGCGCTGGGGCGTTTCCTGCCGGACGACGATCCGGTGGCCCCCCGAGCCTTCGCCGTGCTGGGCAGCAAGATGCGCCGCGAGCTGTTTGGTGAGGCCAATCCGCTGGGGCAGCGCGTCACCATCGGTGGCAGCCGCTATCGGGTGATCGGGGTGATGGAGCCCAAGGGCACCGTGCTGGGATTCGACCTCGACGACACGGTCTATATTCCGGCGGCGCGGGCACTGGCGCTGTTCAACCGGGAGAGCCTGTTCGAGATCGACGTGCTCTATCGTGAGGGGACGCCGGTGGAGCGTGTGGTGCAGGGAATCAAGCGGACTCTGGAGGCGCGTCACGGAAGGGAGGATTTCACCATCACCACCCAGCAGCAGATGCTGGACGTGCTGGGTTCCATCCTGAACATATTGACCGCCGCCGTGGGTGCCATCGGCGGGATCTCCCTGTTGGTGGGCGCCATCGGTATCGTGACCATCATGACCATCGCCGTCAATGAACGCACTGCAGAGATCGGGCTGCTGCGTGCCCTCGGGGCGAGGCGATCCCAGGTGCTGGCACTGTTCCTGGGGGAGGCGGTGGTCATTGCGGCAGCGGGGGGGATGGCCGGGTTGCTGTCCGGGATCGGAATCGCCCATCTGCTCCAGTGGTTGTTGCCGGCGCTGCCGGTGCATACACCGCCGAGCTACGTGGTGATGGCGGAGCTGATCGCCGTCTCCATCGGCCTGCTCGCCGGTGTGCTTCCCGCCAGCCGGGCAGCCCGGCTGGATCCGGTGGAGGCGTTGCGTTCGGAGTAGTGCCGCAGGAGGTGATAGACTAACCGTCATGAATCGAAAAACCTTTCCGATGATAGCCGTCATCCTGGGGTCGCTTCTCTACCTGCTGTTGTGGCAGGCGGGCGCCGGGAACCCTGGCGGAGGTCTTTCCCTTCCCGTGCTGACCCTGCTGTTCATGGCCGAACTGGGTTTTTTCGTCACCCTGGCCGGCATGGTGGCCGGCGGTCTGAGACTGCTGGAAGAGGGGTTCGGAGTGCTGCCTGCCTCGCTGGTGGCGGGTTGCGCCGCTCTCGCCGCGGCGCTGTTCGTCATCGGGCTGGAACTGTGGAAGTTGGTAACCCTGGAGGCTCCCTGAGGGAGCCGGGAAGGAGCAAACCATGTTCTGGAACATCTTCATGCACGCGCTCATCGGTATCCTGGGGCCGGCCTTCTTTACCCTGACGCCCCAGGGGATCGGTGCGGCGATCCTCGTGGCCTGTGCCACCCAGGGGGTGGATCTGTTGCGCATCAAACGGGAGATGCTGCAGGAGGTGGAGTCGCTGCCGGAAAAGGAACGAGCGAAGGCGCGCGAGGAGTTGGAGGCCGGAATGACCTCGAAGCTGGCGGGCCTGTTCGCCAGAAACGTCGCCGTCTATTCGGCACTGGTGCTGGTCGCCGCGGAGTTCTCCCGCACCATGGGCTGGATTCCCCATTGATCGATCGCAGGGGATGACGGAACTCTCCCACCTCATCGGGCAGTTGCCGGCCGAGCTTCGTCCGGCGGTGGCGGGGCGCTGGGAAGAGCATCTGGAGACCCGTGGGGGCACGGGGCTGCCGGCCATGCCGCCGGAGCTGCTCGCCTCGCTGCCGAAGGTGTGGGCCTGCAGCGAATTCGTGGCGCAGAGCTGTATCCGTCATCCCGGGCTGCTGGAAGAACTGGTG
>WFNS01000104.1 GCA_015488495.1 Gammaproteobacteria bacterium | reverse complement strand
TGCTGCCGGCGGATCCAGCGGGCGCGTCGGAGTATCCTCGCTTCGATATCCTCGTCTTGTGCATCTAACGGCGCCTTTACCACCACCCGGCCGTCGGGGAGGACTGCAATCTCCATGGTTTTTCTGGGGACGCGGAGCACATCGAACTCCAGGCGTGAGCCCCCGTAGGTCAAGGCGCGACTCGAAGCGGTCATGCCTGCATCCTGTGGCGGGCGACCTGCATGGTGCGCTCGATGATCTCGTCCATCTGTTCGAGGCTCAGGTCCACCTGGTGCTCGCCCTTCACATGGTCGAACAGATAGTCGTCGATGTCGTTCATGGCCCGCTTCTGGGCGTCGCTGTCGTCCCAGAAGTGGACTTTCCAGTGCCGCTGCAGGATCTCCTGAATCGCCAGCGCGGTTTCAGTGGCGATCTCCTCGGGATCGAACTTTCCATCCATGCCGTCGGCGAAAAAGGGCTTCAGAACGCCGTAGAAGGCCATGGCGTCCTCGTTACCCGCCAGGGAATCGGGCACGTCGTCGTGCTGCCGGTTGGCCACCTTGTCGCGGATCTCGCTGACCTTGTTCAGGTATTCGAGATCCGAGATCCGCTTGGCCCGGAAATCGTCGATAGCCTGCTGGATGAGCTGGGAGAACTTCTCGTAGAAAGCCGGATCCTCTTCCATCTTCTCCGTGATGGCCTTCTTGGTCGCGTGGGCGATAGCGTCCGCCTTGGCGGCAGTAGTCTTGGCAGCGTAGACGCCCCGGTCCTCCTTGACCTCGTTGAAGGTCTGTTCGTCGAAGATGTTGACTGGTTCGTTGAGCTGGATGACCTCGTTGGCCTGGATGTGGGTATCGAGCAGCTTCTTGATCTTTGGCTCGTAGTCGCGGTAGTCGATGGACTCCGCGTAGCGGAGTTTCACGGCCGCCTTCAGGTTCTGGAAGCGCTTCAGGTCGTCCTTGTAGCGCTGCTGGGTCGCCTCTGGGGTGGTCATGATGAACTGCTCGGAGGACAGCGCGATGCCCAGCGTGCGGGCATAGTCGGCTAGACGCTGATAGAACTCCTCGCGCAGGGCGTCGTCGGCCAGCAATACCTCGTAGGCCTCCTCGTCGTGCTGATTCTTGACCTCCTTGAATAGGTCCCATAGATCAGAGTAGCGCTGGGGGAGCTTTGACACCTCTTCCTGAATCGAGGTCAGGGTCCCCTCAAGGTCCTGCTCGTCGAAGCCCTCCAGGGCGCTGTATAGGGTCAGCGCCTTGTCCAGCTCACCCAGCACGCTCGCATAGTCCACGATATAGCCAAAGTCCTTGCCCTCGAACAGCCGGTTGACGCGGGCGATGGCCTGCAGCAGGGTGTGCTCGCGCAGGGTCCGGCACAGGTAGAGCACCGTGTTGCGTGGTGCGTCGAAGCCGGTCAGCAGCTTGTCCACCACAATGAGGATCTCCGGCTCATCGCCGTACTTGAACTGGTTGATGATCTGCTTGGTGTATTCCTCCGCCGAACCGTAGCGTTGCATCATCTTCTGCCAGAAGGCCACCACCTCGTCCGCTGGCTGGCCTTCCACCTCCTCGAAACCCTCGCGGCTGTCCGGCGGCGAGATGATGATCTCCGAGGAGACCTCGCCGATCTCGTCCAGATACGCCTTGTACTTGAGGGCGGCGGCCTTGCTGGGCGCTACCAGTTGCGCCTTGAAACCGGTACCCTGCCAGTTGGCGCGGTAATGCTCGCTGATGTCGAAGGCGCGCATGTAGATGACCTGGTCGGCCTTGTTGAGCATCTCGGCGCGGGCGTATTTCTTCTTCAGGTCCGCCTGCTGTTCCTTGGATAGCCCCCGGGTGTGCCGTTCGAACCACAGATCGATAGCGGCGCGGTTCTGCTCCATCTCCACGTGGCGCCCCTCATACAGCAGCGGCACTACGGCATGGTCTTCCACCGCCTGCTTGATGGAGTAGTAGGGCTCGATCAGCCCGCCGAACTTTTCAAAATTGTTCTTCTCCTTTTTCATCAGCGGCGTGCCGGTAAAGCCCAGATAGCAGGCATTGGGGAACATCTGCCGCATGCGCGCCGCCAGGGTACCAAAGTGAGTGCGGTGGCTCTCGTCCACCAGCATGAAGATGTCCGGCGACTCCTCGCGGAACTTGCGGGCCTTGAGCGCCTTGTCGAACTTGTGCACCAGGGTGGTGACGATGCCGGCCTTGTGCTCGCTGACCAGCTCTAGCAGGTGGCGCCCCGAGGCGGCGCGGTTGGGGTCCAGGCCACAGGCGGCGAAAGTGTTGCCCAGCTGTCGGTCCAGGTCCTCGCGGTCGGTCACCAGCACGATGCGCGGGTTGGGGATGTCCGGGTCCAACGCCAGATTGCGGGCGAGCATCACCATGGTCAGCGACTTGCCCGAGCCCTGGGTGTGCCAGATGATGCCGCCGCGCCGCTTGCCGGAGGCGTCGCGCTGTTTCACCCGCTCGAGGGTGGACTTGATGACGAAATACTGCTGGTAGCGGGCGATCTTCTTCAGCCCGCCCTCGAACAGTGTGAACTTGTAGGCCAGCTCCAGCAGGCGCTCGGGGCGGCACAGGCTGTAAAGCGTCTGGTCCTGCTCGGTCACCAGGCGCGGCCCCTCGGCCTCGAGGGCGTCGAACCAGGCCCGAGCCGGGGCGAAGTCGCCGGAGAACAATTCATCCTTCACCT
>WFNS01000103.1 GCA_015488495.1 Gammaproteobacteria bacterium | reverse complement strand
CGGCGTCTCACCGTGGGCGAGAACGTGGTATTCAAGGGGCGCTATTTCCCCTGGTGGGTCCACACCCACTTCCCGGAGACCGGTTGTGCGCTGGCCATCGAAGTGAAGAAATTCTACATGGATGAATGGACCGGCAGGGTTGACCCGGTGCTGGTCAAGGCGGTACAGGATGCCATCGCCGCTACCGTTCCAGGGGTGATCGAAGAGCTGAAACGGCTGTGAACGGGGAGCAGGAGCAGCGGTTGCCGGACCCGGCCCTCGACGAGGAGTTCATCGCCTCCATCGTCGAACCGCTGAAGAAGAGCAGCTGGGTACGGCGCAAGCTGCCGGGCTGGGGGCGCTTGCATATCGATCGGCGCCTGCCGTTCCTCTGCGTCTATCGTCGGCCGGTGGATCGGCCCGATCCGGGGACCCGAGCCCTGCTGCTGGGCGAGGCCGCCTATCTGCTGGCCTCCGCTGAGCCGCGGCAATACCCCTCGCTGCAGGCGCTGGTCCGGGAGATCGCCGCCATCCAGGGTGCGGCGTTCGGTGCCTTTCTGCTGCTGGAGATCTGGGCGGAGGAGGTGGCAGCGGAGGAGACGCCCCGCTTCCGTATCGTCGCTCCCGTCCACGGCACGCCGGCGGCGCTGCTGGAGACCCTGGAGAACAGTCTGCTGGGTGTCCGGGCGGACGACCGGGAACCGGAAGTGAAGGTGGACTACCGGCCCCGCTGTGCCCCTCCGGGGATGCCGCCGCTGCTGGAATCATCATCCCCGGCGCGGGAGGTGAAGACGCTGACGCTGGGCCTCGGTGTCCCGGCGCTCTACCGGGATGCCGACACCGGGGCGCTCTTCCCTTTTGAACTCGAGCGGTTCAGGCACGATCTGGGACGGGCACTGAAGAAGGGGTTTTACGCCTTCGCCCATGGCTGCACCCGCCACCGCCCGGCCCACTATTTCGAGCTGGGGCGTCACGCCATGACCCCGGTGGTGCAGGAGAGCGATGCCGCGCTGGCCGGCATCAGTCGCGATTTCGATCTCCTGCTGCATGTCACGCCGGTCAACGTGCCCGATGCCTGGGAGTTCTTTCGCAAGAGGGGATACGACCGTACACCGGAATTCCTCTACCGGCCGAGGCCCCTGCAGCCCGCAAAACTCAAACGGCAGCTCTACCGGATACCCCTGGAGCGGATCGAGGATCCCACCCTGTCCGCCCTGTTCGCCGCCAAGCGGGACGAACTGGATCGCCAGATCACCCTGATTGCCGATCGCGGCACCCGCCGTTTTCTCCGTGGCAGCCAGCAGATCTATGGCGAGGTGAGCGAAAGCCTGCTGAGAGAGGCCCACCGGCTGCTGGCACTGCCGCCGCCGGAAAAGGACGGGGGAGCATCCCCGCCGCCGCTGGATGCAAGGGCCTTTGCCACCCGGGCCCGGGAGGAGCTGGACCGCTACCGGGAGGAGTGCCCCGACTTCTCCGCCCGTCTGGAGATCAGGGAGGACATCTCCGGGCTGATGGTCTCCCGCGGCAACCTGCTGGTGGGGGTCGATGCCCGTGTGCCGGCCGGACGGGTGGCCGCGGCCATCGCCCACGAGGTGGGAACCCATCTCCTCACTTGGTTCAACGGCGGCCGGCAGCCCTTTCGCCAGCTCCAGGTGGGGCTGGCCGGGTACGAAGCGTTGCAGGAAGGGCTGGCCGTGCTCGCCGAATATCTGGTCGGCGGGCTGGATACCGCCCGCCTGAGGCTGCTCGCCGGACGGGTGGCTGCCGTGCACTGTCTCTCCGAGGGGGCCGATTTCGTGGAGATCTTCCGGGAATTGCACAAGGGATGGCACTTTTCGCCCCGGAGCGCCTTCCTCATCTCCATGCGGGTCTTCCGCGGTGGCGGATTCACCAAGGATGCCATCTACCTGCGGGGCCTGCTCGAGCTGCTGGAGCATCTCGGCAAGGGCGGCGAACTGGAACCACTGCTGCTCGGCAAGTTCGCCCTGGAGCACGTCTCCTTCATCGAGGAGCTGCGCTGGCGCAGGATCCTTGAGCCGCCCCCGTTGCGCCCCCATTATCTGGAGACGGAGGCGGCGGAGGCACGGCTGGCGCGGTTGCGCCAGCGGCCGTCGTTGCAGACCCTGATGGAGGAGGGCATACGGTGAAACTCGGCATCGTGGTGAACGACATCGCAACGGAGCGGGCGGGCTACACCACCACCCATCTCGCCATGGCCGCCACCAACCTCGGGCACGAGGTGTGGTACATGGGGGTGGCCGATTTCGCCTACGACCCGGACGAAAATGCCCATGCGCGGGCCCGCTCCGTTCCCATGCGGCGCTACCGGACCGGCCGCTCCTACCTGGGCTGGCTGCGGGGAGAGGAGGCACAGGCGCGACGCATCACCCTCGAGGAGCTGGACGTACTGCTGTTGCGCAACGATCCGGCGGAAGATGTCATCAAGCGGCCATGGGCGCGTCTGGCCGGGATCAACTTCTCCCGCCTGGCCATGCGTCACGGCGTCATCGTGCTCAACGATCCCGATGGTCTGGCCCAGGCCGTCAACAAGATGTATCTGCAATACTTCCCCGAACAGGCCAGACCCGCCACCCTCATCACCCGTGATCCGCGGGAGATAAAGGAATTCATCCGCAGCCAGGGCGGATGGGGCGTGCTCAAGCCGCTCTCCGGCTCCGGTGGGCACAACGTCTTTCTGGTGCGGCCGGACGAAGAGGCCAACATCAACCAGATGATCGAAGCGGTCTCCGCCGAGGACTACGTCATCGTGCAGGAGTATCTGCGCGAAGCCGCTGCTGGTGACACCCGCCTGTTCCTGATGAACGGCGAACCGCTGCAGCACCAGGGGAAATACGCCGCCCTGCACCGCGCCCGCCGTCCCGGCGATGGCGACATGCGCAGCAACATGACCGCCGGAGCCATCTCCCGCCCCGCCACCATCGACGACGACATCCTGGAGCTGGTGGAGATTGTTCGTCCCAAACTGATCCAGGACGGCATGTTCCTCGTCGGGCTGGACATCGTCGGCAACAAGCTGATGGAGATCAACGTCTTCAGCCCGGGCGGAATGCTCAGCGCCGAACGTTTCACCGATGTGCCCTTCTGCCGCCTGATCATCCACGCCCTGGAGCACAAGGTGGAGCAGATGCGCCGCTATCATCATCGGCTGAGCAACCGAGAGATTGCTACCTTGTGAGAGAAGCAGCGCCCGCGGAAAGCGGTTCGAACTATTGAACAATCTCTTTCCCCTCAATTGGCCTTGCCTGACGTGACGCGACGTTTTTCCCCGAAAAACCGCTCCAACCCGAATTTTCGCTATGCTTGAGTCATGAGCGACAGGCAAAGGGCGCTTGGAAGATGAAGGCAAATCTGTTCGACAGCGGTCTGCCGTTGCTGGATGGGAGGGTGGACGAGATCGTCGAGCGGGTGCTGGGGCGGGATCGACGGCTATTGCTATATGGCCCTCCAGGGG
>WFNS01000102.1 GCA_015488495.1 Gammaproteobacteria bacterium | reverse complement strand
CCGCCGTCCAGAGAGAGGAGATGGCCGGCATCGCGGGAAACGGTCGTGTTGGTTTGTGATGTCATTCGGTTCAACCTCGCCTGGCCGGAGCTCTACGCACCGGAAAGAGCAAAAAGCGTGCCGCTGACGGCGAATGACCGCGCGATGAACCGCCCCTTCAAGGGGAAGGAAGAAACAGGGGGTTAAAGAGGGCTCAAAGAGAGAATACCAAGAAAAACGGCGATAAAGCCTCACTCAGAGCGCCTCACACCTCCCGGGTCGGAGCGTGTGGGATGCTCCCTTCGCGCAAGTTTCCAGGCGACCATTCACGGCATTGCGTGCTGATTGCCCAGAGACCCACTGAATAAGGCTTTATTGCCGTTTGTCTTGGTCAAGCGTCGAAAAGATGTCGCTTTTCGACGCAAAATCGGAAATATATTGACGGAGAAACGTGCAAGTGCAAATTCACCCTGCGATGGACAAGGGTAATTCATGGCACCTGCGGCCAAATGGGTCAGGCCGAAGTATGCTCCTCCCGCTCCCGATCCCGGCGCTGCAATCCATACTTGCGCAGCTTTTCCACCAGCGTGGTACGACGCAGATTGAGCCGTTTTGCAGCGTGGGCCACGATGCCATTGGACTCCTCCATGGCCTGTTTGATCAGCGCGTACTCCAGGTTGTTCAGGTGTTGCTTGAGATCGAAACCCTCGTAGGGAAGCCGCGGCATCTCGGGAGAGGGTGGCAACGGGCTGCCCTCCGGTATCGGCGGCGCAGCCACCGCCGCAGAATGAAACTTGGATGGGAGATCGGCCACATCCACCACCCCACAGGGGTACATGATGGCCAGTCTCTCAATGAGGTTGGAGAGCTCCCGCACATTCCCCGGCCACGAATAACGACAGAGGGTGGCGATGGCGTCCGGGGTGAAGCGAACCGATGAGCGTTTCTCGTGCTCGATGCGGGTGATGAGCTCGTCTATCAGCATGGGAATGTCTTCCGCGCGCTCGCGCAGAGGGGGCATCTCGATGGGAAAGACGTTCAGCCGATAATAGAGATCCTCCCGGAACTTGCCCTCCTTGATGAGTTCCTCCAGACTGCGATGGGTCGCGGCGATGATGCGCGCATTCGCCTTGATGCTCTTGTTGCTGCCGACACGCTCGAAGGTCCGTTCCTGCAGGACCCGCAGCAGTTTGACCTGCATGGGCAGGCTCATGTCTCCGATCTCGTCGAGGAACAGGGTGCCTCCATTCGCCATCTCGAAGCGCCCCTGGCGGGCACTGATCGCACCGGTGAAGGCCCCCTTCTCATGTCCGAAGAGTTCGCTCTCCAGCAGATCTGCAGGAATGGCACCACAGTTGACCGGGACGAAAGGCCCTCGCCGCGCCGAGTGATAGTGGAGGTTCCGCGCCACCACCTCCTTGCCGGTACCCGATTCCCCGAGGATCAGTACATTGGCGCTGGAGTCGGCCACCTGCTGAATGAGCTGGCGCACCTTGCGGATCCCGACGCTGTTCCCTACCAGACTGCGGAACAACTCCAGGTTCCCCTCGCTGCTGTCATTGGCGGGACGCTTGCCGGCGTTCTTTGCCCGATACAGCGCCTCGGTCAGCTCGGGTTGGCGGAAAGGATATTTCAGCACGCTGACGTGGCGATCATCGTCCAGCCCACCAGAGGCGGACTCACCCGGCTGTTCGAGCAACAAAACGGGAAGCTCGGGATGACGGACCCTCACCGCATCCACGATGGCACGGATATCCCCGCTCTCCGCGCGTCCCACCATGATGAAGCTGGGCCGGGTTTCGATTTCCGACAGGGCCCGCTCGATCTCCTCTGCCGTGACCCTTATCGGCTTCCAGTCCATGAAGGTCAGAATGGTGGTCAGTTCTTCCTGGCGTTTGGCGTCTCGCTCAATCAGCAAAACGGTGGTCGCTGTGCGCATCCCCCCTTCCTCCAATGCTCTGGTTTATCGATTCAGAAGGAAATGCTAACACGCAGCCGCCTCAATGTCAAAATATTGTCACGAACTCCCCCCTTCTCCATCGGCTCGCCGGCGCATCCGCGCCCGCGCCACATCCCGTCGATGTTGACGGAAAACCATCTTCTCCAACGCGTCCCGCACCTGACTTCCCAAGCCATCGAAGCGGACCGAGACCCGATACCCCTCCGCTTCCTCCTGCAACGACTCCACTCTGCCGCTGGCAACGAACGGGTTGGGGAAGACAGGGCTCAGATAGAGCCTGACCATCACCGGCTCGTTGACGGGCAACCTCTCCCTGGAGCACCAGCTCACCCCCTCCACATTCAACCGGACCGGGACCGGAATCGGCAGCTTGCGCCAGCTGCGCAGGGCTTGTGCCAGCAACTCCAGGACGAGATTCAACTTGTAATCGATTCGCTGCAACTCCTGCCCAAGGGAGGAGAGCTCCTCCTCGCGTTCCACCACCGGCTGCTCGTCCATCACCGTCATCCCTTGCAGCAACACCGCATTGTCGTGTTCGTAACGGTGCAGCAGCTCCTGCTCCGGCGGCCCCTTCAGTGATTCCCACTCCACCGGAACCACTCCCTGATAACAGAGGGTCGTCGCTGCTTGTACGCTCTCGGAACTGTTCTCTTTCATCCCAATGTCACTCGCTCCTCACCTGGGCTCCCCATGCAAGAGAGGGACCAGAATCCGCCCGCTCATTGAATCACCACCCGGAATTTGATGGTGGCCTGCTCACCTGCACTGAGGACGATCCCGCCTACGGTCACCGTATTGGGCGAGGTGACGCCGTAATCACCCGGATCGGTATCGGCGGCGTTGGTCAAGGCAAGAGGCGCCCCCCCATTGACGTTGGGCGCAGTGAGCTGGATCCCCTTGCCCGCCGCGTAGGCATCGGCAACGAAGCCGACCGTGGCCGTCTCGCCACTCAGGTCGTCGGTGAGCGTAACGTCGGTCGCCTGGGCCCCGGCGGTATTGGCGACGATGATGGTGTACTCCACCACCGCGCCAGGGATCCGCTTCGGGT
>WFNS01000101.1 GCA_015488495.1 Gammaproteobacteria bacterium | reverse complement strand
TGTTCGTGGTGCGCGAGCCGGGCAAGTTCGAACCACGTGAGGTGACGTTGGGACTCTCCTCCGATGGTTTCACCCAGGTGCTGGAAGGGGTGAAGGAAGGGGAAGAGGTGGTCACCTCGGCCCAGTTCCTGATCGACTCCGAGTCCAAGCTACGGGAGGCCACCGCCAAGATGATGGAAGCACTGTCGCAGGGTGGCGGCTCCACCGATACGGAGATGGACATGAGCGATATGTCGCTGGATGAGGAGATGAACATGGACGACATGTCGCTGGATGGGGGAGACCAGCCATGATTCGGGCCATCATCGATGCCTCGCTGCGGGACCGCTTTCTGGTTCTCATCGCCACCGCCATCCTGCTGGCGGCGGGGATCTGGTCGGCGAAAAACACCCCGCTGGATGCCATTCCGGACCTCTCCGACGTGCAGGTGATCGTGTTTACCGAGTATCCCGGCCAGGCGCCGCAAGTGGTGGAGGATCAGGTGACCTATCCCCTCACCACCGCGATGCTGGCGGTGCCCAATGCCAAGGTGGTGCGCGGCTACTCCTTCTTCGGCTACTCCTTCGTCTACATCATCTTCGAGGACGGCACCGACATGTACTGGGCCCGCTCGCGGGTGCTGGAGTATCTCAACTACGTCAGCTCGCGGCTGCCCTCCGGGGTCTCTCCCTCCCTGGGGCCGGACGCCACCGGGGTAGGCTGGATCTACGAGTACGCCCTGGTGGATCGCACTGGCAACCACGATCTGGCCCAGTTGCGCTCCCTGCAGGACTGGTACCTGCGCTACCCGCTGCAGACCGTGGAGGGGGTGGCGGAAGTGGCCTCGGTGGGTGGCTATGTGAAGCAGTACCAGGTGGAGGTGGATCCCAATGCCCTGGCCGCCTACAACATCCCGCTGGCCAAGGTGAAACATGCCATCAAGCGCTCCAACAACGACGTGGGTGGCAAGCTGGTGGAGATGGCCGAGACCGAATTCATGGTGCGCGGCCGCGGCTACATCCAGTCGGTGGATGATCTGAAGGTGATCCCGGTTGGGGTGGATGAGCACGGCACCCCGATCCGCCTGGAGGATGTGGCCAACATCCAGCTTGGCCCCGAGTTGCGCCGCGGGGTGGCCGATCTCAACGGCGAAGGGGAAGTAGCTGCCGGCGTGGTGATCATGCGCTACGGCGAGAATGCGCTGGCCACCATCGAGCGGGTGCGCGCCAAGCTGGAGGAGCTGAAGAAGGGACTGCCGGAGGGGGTGGAGATCGTACCGGTCTACGACCGCGGGGATCTCATCGAGCGGGCGGTGGACAACCTGGTGGAGAAGCTGATCGAAGAGTCCATCGTGGTGAGCATCATCTGTATCCTGTTCCTGCTCCACGCCCGCTCTGCGCTGGTGGCCATCGTCACCCTGCCCATCGGCATCCTGATGGCCTTCATCGTGATGCGCTGGCAGGGGATCAATGCCAACATCATGTCGCTGGGCGGTATCGCCATCGCCATCGGCGCCATGGTGGACGGCGCCATCGTGATGATCGAGAACGCCCACAAGCACCTGGAGCATTCGGCGAAACGGAAAGGGGCGGAGCTCACCGTGCGCGAGCGCTGGGAGGCGGTGGCGGAGGCCTCCCGTGAGGTGGGCCCGGCGCTGTTCTTCTCGTTGCTGATCATCACGGTTTCGTTCCTGCCGGTGTTCACCCTGCAGGCCCAGGAGGGGCGGCTGTTCGCGCCGCTGGCGTTCACCAAGACCTACGCCATGGCGGCAGCGGCGATCCTGGCGGTCACCCTGGTGCCGGTGCTGATGGGGATCTTCATCCGCGGCAAGATCCTGCCCGAGGCGAAAAACCCGGTGAATCGCTTCCTGCACTGGATTCACATGCCGGTGTTGCGCTGGGCGATCGAGTGGCGTTGGGTCACCCTGGTGCTGGCTTCGTTGCTGCTGCTGTTTACTCTCTACCCGGTGGGCAAGCTGGGCAGCGAGTTCATGCCGCCGCTGGATGAGGGGGACATTCTCTACATGCCCACCACCTATCCGGGCCTCTCCATCACCAAGGCGAAGGAGATCCTGCAGCAGACCGACAAGATCCTCAAAACCTTCCCCGAGGTGCACCACGTGTTCGGCAAGGTGGGGCGCGCAGAGACCGCCACCGATCCGGCGCCGCTGGCCATGCTGGAGACCACCATCAGGCTGCGGCCGAAATCCGAGTGGCCCGATCCGGACAAGACCACCAAGGAGCTGATGGATGAGATGGATGCCGCCATCAAGTTCCCGGGGGTGGCCAATGCCTGGACCATGCCGATCAAGACCCGCATCGACATGCTCTCCACCGGCATCAAGACCCCCATCGGCATCAAGGTGAGCGGGCCGGATCTGAACGTGCTGGAGAAGGTGGCCGGGGAGATCGAGCAGGCGCTGAGCCAGCTCCCCGATACCCTGTCCGCGTTTGCCGACAAGGCGGCCGGTGGCTACTACCTGGATTTCGACATCGACCGCGAAAGGGCCGCCCGCTACGGCCTGGTGGTGGGGGACATCCAGGACATCATCCAGAGCGCCATCGGTGGGATGAATGTCTCCCAGACGGTGGAGGGGCTGGAGCGCTATCCCATCAACGTGCGCTACCCGCGCGAGCTGCGTGACAATCTGGAGAGCCTGAAACGGGTATTGATCCCCACCCCCACCGGCGCCCAGATCCCGCTGACCGAGGTGGCGAAGCTGGAGCTGCGCCGGGGGCCGCCGGTGATCAAGAGTGAAAACTCCCGCCCCAACGCCTGGATCTACGTGGATATCAAAACCTCCGATATCGGCGGTTACGTGGCCGAGGCGAAAAAGGTGGTGGAAAGCCAGGTGAAGATCCCGCCCGGCTACACCCTGGTCTGGTCGGGGCAGTTCGAGTACATGGAGCGGGCCGCGCAGCGGTTGAAGATCGTGGTGCCGGTGACCCTGCTGGTGATCTTCCTGCTGCTGTTCTTCAACTTCCGCAACATTACCGAACCGCTGGTGGTGATGCTGTCGATTCCGTTCGGTCTCATCGGCGGGTTCTGGCTGCTCTACTGGCTGGGATTCAACATGTCGGTGGCGGTGGCGGTGGGTTTCATCGCCCTGGCGGGGGTGGCGGCAGAGATCGGCGTGCTGGTGCTCACCTTCATCGACCATGAACTGGCCGACCAGCGGCGTGGCGGGAAGGTGCTCGACAGCAAGGCAATCATGACAGCGGTGCTCAAGGGTACCTCCGAGCGGGTGCGTCCCATCGTCATGACCGCCACTGCGATCATCGCCGGCCTGCTGCCCATCATGTGGAGCTCTGCCACCGGCTCCGAGGTGATGCAGCGCATCGCCGCACCGATGGTGGGAGGAATGGTCACCGTGACCCTGTTGTGCCTGCTGGTACTGCCGGTGATATATGGCATGGTGCTGCAAGTTCAAGAGAAGTTTTTCAACCCTGAGAGGAGTAAACCATGAAGCAAAAAAAACCATTGATCCTGGCCTTGGGCCTTGCCGGAATGCTGGCTGCTGGCTCCGCCGTTGTGGCGGGGGAGGGACATGATCATGACAAGGGAATGAAACATGATGACCATGGACACGGGATGCACGATCAGAAACATGCTGGCGGCATGTTTCTGAAGAAGAAGGAGATCGACGGCTATACTGTGAGCTTCCACGTCATGCCGGCAAAGAAAGGGATGGAACATGGCGGCAGCCACAATCTGATGATCAAGATCGAGCAGAACGGCAAGGCGCTGACCGATGTCAAAATCAATTCCAAGGTCATCCATCCCGATAGCAAGGCGGAAACCAAGCCGTTGATGAAGATGGGGGACTGGTACATGAACGGCTATGACCTGGGTCATGACGGCAAACACCAGTTGATGATTCTGTTCAAGACCGCCGACGGCAAGAAGCACAAGGGGGGCGTCTACTACCCGTAAGACAGGATGATCCCCGCCCCCAGGGCGGGGATCCCTGACCGAAATAGGAGGAAAGGATATGAACGGTGATCGGGATATCTGTCACGTTTGTGGCATGCCGGCGAATCCTGTTGTGGAGAGCGTGGAATATCACAAGATGTTTTTCCACTTTTGCTCGGAGCAGTGTCGCGAAACCTTTCTTGAGAATCCTGGCCTCTATGCCAGCAAGCCTGCTGCAGAACGGAAAGAGATTCTGAAAAGACGGACCCTGCACCTCGCCGAGCCGCCTGATGAAGAGGTCGCCACTCTGCTGACTTCCTACCTGAAGGAGCTGATGGGGGTAAAAGAGGTGGAGGTTGAAGGCGATCGGCTGCACGTCTCCTACGACCTGCTGCAGGTGACCGAGGCGCAGATCGAAGAGGCGCTGACGGAAGCCGGTTTGCAGCTGGACGACAGCTGGCGTGAAAGGTTGCGTCGCGCATGGGTGCACGATACGGAAGAGATCGAATTGAAGAACCTGACTGCGAAGCCAGGCGCATGTTGCAACAAGCCGCCGCCCGGCAGTTCAAAGTGAAAACAAACCAGAGAAAAGATCATGAAATACAGAAAAGTAACTGCCATCATACGGCGTGACAGATTGGAAAAGGTGGAGCACAAGCTGCAACAGATCGGGGTGCAGGGGATCAGCGTAACCCGGGTGAAGGGGTACGGTGAATATGCCGATTTCTATGCCCGTGACTGGATGACGAGTTATGCCCGTATCGAGATATTCACCACAGCGGAAAAGGTGGATGGTATTGCAGAAGCCATAATGGATGCCGCCCACGTGGGACTGTCGGGGGATGGCATCGTCGCTGTGCTGCCGGTGGAGAAGCTCTACCGGATCCGCACCAAGTCGGAAGCAACGACAGAACAGATCTGATAAGAGGATGGCTATAAGTATGCCGGAAATCATTCCAAATCTTCACCCGGTGTTCGTGCACTTTACCGTAGCGCTGGTATCGGTATCCGTTGGCCTTTTCATTGCGCTGCTGCTGTTTGGCCGCGTTTTTCCGGAGGGTCTGCAGCGCCAGCTCGGAATCGTGGCGCGCTGGAATCTATGGCTCGGGGCCGCCATTACCCTGGTTACCGTGGCGGCCGGATTCTACGCATACAACACGGTGGCCCACGACGGCCCGTCTCATGCGGCGATGACAGAGCACCGGAATTGGGCGATTGCCGCTGGCGTGCTGATAATCGGGGCTGCTGTCTGGTCCGTTGTCACTGTACGGAGTGGCGGAAAGGGGGGTGGGTTGTTCGTCACCCTGTTGCTCGCCACCCAACTGCTCCTTCTGAGCGCAGCCTGGCACGGCGGCGAACTGGTTTACCGATACGGACTGGGTGTCATGTCGCTGCCCCAATCCCTTGGTGATGGGCACGATCACTCCCACGGTGCCAGTGAAGGGCACGAGCATGGCGAAGATGGAATCAGCGGCCATGAAGGGCCAATGGACTTCAGCGGTATGGAAGGCGAGATGGATGGTGATGGTCATGATCATGACCATTGATGGTTGAATTTGATTTTGGAGTCATATCGATGAGTAAACGAAACAAGGCAAAAATCACCCCGGAAAAGAGAGGCGGGCGGGTCTTCTCCTTTGCTCTGCTTGGCCTGGTGGTCGCCGCCGGAATGATGGCGGCAATATTGTACTGGTCGAAGCCGATGCAGGCGGCAAATGCGGCAGATTCTGCAGCAGGACAGACAGAGCAGCTACCCCAGATCACGGTGTACAAGTCTCCCACCTGCGGCTGCTGTACCGACTGGGAAGAGCATCTCGAGAGGGCGGGATTCAAGGTGGTTTCTCACAAGAGAACCAATATGAACAGCGTCAAAAAGCAGCTCGGGGTGAAATCCCATCTGGCTTCCTGTCATACCGGTCTCATCGACGGCTATGTAATCGAAGGCCATGTGCCTGCAGACGACATCAAACGCCTGTTGAGAGAGCGGCCCGACGTGATGGGGCTTACCGCCCCAGGAATGCCGCAGCACTCTCCCGGCATGCAGCCTCCCGGCGAAAAACCTCGCGGCTACAGCGTATTGATGTTTGACAAAGAGGGTCATACCCGCGTGTTCACAAGATATTGAGTATGACGCGACGGAGAGACAGCGGTGCGCGGTACCCAGTGATTGGGGCATGGTTTCTGGCCGTTTTCATAGGCATGGCTCAGGAATCGGCTGTGGTTGCCTCTGAAAATGTCCCGCCCGTTGTCCCTTCGGCCGGAGATTGCCCGGCGCGCTGGTATTCCGATGAGCAGGTTGCCGAGGGCAAGCGCCTGTTCACAGCGTTGTGCGCCGAATGTCATGGGAAGGATGCCGCCGCGACCCCGGACTGGCGCAGACCCGATGCAAACGGCAACTATCCGCCGCCCCCGCTGAACGGCTCTGCCCATACATGGCATCACTCTCTCGAAGTGCTGCGGGAAACCATTCAAAACGGCGGTGCTCCCCTCGGCGGGGTGATGCCGGGCTTTGCCGACAGGCTTTCGATGCAGGAGATCGATGCGGTGATAGCGTGGATTCAATCGCTGTGGCCCGAAGAGGTGTATCGGGTCTGGAGTCGGATGAATTGCAAGTCAGACGAGTGATCATCATGGACAACAGCAGAGCACTATCGGAGAACGCGGCTCGCAAGGCAGCCGCCGCGGTTCGGATGACGGTCAGCGAGCTTGCAAAAAGGGCCGGTGTGACGCCGGATGTGGTGCGCCACTACGTGCGCATCGGCCTGCTGCAACCGGAGCGAGATGAGCACAATGGCTACAAACTGTTCTCTGAACAGGATGTCAATCGAATCCGCTTCGTCCGGCGAGCCAAGCAGCTGGGCTATACTTTAAAAGAGATCAAACAGATATTTCAGGAGAGCCGTGCTGGCCGCGTCCCGTGCTCAAAGGTCAAAGAGTTTCTGGAGCGCCACATTCTGGAGAACAGGAAAAAGCTGGCAGAGCTGAGTGCACTCCAGAGGCGCATGGAAATGGCCATCGCCCAGTGGCGGGAGCTGCCTGAAGAGCTGTCGGACGGAGACTCCATCTGTTATCTGATCGAAGCCATGACCGATCTGGATGAAGGGGAAGGTAGCTCTTCACATTGCTGACCGGCTGTGACGGGACCAGCCGGAGAAACAGACAAGCAAAATGAAGAGAGTGAAAACTCCGGACGGAGGTTTTTCAACTGGCGGCGCCACACTGGTGCGAGGATAGGAGCTCATGAGCACATCGGCACAATACGGGGTGTTGTTGGGTTTGACGGTCGGCACAATCGGATTGGTCCTCAGTCTGTATGCGCTCGCCCACGCCATCGGCAAGACGCGCAACGAAGCGGGAAAGAATGTACCCGCGACCGCCGGGCAGTTGTCACGGGACCCGGTCTGGGTGCGCTATCACGCTCGCTACTATGGCTATGCGCTGTTGTTTCTGGCCTTCGATATGGAGATGGCCTATATGTACCCCTGGGCGGTGGTATACAAGGAGGTGGGCATCGTTGCCCTGCTCGATATGGGTGTCTTTCTCGCCATCCTTTTTCTGGGGCTACTGTATGGCTGGAGTCAGGGTGCGCTGCGTCGGCAATGAGGGAAAACGAATGCCCCATAGATGAGGACAACAAATGCTTCTCGGTGCCCGACAGGGAAAACTATCCGCACTGCGGCGCTTGGTCGCTGCCGCAATGGCGCGCGATCTCAGTGTGTTCGTTGTGCCCGGCCTAGATATCGCGCGCGCCCATGGCCTGAAC
>WFNS01000100.1 GCA_015488495.1 Gammaproteobacteria bacterium | reverse complement strand
CTGTTCTCCCGGTAGGCGTTACTGAGATCCCATTCATCACGGAAATCGAGGACCAGGGGGATGCCGGTCCTGCGTTTCAACCAGCTGCCAAGCAGCAAACTCGAATAGGGGGGTGCCGTGGCGAAGATGAGATCATGGGGCTTGTTCCGTAACAGACGCAAAGCCTCCCTGCCGGCACCAGGTAGCCAAAGCACCTGGGGATCCGGTTGTAGCAGCATGCCACCAATCCCACGTACCGCGTCTTTGAGCACCCGGCGGAGGGAAAAACCAGTCTCCCCTGACGACAGTCCTTCCGCCACACTGTGTCTGGAGGAGACCTTGGCCTTGTATCGGTAATCCGGCTCCAGGGTGGGCGCCTCATGAATCACCGTATCGGGCGGGATATCCAGTTTCAGAGTTTCATCGAATACCGGAACCGAGGGATTGGAGACCGTCAACACGGTAATCTCCCAGTCATGATTGCGCAGATACTTGATGAATTTTACGGGACGCTGCACCCCCGCCCCTCCTACCGGCGGAAACAGGTAGCAGATGAACAGAACCCGCTTCTTCCTGCCCTTGGCTCTATCGGCGCCGATGGAGTTGTCGACGATCATGTCCATTTGGATAGCCCCACGAATCTCCCGGAATGCATGTTGTCGGCGATAGTCCCAACGACGGTGAGAGCCCATCGATGATTGTCATGCAGCAAAACGATGTCCCCCGCCTGCGGCCTGTATGCTGCGCCCCATGCCTCCGCTTGCGCTGTCGACTCCATCCGATAGTCACGGGGATCGACGCTCCACAACACGATGGTCATTCCCGCCCGCCACAAGCCCAGCTGCTTGCCCATCGACAGGCTTCCTTTGGGAGGACGCACCAGTCGGCAAGGACGCCCGGCTATCTCTTCCAGCAGCTCTTTCGTTCTTCGGACTTCGTCGAGGAATTTGGCCGTACTGGTCTGCTTCGGATCGGAATGGGTAAAGGAGTGATTGCCAAGATCATGGCCGGAACCAACTATCCGTTTGACGATGTCCCGATATTGGGCGGCTTTCTCGCCAATGAGGAAAAAAGTGGCAACGATCCCCCTGCTATCCAGCAGCTCGAGAAGCTGCGGTGTAGTCCTGGGATCTGGTCCGTCGTCGAAAGTCAGCGCAATTTCGGGACAGCCACCATCCCATCCACCATTGTGCGATGGTCCCCTGGTCAGGAACATCCGCCTTGGAAGAAGTGCCGAGCAACAGCTCTTGATACATTGGCGGACGGGATTCACAGCGACAACTCCACCCCGGTCGCATCCCAAAGCGGATACCAGTCACGTGGTACCAGTAGAAGGGTGCTGTCCATGTTCTTATCCATCCGCCTCTCCCTGGCAACAACAGGCCGCCCAATCCCTCAAGGCTGCCAGCAGGCAGGAGTTGGGACAGAATTCGTAACGAATAGAGAAAACTTCAGAAGATAAACATAAAGCAACATGGCTTTCCCTGCCTTTCCCTTTTACCCCGCCTGGGAGCAGGATAACGTATCATCTCCCTTGTGTCATTTTCAATTATCTAACAAGTAAACGCTCCTTTGCAACTACAAAATGGAAAATATGATAGCAAGTTCATGATCCTTGAATGCCCAGAGTAGAGAAAATACAGCATATCTCGATTGACACCAAGGATCTATAATGATCGGGAAGGACACCGATATTGTGAGGCACGCTAAGGAATGTATGCTGTTGATCTGATCGAGTCGGAGGAGCAGCTGATCTCTTGCAAAGATGAATGGGAGAGACTGCTCGAGGAAGCCCGGTCGCATGAATACCACCACCATCCGGACAACGTTCTTCTGCTGCTGAAGCATCTCTTCCGGGATACCCGTCTACGGGTCTTTCTGATTCGCAAGGGTGACAGGCTTTGCTGTATTGCACCATTTTTTCTCATGCATGGACGGTTCAGTCTGAAATTGGGCTCGGTACCGTTGTGGAACCGGCACATTCACCAATACAAGCTCCTTGGTACAGAGCTCGTCTTCCGCCAAGACGCAGAGCCCGGTCCCTGCCTGCACGCCCTGGCCAACACACTGTCCGAACGCCGTGAGGAATACGATCTGGTCTATCTGGAGAGTCTGGCCTTTGAGTCGCCACTCTACACTCTTGAAGATCCCCTACCAGGATTTACCCTCTACCCGGCCAGCATCCGACGGAACGTGGTGCGGGGATTGCGCACCAGCAACAGTTTTGCGGAATATCTCGCTACCCTTCGAAAGAAAAGGCGCTACAATCTGAAGCGCAACCTGCGCAAGCTGGAGCAGGCCACGGAAGGGAATTACCATATGGAAAAGGTAACCGACGCCGAACAGGTGGAGACCTTCCTGAAGGCGGTGGACCACATCTATGAACGCTGCTGGCAGCGGCATTCCTACGGAGCCTACCGCCATCTTACCGAGGGAAACGTGGCCTACCATCAGGGACTGGCAAGGCTCGGCTGGTTGCGTTCCTATCTCCTCTACTGCAGCCACGAACCAGTGGCCTACATCATCGGATACCAGTATCAAGGGCGCTACTACTACGAATATATCGGTTACGACCAAGCCTGGAGCGACCTCAGCCCGGGAACTGTACTGACCTATCTGATGATCGAGGATCTCCACACGCTGGATCGACCAGAGCTCCTCGATTTCGGCTACGGGGAGAATCAATATAAACAGATATTCGGCAACTGCAGCCATGAGGCCAACAACAGTTACCTCGTCAGGCGAAACTCCCCCATGCGAATCTCCGTAATGGCACAGCTTGGTCTTTCGCGGCTCTATTGCTCCGCATCCCCCTTTCTGGCGAAAACCGGTCTGGACAAACGGATACGAAAAAGGCTGAGACAACGATGAAATGGTGGGGAAAGTGGGCCGTCAGCTACACACTCTCCCATCTTCCGGGGAGGGATTTGCTATATCAAAAGATGCTCAGGAATTTCGGTGAGCTGGCGGATATTGCCTCGTCCACCCGCTTCGAGAACGCGAGAACTCTGCTGCATATGGCCCATCGCTGGTGCGGATCGCTCGAGGGGATACTGGCGGTGGAGATAGGAACGGGCTGGATCCCCGCGGTCCCTCTCGGTTTCGCGCTTTCCGGGACAAGGGTGGAGACCTTCGATGTGAAGCACCTGACGGCACCGGACCTGTTTTCCGAAACGCGTCGTATCATCGCCGAAGAACATCTGTATTCGATATCCAGCGCTTCCGGCACTCCAGAGCAAACGGTATTACAACGACAGAAGCGCATCGAGCATGCGGCAACACTCGGAGAAGCCCTGCAGATGCTGGGCGGCGGATATCACGCTCCCTGCGATACTACCGCCCTGCCCTTTGCCGACGGCGAGGTGGATCTGGTGATCAGCAACCTGGTATTGCAATGTATTCCCAAAGCGACCCTGGCGGATGTCCTTGCCGAATCCCGACGTATACTGAAACCCGGCGGGATCGCCGTGCACCGGATCCGCATGTCCGACGAATATGCCGGGCCTGGCTCCGGACGCAACCATCTGGAATATCTCAAGTATCCCGAGCATATCTGGGACCGTTGGTTCAATCACCCGCTCAAGCATCTCAACCGATTGCGTGCAGGACAATTCCTGGAGCTCTTTTCGAGAAACGGGTTTCTTTGTCGGGAGTGCCGTCGACACATCGACCATGACAGCATCCCCTTGCTGCAACAGCTGGACCTGGCACCCCCCTTTTGCGACATGAGCACCGTGGAACTGGCCACTGTCGGCATCGACGTGGTACTGGAAAAAGACCGTGCATGAATACCTAGCGGAAAGAAGTTCGGGAAGGTAAACGCGATTGAGAGAAAGAGGGATTTACTCCGCATAAAAAGGAATCCGAAATGTCCCACAAAAATGCCGTCCCATCGATATTGATAGGCTTCTTTTCCCTGCTCATGGTGGCCTGCGCAAACACGCCAGTGCACAAGACGACTCCTGTACCCCTCCCAATGGAGGGAGAAAACGGACAAACGGCGGATACCTCCAGCAGTGGAGACACCTCGTTTCCCTGGAAGCGCGACAAATGTATCCACGAGGGAAGTGGCCGTGACTATCCCGTTGGGCCCGGGCAGCATTTCACCGCTCTATCCGAGGTACCCTGGACAACGTTAGGCCCGGGAGATACGGTACGCATTCACTGGAGGCGAGAACCCTACCGTACCAAAATATTGATCAGTGGCCGTGGCAGCCGCGATCAACCCATACGCATCTGCGGTGTCGCCAACGAGGAAGGCAAATTGCCTGTCATCAGCGGACGAGACGCTTCTACACCTCAGGAAATCAACCAGTTAGACAACTACTTCAGCAGCGACCACGATAATTTTCAGGGGCTGGGATTGGTCATCCTCTCAGGAAACTACAACGAGAAACCGGCCAACATCGTCATCGAAGGACTTCATCTGCAACATGCCCGGGACGAATACCGGTTCACCAATAGCCGGGAAGAAAAACGGGCTTACGGAAAGGGTGCCGCCTGTATCCGCATCCAGGCGGCCGACAACGTGGTGATCAGGAACAACGAGATCGACCATTGCGGAAACGGCATCTTCACGATGTCACAAACCTACAACGAGGCCGCACTGACTCGCAACCTGCTCATCGAAGGGAACTATCTGCACGACAATGGCCAGCCCGGTAGTTACCTGGAACACAACCTCTACATCCAGGCTATCGGCGTCACCTACCAGTTCAATCGTTTTGGGCCAAACACTCCGGGTGCGGAAGGCGTAAACCTAAAAGACCGCAGTGCAGGAACGGTAATCCGTTACAACTGGTTCGAAGGAGGAACGCGAGTGATGGATCTGGTGGAGGTGGAGGACAGCGCACCCTGGTTCATCGAACAGGCCTATCTGGAAAGCCTGGAGGGTTCGACGCCGGACCCGCAGCGGCTGGCCGAAGTCAGGGCCACTGAGGCCCGCTATCGCAACACCTACGTCTATGGCAACCTGATTCGACATATCGGCAGCATCGCCCCGGCCTCGAATCTCATCCACTACGGCTACGACAACGATCCGGAGCTTGCCCGCAAAGGAACTCTATTCTTCTACCACAACACCTTGATGTTACTCAACGACCGGGATGACAGTTGGCGAATCAGATTGTTTGACGTCTATCCGTACGACGAAGAGGCAGGAACACCAGCTGCTGAACGGGTGGAGGCATTCAACAACATCATTTACCTCGCGGCTGAAACCAGCGGCGCAGCACTCAGCTATTTATGTTTTGGGCGTAGCAGTGGGCATATCCACCTGGGGAGCAACTGGGTTTCGGCCGGGTGGAACAGCGCCGAAGCCCTCGCAGAGTGTTATGGTGACGATATCAAGCCGATCATTACCGGCATCGAGAATGTGGCCGATACATCCAGCTCTCCCCTCCCGCTCGATCTGGAAACGCTCCTGCCCCTGAACGTTCCGGCATTGCACCATCTGCAACCAGTGCCTGCTTCCATCCATCGTGTCCACCCGGTGAAATATCAGTACGTACATCATCAACGGGGAGAGTTGCGTCCCGTGCTGGACACGCTGGGGGCACTGGAGCCACGGTAAATCGCTTTTCCCCGCCAGAGACGGTGTTGCAACAATTTTTCAGTATCACTCTCAATAGTCAAACCCCAGCTGTCGATTACTCAATTTGTCAACGACATGTTTCTTACCCCCGGGGCTTCAGGAGCAGGCTGAGAGATCGCCGTAACGTGGAATCAAGTCAGCGCATGCCCGTTGAGATCATCGACACGGAACTCCTCCGTCCCGCGGCGGACAGGCACGCCGGGAAGGAGCATCATTCAAAAAAAGCGCCGGGCCGATCGCGGCCGCTGGAATCCATGTTTTTGTGTGAGGAATGAGACCTGCTTCACGGTAACGAATTGTTCTCACAAGGAAAATCTCTGGCAAAATCCAGCCCGCGCGGAAGAAACGTATCGTGGCATGAGAGCCATACCCAATGGGGCTGAGAATTCACATCCGATTTGAGATAAAGCCATGCTCATGAAAATCACGCTGAACCTTGGCACCCTCATCCTGCTGCTGTCCGTTTTGATTGGCTGCCAGACGAGCAGCTCTTCGCTCAATGAACTGGTCGACAGGCAGCCCGCACCCTCATTGGATAGTGAGGAAGCGCCGGAAGAAGAGAACGGCAGTGGAGAGCTCTTCGCCAATATCGGCTCTTGCCAGCCAAGTGGTTTTGGAACCGATTATCCGGTGGGACCAGGCCAGCCATACTCCAGCCTGTCCGATGTTCCGTGGGACAACCTGGGGCCGGGCGATACGGTCCGCATCCACTACCGGCCGACCCCTTACCGAGAGAAGATCGTCATCCGCACGGACGGCAGCGAAGAGCAACCCATCCGGATATGCGGTGTCGCCGGTTCCGAGGGGCAAAAACCGATTCTGGACGGTGACGGCGCGGTAAACGATCCCGATGACAGGGAGGCGTATGGCAGCTACCGTCCCATGGAGGGTTTGGCGATGGTAATGCTTTGGAACCGGGATTATGACCTCAAGGTTCATAACATCGTCATCGATGGCCTGCATATCCGCAACGCAAAAAACAACTTCCGCTATACCCGGATGAACGGCAGCACATCCCGTTATGAAGATGGCGCAGCCTGTATCCGCATTCAGGCGGCCGACAACGTCGTTATCCGCAACAACGAGCTGGAAAACTGCGGCAACGGAATCTTTACCATGTCCCAGGAGTACAACGAGGCCTCCCTGACCCGCAATCTGCTCATCGAAGGGAACTACATCCACAGCAACGGACAGCCCGGCAGCTACCTGGAGCATGGCGTTTACATCCAGGCCATCGGCGTCACCTACCAGTACAACCACTTCGGGCCGAACGCAGCGGGAGCCGAGGGGGCAACCCTCAAGGAGCGGGTGGCCGACTCCGTAATTCGCTACAACCGCTTCGACAGCGGCAGCACGCGGGTACTGGATCTGGTGGAGGTGGAGGATGCCGCCCCCTGGTACCTGGAGTCCGCCTACCGTCAGTGGGCCAATGACAACGGCGAGAGCATCGATCCCGAACGTCTGGAAAAGGTGCGGCGTGCCGAGGCCGCCTATCGCAAGACCTACGTCTATGGAAACCTCATCCGTCACGTCGGCAGCAAGACCCCGGCCGCCAACCTCATCCATTACGGATGGGACAATGATCCGGAGTACGCCCGCAGAGGTGCGCTCTACTTCTACAACAACACGCTCGTGCTGCTCAACGACCGGGAGGACAGCTGGCGTATCCGGCTGTTCGACATGTATCCCTATGACGAATCCCGGGGCATTCCCGCCGAGGAGAAGGTGTTGGCGTTCAACAACATCGTCTATCAGGCCGCGGAGACCCCGGGCGCCACGCCCAGCTACTTCTGCCTGGGCCGTGACAGCGGCACCATCGAACTGGGGATCAACTGGATATCGAACGGCTGGAATGCACCCGGTGTCCAGGAAGAATGTTATGGGCAGGAACTGCGCCCGGTCATCACGGGCACGGAGAAACTGCTCCACACCTCCGGCGAACCGGCACCGGTGAACCTCGAGACACTGGAACCAGTGGCTGCCTCCCCGGTACTCGGCCGTGCCCAGCAATTCCCCAAAGAGATAGGGGCGCGATATGCGGTCGAAATGCAGTACCACATGGATGGCAGGGTGGAACCCCGCCCGTCGGCAGCCGATCTGGGAGCCATCGAGGGGCCCTGAGCAGGGAACGGGAAGAGACTCTGCCGGAGGAAGGGGACTATCCGTTCCCCTTCCCCCCCCTTTTCTTCACTTCGGCATCGCGCAACCGTGAAGCGACCTTGTCCAGGACGCCGTTCACGAACTTGTGGCCCGCCTCACCGCCGAAGGACTTGGCCAGCTCCACCGCCTCGTCGATGACCACCCGATAGGGGATGTCGGGGCGCCGAAGCAACTCCCAAGTGCCCAGCCGCAGGATGGCGCGCTCCACCGGATCCACCAGTTGCAGATCCCGGTCCAGGCAGGGGGTCAGTTCATCGTCCAGCGAATGGTGATGTTGCACGACGCCATGGACGAGCTCCCGGAAATAGTCGACATCTACGCCGTTCATGGGGTGATCTGCGACGAACTGCTCGCATATCTCGCCAATCTCCTGGCCGGTCATCTGCCATTGGTAGATGGCCTGAACCGCCCGGCTGCGCGCCCTGCTCCGCTTCCTGCTCACTGCTCCAGCCGTCGCAGCAGATTCACCATCTCGATGGCGGAAAGTGCGGCTTCGCCCCCCTTGTTGCCGGCCTTGGTCCCGGCACGCTCGATGGCCTGCTCGATGGTGTCCACGGTGAGCACACCGAATGCCACCGGCATCCCGGTGCGCTGACTCACCGCCGCCAGCCCCTTGGCGCACTCCCCGGCCACATAGTCGAAATGGGGTGTGGCACCCCGAATCACCGCACCCAGTGCTATGATGGCGTCGTACTTGCCACTCTCCGCCATCTTCTGTGCAACCAGGGGGATTTCATGGGCCCCGGGCACTTTGACCACCTCGATGTCGCTCTCTTCCGCGCCGTGGCGCAACAAGGTGTCGATGGCACCGCTCTGCAGACTCTCGACGATGAAGCCATTGAAACGGCTCACCACCAGTCCGAAACGCGCGCCGTTCACTATCAGCCCACCTTCCACCGTCTCGATGCTCATTCTCCCTCCTCGCCTTCCAGGACATAATCGGTTATCTCCAGCCCGAAGCCGGACAAGGCGTGCAGATGTTTCGGCGTACTCATCACCTTCATCTTGCGCACTCCGAGATCCAGCAGAATCTGGGCACCAATACCGTAGGTTCGCAATTCATCTCCCTCCGCCTTGTCGGCCAGAACCGCACCGCTGTCCTGCAGCTGATAGTTGCGGATCCGGCGAATCGTCTCCGCCTCCGACTCCGGCTGACGCAGGATCACCACCACCCCGTTTCCCCTGTCATGGACGTAGCGCAAGGCGTCGTCGAGCGCCCAGCTACCCGTATGACGGCGACCCGCAAACAGATCACACAGGCTCTCCTGCATGTGCACCCGTACCAGCGCGGGTCTTTCGGGATCGATCTCTCCCTTGACCAGGGCCACGTGCAGACGATCGTCGCTCAACTCCTTGTAGAGTTTCAGATCGAATTCACCGTAGGCGGTGGGCATCCGGCACTGCGCGACCCGTTCGATGGTCTGCTCGTTCTCCAGCCGGTATTTGATCAGATCGGCGATGGTGCCAATCTTCAGGCCATGTTCGGCCGCAAACCGCTCCAGGTCCGGGCGACGGGCCATGCTGCCGTCCTCGTTGAGCACCTCGACGATCACCGCCGCCGGCTCGAAACCGGCCAGACGCGCCAGGTCGCAACCCGCCTCGGTGTGTCCCGCCCGGATGAGTACCCCGCCCGGCTGTGCCATCAACGGAAAGATGTGACCGGGACGAACCAGATCCTCCGGCCGGGCGTCGGGGGCCACCGCCGCCCGCACGGTCATCGCCCTGTCCGCCGCCGAGATCCCGGTGGAGACCCCTTTCGCCGCTTCGATGGAGAGCGTGAAATTGGTGCCGTGCTTCTCGTTGTTGTCCCGCACCATCAGGGGCAGGTTCAACTGCTTGCAGCGTGCCGGGGTCAAGGTCAGGCAGATCAGGCCGCGCCCGTAACGGGCCATGAAATTGATGTCCTCGGGCCGGACCCAGGTGGCCGCCATCACCAGATCGCCCTCGTTCTCACGGTCCTCATCATCCATGATGATGACCATTCGACCCTGACGAATGTCTTCAATGATTTCTTCTATGGTATTGAGCCGCATCGAATTCTACCGGCCACCTCCGATCATGCCAGCAGCCACCAGCTTGTCCATGGTCAACTCCCCGCTCCCATCCGCGGCCGCCCGTTCACCCAGCAGCAGCCGTTCCAGATAGCGGGCGATTATATCAACCTCCAGGTTGACCCGATATCCGGGCCGGTACTCTCCCAGAGTGGTCTCCCGCAGGGTATGGGGCACGATGTTCAGCTCGAACTCCGCACCGGCCACCTGGTTGACGGTGAGGCTGACCCCGTCGACACAGATGGAACCCTTGCGGGCAATGTATTTGGCCAGAGAGGCCGGTGCGGCGATGCGAAACCTCACCGAATCCCCCACATCCCGCCGCTCGACCACCTCACCCGTTCCATCCACGTGGCCGGTCACCAGGTGCCCGCCCAGCCGGCTGGAGAGCGTGAGTGCCTTCTCCAGATTCACGGCAGCCCCCACCTCTTTTTCACCCAGCACTGTGTGCTCCAGGGTCTCTGCCGAGACATCGGCGTGAAAGAAACCCTCCTTTGCGAGGGAGGTCACCGTGAGACAAACGCCGCTGACCGCGATACTGTCCCCCACGCCGACATCCGCGAGATCCAGCTTCCCGGTGGCGATGCGCAACCGCATGTCTCTGCCCCTGGACTCCCTGGCGGCCACCTTTCCCGTTGCTTGAATGATTCCTGAAAACATAATCTTGCGATGAAAATATAAAGTCAATAATCAATGGATGCAACGATCCGCCAGTCCTCGCCGACGGGTCGGATCTCCCGGATCTTCACGCCGATGCGCTGCTCCATCCTCTCCAGACCGGGCAGGTGAAACAGACCCTTGGCTGCGGAACCCATCAGGTGTGGCGCCATGTAGATCACCAGCTCATCGATCAGTCCCGCCTGCAGCATGGCACCACTCAGGGTGGCCCCCGCCTCCAGCGTCACCTCATTGATCTCGAGACCAGCCAGGTAGCCTAACACCTCCTCCAGATCCAGGCCACCGGGAAGAAGCGGAACCGGCACGATGCGCAGCCCGGCAGCCAGGAGGGGCTCGAAGTGCGAAGGGGTCTCCCCGGGGGCGGTGAACAGCAGGACCTCCGCCGGCGACGAAAGCAGCCGGGCCCGCGGTGAAATGCGCAATTCCCGGTCCAGTACCACCCTCAATGGCTGACGGACCGGAGCGGAAAGCCTGGCATCGAGCGCCGGATCATCGGCCAGTACGGTGCCGATTCCGGTAAGGACGGCGGAGCTCCTGGCGCGCAACCGGTGAACATCCTCCCGCGCGGCGGAGGAGGTGATCCATTTGCTCTCCCCCGAAGCCATCGCGGTACGTCCGTCGAGGCTCATGGCGAGCTTGCAGCGCACCCACGGTCTGCCCCGGGACATACGGCTGACGAAGCCCGGGTTGAGCCGCTCCGCCTGCTCCCACAGCAGACCGGATTGCACTTCGATGCCCGCCTCCCTCAGCGCCGCCAACCCCTGCCCCGCGACCTTCGGGTTGGGATCTTCCATCGCGGCCACCACCCGGGCGACACCCGCCTGCCGCACCGCATCGCTGCATGGCGGCGTCCTGCCGTGATGGCAGCAGGGCTCGAGGGTCACGTACAGCGTCGCGCCTCGCGCCCGATCCGCCGCCTGACGCAGTGCGATCACTTCGGCATGGGGCTCCCCCGCGCGCCGGTGCCATCCCTCGCCGACCACCTTTCCGTCCTTCACCACGACGCAACCCACCCTGGGATTGGGATCGGTGGTGTAGAGCCCCTGCTCCGCCAGTCGCAGGGCCCGCTGCATCATCAACCGATCGAACTTCTCCATGCCTGTTTTCGACCATCGTGAGGACGTGCTAACATAATGTGATCCTTACCGACAACAATCAGCAGAAGTGGACATCCCATGAGTTCCGCCAACGACACGACAGAGAGAAGACGCTTTACCCGCATCCCCTTCATGGCGAGAGTCATCCTGTCGAACAACCGCGGGATCTGGCACGGCGATCTGGTGGACATCTCCCTGCGCGGCCTTCTGATGTCGCGGCCGGCCAACTGGGATGACACCATCGACAACGAATGCCGGGTGGAGATCTCCCTGGAGCGGGGAGGACCCTCCATCCAGGTCAACGGTCGGGTCGCGCACATCGACGAACAACTGTTCGGTCTCTGTTTTCAACAGATGGATGTACGGAGCGCCGCCCGCCTGCGCAAGCTGATCGCCTTGAATCTGGGGGATGAACAGCTGTTGGAACGTGAACTAGCCGAACTCATAAAGGCACATCTTACCACCTGAGCAGCGAGCTGTCCGAATCATCCTTCCAGGGAAGGGACACAGTGCACTATCTCATCACTCCGGTCACGCCACTCGAGCAGAACTGCAGCCTGCTGTGGTGCGAAGCGACCGGTCGCGCCGCGATCGTGGATCCCGGCGGGGAGATCGAGCGCATCGTCGCAGTGGTGCAACAGCAGAAGGTGGAAGTAGAGCGAATCCTGCTGACCCATGGCCACTTCGATCACGTAGGTGGCGCAGGGGAACTCGCCGAGCGGCTCTCCGTTCCGGTGGAGGGTCCCCAGGAGGAGGATCGCTTTCTCCTGGAATCCCTTCCCCGGCAATGTGAGATCTACGGTTTTCCACCGGCGGAACCCTTGCACCCGGATCGCTGGCTCCAAGAGGGAGACCAGATACGGTTCGGTGAGCAACGGCTCGAGGTGCTGCACTGCCCGGGGCATACGCCGGGCCACGTGGTCTATTTCCATCGGGGGGAACGTCTGGCGCTGGTGGGAGACGTTCTGTTCAGGGGTTCCATCGGCCGCACCGATTTCCCGCGGGGCGATCATGCCACCCTGTTGAAGTCGATTCACGAAAAACTGCTGCCCCTGGGAGACGACGTGCGTTTCATCCCTGGCCATGGCCCCATGTCGACCTTCGGCGAAGAGCGGAGAACGAACCCATTCCTCTGAAAGAGGCCGCGGGAGAGCCGTTCCGAACAGGTATCGAACGAATCCCGGCCGCCGCAGGGATGCAGCGGAGGGTCATTCGGTGAGAGACTATCTCATGAATTCGAACAGGGAGAGCCCCTGCATCTTCAGATAGACCTGCTGCGCCGCCTCCATCCCCACCATCTGCAGGTTGAGACGACCCACCGCTTCGGCATAATCCAGGTCTTCGAGGCTGGATTTCACCTCTTTCAGGCTCAACAGAGAATCTTCGTTCATGAAGGTCTGGCTGTCCACGCTGTTCAACCGGCTGCCGATACTGGCGGACACGTTGAGAAAATGCTCCAGCGCATTGTCCAGCTCGCCGATGGAACGGGTGATCTCCATGTTCGCCTTGACCTGATCCGACGCCACACCGGAAGAAAGATTCAAGGCATCCGCCAGGCGCTTGACCGTGGTAAAGATGTCCTGACTGCCAGATGGCTTGACGGTAAAGGTATCCACCCCGACGGTGGGATCCCCACTGACGGTCACGGCCACCCCGTCGAACAGGATCTCGTCTCCCGGCGTAAAGGGTTGCGGGAAACCCGCCACCGGTGTCCCCAGCGTATCATCGGTCACCAGCACCTGACCCGCGGCGGGAAACGAAATGGTGTAGTCGTGGCTGGTATAGAGGGAGATGTCGTCCACCCTGCCGGCATCGATGGTCGCCGTACCGGTATTGGCGGGATCGTACTCGGTGGCAAAGATCTTGTTACCGTTTTTGATGCGCATGAACACATCGGAACCGGCATCCCCGTTAGCGACGTAGAAATCAGGACCGATCTGCAAGCGCCGCTGACCGTCGTCGCCGTTGTAGACCACGCCTCCACCCGATTCCACGAAAGGCGGCGTACTCCCGCGGTTTCCAGCGAAGATGTATTCGCCGTTGGCATCCATGGTGTTGGCCATGCCGAGCAGCGCCTCCAGCCGGGTATAGACCTCTTTCGCGATGGAGCGGCGATCAAGCTGGGAGAGCGAACCGTTGGCACCCTTGACTGCCAGCTCACGTACTCGCTGTAACGTATCCACCACACCCTTTATGACCCCCTCCTCGGAAGCCAGGCGGTTTTTTACCTGATCGGCATTGGACTGGTACTGTTCCAGGATGTCGATGGACTCACGCAGCGAGTGAATCCGTGTGGCGGCAACCGGATCGTCGGCCGGAGTCAGGACCCGCTTGCCGGTCGCCATCTGCTGCTGGGTCTTGCTCAGTTTACTCTGCCTGTCGAGGATTCCGTTGATCGCCGTGAACTGAACCTGTCGGGTGGAGACTCTCACTTTGTCTACCTCCTCACTGCACCGAGCAGCGTATCGAACATCCCCCGAGCTGCGGCGATCACCTGGGCAGAGGCCTGGTACGCCTGCTGGAAGCGCATCATGTTGGCGGCCTCTTCGTCCAGATTGACCCCGGAGACCGCTTCACGGGCATTCACCGCCTGTCGCAGCAGCGTCTGCTGGGCCTGGTTTGCGATATCAGCCTGATGGGTCTTGGTACCGATATCGGTGATGATGCCGGCATAGGCGTCGAGAAAGCTGGCAGTCCCTCCCAGCATGCTGTTGGTGGTCTGGAGGCCGGCCAGACTCAGCATGTTACTGTTGTCACTCACCCCCTGTGCGTTGTAACCGACGGTGAAGCGATCGCCCAGCCCGGGTTCGCCATCGATACGCACCTCATAGCCATAACCCAGTCCGTTGTCCGCGACCACATCCATTCCCGTAACCGGGTCGTAGGTGTTTGGCCCTGAGATCAGCACCGGCGAGCCCGGCGTGGTGTTGTCAAAGATTCGATACTGATTGGGTGTTGCCGCATCGAACTCGATCAACAATGGTGGTGTCAGGGCAACGGGTGTGGTGGTGAATTCCGGTCCCGTGGTATCCGAGATACCGCTCAGGGAGATCTGTCCGCTGCCGATGTTCGCCAGATCGGCGTCCACCCGCAGCGGAGCGGCTGCGGCAATCTTCGCCGTGTCGTCGATGGCCACCTCCAGCGAACGGGCCATGCTCCTCGTCGGCCGAATCAGGAACGAATCTCCCGCCGCTGCCGGCCCGGAGGCGAGGTCGATGGAGAAGCCGTCGGCAGAGGTGAAGGGAAAGGCGGTGATGGGACCCTCTCCCCGACCGTCGGAGAGCCGTGTCAGGGTGAAGTAGGTGCCGTCGAAACTCAACCTGTAGTCGCTGTCACTCAGCAGGTTGGGATCGGTGATGGTTGCTGTGACCGTGGCGGCCGAACCGTTGTTGCTGCTGGCCAGCACCTCCGGGGTACCCACGGAGAAGAAATCCTCTCCCAGCTCGGAGTTGAGGTCCATCCCCTTGCGGTGCTGGGCATTGAAGGTCTCACTCAAGGCAACGGCAATCCTTCCCAGCGCGTTTTCACTGGGATCGAGGACCTCCTTTCGCTGATCCAGCAACCCTCCCAGCCTGCCACCGCTGAGCAGGGAGGTGATGTTCACCGTCGTGGCACCATTGGCATAACCCACATCCATCTGGCTGGAGTCGTAGGGGTTGGGGATGACGCTCAGCTCCTGGGCCTCGGTATCGGCCACCAGCGCCTGCCCCTTTCCGATATAGACATTGATGGCGAAATTACTCTGCTCGACGGTCTGAACATCGATATATTGCGAAAGTTGCGTTATCAACTGGTCCCGTTTGTCCATCAGGTCATTGGGCATACGCCCGCTGTATATCCCCGGAGAGCGGGAGATGGCCATGTTGAGAGAGGCGATCTCCCGGGCCAGGCTGTTGACCTCGGGAACGATGTTGGAGACCTCGATGTTCACATTGTCGCGCAGCTCATTCATCCGCCGGGACATCACATCGAACCGGTTGGCGAGACTCTCCGCCGAGGTCAACATCACCTGCCTCGCAGGGATGGATGAAGGGTCGTTGGCCACCCCCTGGGCGGCGGCGAAAAAGTCCTGCAGCGCCGGTGTCAACCCCGCCTGGGGGTCGGCCAGCAGATTGTCCATCTGCGACGCATACTCGTATGAAACCTCGAGATAGCTGGCACGGGTGGTGTTGGTCACCACCTGTCCATTGATGAAAGAGTCATAGACGCGGCGGACATTGACCACGTCAGCCCCGGTCCCCAGATAACCGCCAGGAGAATAGACCGGCTCCCGGTTGCTGATCTCCGCCCGCTGGCGGGAATACCCTTCGGTATTGGCATTGCTGACGTTGTTGCTGGTGACCGTGAGAGAGCGCTGCGCTGCAAGCAGACCGGAAATACCGATGTTCAGGGGATTACTCATTTGTCGTCTCCTGCAAGCGCAACTTCATAGGAATCTATCGGCCCACCGGGAGAAAACTTTACCCTCTCCACCGCTGCGGTGAGGATCGGACCCTCCAGAATGCGCAAAATCTTGTCGGCGTACTCCGGATCGGTCGCATAGCCGGCCCGATGCAGCGCTCTCACGAAACCACGATCGTCCCCGCGATGCTGCAGCGCCTCACCATAGCGGGGATTGCTGCGCAAGAACTGCACGTAGTCGGCAAAACTGTCGGCAAAACTGTCGTAGACCCGGAATGCCGCCCTTTGCCGGACCATCTGCCCATCCAGATACTCCAGGGTATCGACGCCGGTCCGTTCCCCCTTCCAGCGCCGATCGGCCTTGATGTTGAACAGGTTGTGACTGCTGACGCCGGGGACCTGCTGGATGATCTTCTTTCCCCACCCGGTCTCCAGCGCCGCCTGTGCCAGCAGAAGCTCCGGACTGACGCCGAGCCAGCCCGCCGCCCGGCGGGCCTGGGGCCAGAGGTGCGCGACGAACTCCACCGGGGAATCGAACTTCACCGGATCCTTTGCTGGAGCAACGGCCGCTGTGCTCTCCATCCGGCCGCTGGGCTCCGGTTTCACCACGGCCCGGAAGGGAAGCCGTTGCGGAACCGGGTAGCCGACAGGCTGATCGTCCATCACCCCGTCAGGACGGTCACCCTTCCCCAGCTGTTTCACCAGCATCTCTGCGATGCCGATCCCCCCCTTGTCCGCCAGCTCAATCGCCAGTTGGCTGTCGTGCATCTCCCGATAGAAATCGAGCTGCTGGCTGTCGAACAAGGGATCACCGAAACTGCTTTCCCGCACACTTTTCAGCATCATCTGCATGAACAGCGCCTCGAACTGCCGGGCCACGGCATCCAGCGCCTTGGCCGAGTCCCGGCGGCTCAGGTTGCGCAACCGCGAGAGCCCTTGCAGATCGGTGTAGATATCGGGAGGAGTGGAGATCATGCCGTCACCCCCGCCCCGACGGTTTTGCGGTGATCGCGCCGCTCAGCGGCTGGATACGAGATATGTCGTTGCAAGGTTGATGACATCTTGCCCGATCCTCCGGGGTTTCCCATGATTACGGTCGCATACAGAAGAATATCAGTGGTCGAACGGATCCCGGCGGCTAAATCACAATCAGCTCGGCCTGCAACGAGCCGGCACTGCGCAAACCCTCGAGGATGGCCACCAGATCACCAGGGGCCGCCCCCACCTTGTTGACCGCCTCCACCAAAGAATCCAACGAAACACCGGGATCAAACAAGAACATCCGCTTTCCTTCCTGGTTCACATCTACCGTGGATGAGGGAGTCACCACCGTTGCACCTCCCGACAGCGCCCCCGGTTGACTGACCTGCGGATTTTCCCGGATGGTGACGATCAGATTCCCGTGGGAGATGGCCGCCGGCTTCAGACGGACATTCTTGCCGATGACCACGGTTCCCGTACGGGAATTGACGATCACCTTCGCCGGGGCTTCATCGGGAGTCACCTGGATATTCTCCAGCACGGCCAGATAGGAGACCCGCTGGCCGGCATCCACCGGCGCACTGACCCGGACCGAAGCGGCATCCTGCGCCACCGCCGTACCCGGCCCCATGGTCTCGTTGATCGCCTTGGCCAGACGGTGCGCCGTGGTGAAGTCCGGCCGGTGAAGATTGAAGATCAGGGATTTGCCCCGGGCAAACCCGGTCGGCACCTCTCTCTCCACCGTCGCCCCGTTGGGGATCCGTCCGGCGCTGGGAATGTTGATGGTAATCCGCGAGCCATCCTGCCCTGCAACGCCCAGTCCGCCCACCACCAGATTCCCCTGGGCAATGGCATAGATGTTTCCATCTGCGCCCCGCAGAGGGGTCATAAGCAGCGTCCCGCCGCGCAGACTCTTGGCATTACCGATGGAGGAGACCGTCACATCGATGGTCTGGCCGGGCTTCGCAAAAGGAGGTAGATCGGCATGCACACTCACCGCGGCCACATTCTTGAGTTGCAGGGTCTGGTTCGGCGGCAGGGTGATCCCGAACTGGGACATCATGGACCTCAAGCTCTGAGTGGTAAACGGCGCCTGGCTGGTCTGATCCCCGCTGCCGTTCAATCCAACCACCAAGCCGTAACCGATCAACTGGTTGCTGCGCACCCCTGCGACGGAGGCGATGTCCTTGACCCGCTCCGCCTGAAGCGGCCCACAGAGAACCAGCGCCAGCAACAGGACATTGAGCCCGGACAAGATCTGTTTGATAACCATGTTCTATCCATCCAATAACCCTCACCCCGGAACAAGCAAGGAGCGCGCCAGGACAAGGATATGTTGGAAAATCAGACAGTTGGGAAAAACCGGCCAACAAAGCGCCTCCACGTACGGCAGTTTCTTGCCGCCTGTGCAGGGTTGTATGCCGAAGGAGAAATAAGCCAGCAGAGGGTTCGTCAAGAAGGGCAATAAAACGACAGGGTGGTGGGCAATCAGCGTGAAAAAAGCGGACCCCATATTATTGAGAGGCCCGCCCAGCCATGGACAGGGTAGTTGGACGACAGAGACTGGAGAGTGTAACAGGGGTATCGCTGAACACGCCCTCGCGCTGGTCCCGCCGCCATCTGCGGGTATTTGCTCAACCATCGATGGCTTGAGCTATCGACTCCATCGCAAATCTACACCTGGACGACGACCCCGTCACGATCGTAACACGTCCACCGCGGGAAGATTCGGTCTAGATCCCGGCCGGAACCCCCTTCTTGAGATCGTCCGACTGGCCCTCGCCACCTTTTTCACCCGCTCCTTTCTCTTCTTGCAACAGGAACTTGGGGATATAGAACTTCTTGTATTTCTCGACCATGCCAACCACCTCAGTGCTGGTGAGGGCACTGATTCGGCGGGGCGGATAACCCAGCTCTGCGAAGGGAAGGTAGGGTTCGCCTTTGTCCGTATGGCATTTGTCACACAACATCGGTTTTTCCGCCACCTTCCGGTGAATGACCTTTTTCATCTTGGATTGCTCGGTTTCTCCCAGCAAGTCCTTCTTTTTCAGGTATTCATCGACGAAATCCCGCTCCTTCTTGCCGTTGATGAAATGGAAGATCCCGTTTTCATCCACGCCCGGAGCAATTTTTGCCCCATAGTTTCCATACTTGTCTATCTCGGTGGTAACCAGACCCGGGGGGTTGGCGATCACCTGTCCGGTCTTCTTGTCATACCAGCGGAAATCCCAATTCGGCTGTCCCTGTGGCGGGGGGATGTGACAGACCTCGCAGGCGAGGTAGAAGGCGTGCATGTTCAGGAAGGCGCGAATCGCCTTGGCCTTGTCATGGGGCACCGCACCGTGGCACTTGATACAGACATTGCCGATGTCCGGTTCGATGGTCATACCCACATGATGAAAGTGCCCCTTTACGTACTGCTCCTTGATCACCATATAACCAAGATCGGTCGTAGCAGTTTTCTTCTGCTCCTTGAGGAACTTCTCGAACATCAGTTCCTCTTCGGTCTTGCCGGCCTTCTGCTCCTCCAGCTGCTCCTCATGTTTTGAGTCGCTATGGGCGAAGATGATGGGATAGATGAAGTTGGCATACCAAATGGTGAACGCCATCAAGGCAATGGTGTAAAGAACGTAAATTACTTTTCTAGCTGCCGCAAGCATTCGTATTCTCCGCCCTGTCAGTGCTGGGGTTTGATTTCATGTTCGAGTCCCTCTTCTTTCATGATCTTCACATACTCCGCATAATGCTCGTGGATCATGTCCGATTCAGAGAGATACCCTGTGAGGAACACCGTCCCCAGGGGGAATTTTTCCGGTGAGTAGTGAACGTTGTACCAATGGACGAAGAACAGAAACAGGGCCGCCAGCAGCGCCTCGTCGGTATGCATGATATAGAAGGCATTGAGCACGATCCCTGGAACGTAGTGGGTGATTTCATCCCGGAACCAGAGTGCAACCCCAGCGGGCCCCAGTATGGGAATACCCCAGTAGGGAGCAAAATAGTCGAACTTCTCTTTCCAGGACATCCGGTCGTAACGCGGCGGCCGATTGCTGAAATAGAGCAGATATTTGAACATGTCGATCAGGTCGCGCCCATCCTTCGCATTGGGAATCATCTCCTGGGAAAAAAATTCACGAATGGCGTTACCCACAGTCAAGCGTTTCTCTCTTCTGAGCCGACCGATCCGGTTCTTGAAGAAAAGATAGATCCAGTAACCGGTGTGAAATACAAAAAGGCCTAACAGGACCGAACCGGTAATGCGGTGAATCCAAGGCGCCACCTCGATACCGCCAAAGAAGTTATACAGGGGCTCAGCCCAAGGCTGATCGTAGTAGCGCAAGGGGAACCCGGTCAGCGACAACAGGATGACCGTCGTAAAGAGAATGATATGTTGAATACGCTGAACCAGTGAGAAACGATAGAAATACCGTTTTCCGTTGCGATAGGCTATTCTTGGATATTTCATGCTACGCGCCTCGCTCAGTGCCCATGCTCATCCGTACCGGATGATTTGACGAAGGAGAAATTGGGAAACAACCTTCTCAGCAACTCCAGGAAAATGATGACAACGAAGAAATAGAGCACACCCGCCATCAAGGCTGTGAAGAACTTGAGCATGTAGTGCTGAAGCGGATATTTCTCTTTGTCATAGGTCACATGCACCTGGAACCCGGCAATATTCTCACCGGCATCGGCATGGCATTCCGCCGTTCTGCAGGTCGTGGCCACGTTTCCTTCCGCGATAGCTGAGGTGGGCGACTCGCGACCTTCGATGAAATGGACGCTCTCCCCCGAAACCACGTGGCAATCGATACAATCCGGCGCCTCTTCGGACCCGAAGTGCACCGCCTTCCCATGAAAGGTTTCCTGGTATGAGGTCACTACCGCATCGAGTTCGTGGCGCTCCTGGAAGCCGGGATCACCATGGCACTTGGCACAGATGCCCACGATCTCCTTGGGGCTCCTCATTTTTTGCAATCTTGAGGTGACATGCGCATAGAAGGTCTCGGCAAATTCACCTTTGGTATGGCAGGTCTTGCAACGGCTCAGGCCCCTGCGCGAGATGCCAGCTGCCTCCCCCTTGAAGAAAGAGAGGGGCCGATACAGCGGGTTGTCATGGCAATCCTTGCAATGGGGATAGTCTTCCGGATATTTGCCGGCCATCTCCTTGAGGTTGCCATTCTCGTCATATTTGCTGTGAACGCTCCGGTCAAGGATCTCCGAAACCGGCTTGTGGGAGAACTTCTCGTTGCTGGAAGGCTCCTCGAGATGGCACTCCTTCGTACAGTCCACCTTCTTGGCTGGCTTGTGGGGGATCTCATCGATATCGGAATGACAGTCGATGCACTTCAAACGGCTGTGCGGGCTCTTTTTGAACATCTTTTCATTGATATAGAACAGGCGGAAATTACCCTCCTTGTCCACCCGGCTCAACCCGCGGTACTTGTGACAAAGAACACAGTTGAGTTCGTCAGCAGCAAATACCTCCTCGCCAACACCCCCCACCGTAGCGAGCAAGGCTAACCCCAAGAGCAGAATCATATTTTTCAACAATCGTTCTCCTGATCCATGCTGGCCACAGCAGCCAAACGTCATTCTCGCCAGCCATGCGAGCCCACATCGACCACCTGGCAGACGAGCGCTTCAGTCGCTCAATAAGGTGGCAACGGCACGACAAATCACCTTGATATTGTGCTGGATTGTGACATCAAACCGACACGGATTCAACCACAACAGCAGTATGGATATACCGGGAGAGCAACTGTCGGCTTCTGCGCCCGATGCGCCCGCTTATTGGGTCCAGCCCCTCCAAATCCAGCGATAACAAACTGAAATCTCGAAAAAATATTAACCTTGCAAGCAAATGGGGAAAAAAGCCTCTGTGAACCCCGTCAAGGTACAGGCTCGCGAGCGCTGTCAGCTTTTCCGTCACACCCCTGACAAAAGCCCGATACACCTATTTTTTATAAGTGTTTTCAGGGCGTTATCTTCGATAACCATGTTTTTTTCACGTAGGCTTTGTGGTATAAATACGCCGTCAGCTGCAATTTAACTTTGCTGAAACAAACCCGCCTCTCAACAGAGACCAATCGTTGTCTGTTGTCGGGGTCAGCAAGATCAAAAAACAAGGGCACACAGTATGAACATTACTCGGTTGATCGCCGCACTGTTTGGGGTTGTCTTGTTTCTGCCTGCAGTCTCATCCGCTTTTGAGGATGATGAGTCCTGCTTGATGTGTCATAAGTATCCCAAGATGGGACGGGTTACCGAAGAAGGGGTACAAAAGTCTTATTATGTGATGCCTGAGGTGTTCTCCCGGACTGTGCATCGCAACGTGCCCTGCCGGGACTGCCATAGTTACATCAAAGAGTTGCCACACAAGCCCGTCAAGGAGGGAGTAACTTGTAACAGCGAATGTCACTCCATCGAAAACCCCTCTACCGGAAAGCCTTTCAGTCACGCCCCCATCTACAACACCTACAAAGAGAGTGTCCACGGGCGTGAGAAGGTGGCAAAAGGGCCAGATGCGGACAAGCCCTATTGTATCACCTGTCATACCAATCCCCTCTACAACAAGGCGGAAAAGGCCCCACCCAAGGAGATCGTGGAACGCTGCGTGGTCTGCCATGAGGATGAAGCCTTTGCCACCAAGTGGTACAACCACACCAGTCGCCGCATCCGAGAAGTCAAACGCTCCTCACAGGAAATCGTCGAGCTCTGCTCCTCCTGCCATGCGGATGAAGAGTTTATCGAAAGACGCCTGAGACTGGCGGCAAAAGAGGGTCGAGAACTGGGTCGCAAGTTCCCCTACGCTGCCGTGGCCTATCAGAACAGTTTCCACGGCAAGGTGACCAAATATGGCTATACCAACGCGGCCAACTGCCTGAACTGTCATGCTTCGCCTAAAAACTACTATCTGAGCGTCCATGAGCTGCGCCCATCGAGGGATCCGAAGGCCCCGACCAACAAGCAAAACCGCGTCAATACCTGCCGTCAGTGCCACAAGACCGCCGATGAGAACTACGCGGCCATTGATCCACATCCCACCCATCACAAGGAAGACAATAAATTCAACTATTATGCCGAGATTATCTACGGCATCGTGGGAGATATCGCCCTGTTCGGACTGGTCGGGATGGCCATGTTCGAAACCTTTGGCCGCATGCGTGACGGTGTGAACTGGGTATTGAGAAACGGTACCAGCTGGCGCCGCGCACGGAGCAGGCGTAGGAAGAAGAAGTTGCAATAGAGATCATACAAACTGGGTTTATTCTCCGAAATCACGAGGACAACAGCCGAATGAAACTGTCCAGAGATGCAAGTGCCGTACTCGAAACGAGTATGCGCCAGAATAAGATATCAGCCGAAGTTTGCCAGGAGCTCGAAGAGCTGGTGGCCATGATGCCCGATGACAAAAAGCTGATCTATCAGAACGTCGATTCCAACCCAGTCGGGGATCTGCATCGTTATTCGGTCCATATCCGCATCCAGCACCTCATAACCTTTACCACCTTTCTGCTGCTGGCATTTACCGGCCTGCCCATCCATTACAATGAGGCCTTCTGGGCGATACCCCTCAACAGCATGCTGGGAGGACTGGAGGTAACCCGTGTCATCCACCGCACACTGGCCCTGATCTTTGTGGTCGCCATGGTATATCACGGATTGACTCTCCTGTTCGGCACCCTCAGGCAGGTATCGGCCGGCAAATTCGATATTCGCCGAACCATTATTCCCTTGATGAAGGATGTAAGGGATTTTTCCGCCGACATGGCCTACTTCGCTGGCAAAAAAGCCAACCGTCCAGACATGGACAAGTTCATGTACAAGCAGAAGATCCACTACTTCGCTGCCGCCTTTGGTAATACGGTAATGGTGGTTTCTGGATCCAGCTTCCTGTTTCCAGAATTCTGGAACAGCATCCTTCCTGCGGAATATGCTTCCCACTGGCAGGAAATGATGCGTCTCTCCCATCCTCACGAAGCCTTGCTGGCACTGCTGGTCATCGCCTTCTGGCACTGGTACAACGTTCACCTGGCTCCTGGTCGTTTCCCCATGCAGTGGACCTATCTGACAGGCAAGCTGACCAGGGAGCACCAGATCGAAGAGCACTTCATTGAGTATCTCCGCAACCTGGTGGAACTTCCTGCAGAGCGGCAATATATGCGCGAAAACCTGCTCAAGCGGGGGCTGGCGGTTTCCGAGCCCGTTCGTAATCGGGTATTTGAGGAGTATCGCAAGACTATCTTGATGGATGCGCCAAAGGAGGCAGCGATGGCGGAGGAACCGGGCAAATGATGCGTCCGCTGACGACCGGACAAAAGATCATTGCCTACGCCTCTCTGGTCTTCATCATTTTCTGGATCGCGTTCGGTCTCTTTGCTATCGGTTTGATATTGACCAAGGGCTGAATCTCAAGCACATACTAAAAGGTTTGTTATGAATCAGACAGTAGAACTCGATGCAATATTCATAGGGCTCGCTGTGGTGTTGTTTGTATTCTTCGCCATCGCCGTGCTCGTCATCATCGATCACAAGGCGAAGATACCTGGCCCGGAAACCGATGATCTGTTTAGCGTTTCCGGCATACGGTACGGCCATCCCATCTGGGCATGGATGGTTTCCTTCTTCCTATGGTTCATCATTGGCAGCCTTTTGGTCATCATCAGCTATAACTTGGCCAAAGGGTTTTTCGTCGTCGGGGAAAAAGAAGAGCAGACCTTCCTGAGCAAGGTGGACAAGGAAGCCCGGGCGGAGCGGCTGCGCCATTTCCATAACTCTCCCAAAGAGGCGCCCTATTCCAAGGGGAAACAGCCGGTGTGTTACTACTGCCATGGCGAATATCCTCATGCCAAGAAACCCATGGTCCGTACCCTGCTGAACATGCATACCCAGTTCATCGGTTGCATGACCTGCCACACAAACAGCAAGAAGGTTCCGGAAGATCAGCTGGTCCTGAAATGGCTCAATTACTCCGGCATCCCCACCACTGGCAAGCCCTTTGGCACGGATACCGATCCTGATACCGGTGAATTGATCAAGACCGATGACTACTTCTCCAAGATTGTGGCTTACCGGAAGACACCGGATGGTCGAGAGGAGCTGCTGGAAATCACGGAGGATAGCGATGAGGCGAGAGAGTTCATAGCTGTCCGCGGCAATCTGACCACCCAGCAACAGGGTGCCATCAAGAAGATGTTCCACACGCTGGTCAACCCTGTAGGCCGTTTCTGCACCCGTTGTCATGCACCAGAGAACGAAAGCTATATACCTTTCCGGGAGCTGGGCTTCTCCGATAAACGGGTCACTGCACTCACCAATCTGAATATCGTGGGCCTGGTTCAGAAATACAAGGAGTTCTATATTCCCACCATTTTCCGTGGCAAGATGAGCAAGGAAGAACAGGAAATCCTGCTTGGCAAGGAGAGACCAGCGCCTGAAATAGATGAGGAGCTCCTCAATGATCCCCGGGCCTGGTGGCGCAAGACCTATGACGAGCAGCAATAATCCGCGATAAAGGATACAATATACAGGCGTAACGGCTTCACCGGTCGTTACGCCTGTTTTTGTTCAGGAATCAGACAAACCCGGAACGAGCATGGTTTCACCGCTTGCAAGGTATCTTCTCGCTTTTGCAGCACTGCTGCTCAGCTGTCCTCCCATTCAGGCAGCAGCCATCCCCACCAAGACACCGAGACACCTTTTCGATATCAGGGAAAGCAGTGCTGGAGCGCTGCTACTCCCCACAGATATCGCCATCGATAAGCAGGGCCGCATTTACGTGGTGGACAGTGGAAACAGCCGCATTGCTGTTTTTGGCCCGAATGGAGATGCCCTCTCCACCATCTCTGAACGAGGGTCGAAACAAGGGCAACTACGCGATCCTGTCGGGATCGGTGTCGATCAGAAGGGACTCATCTACGTGGCAGATTCCGGTAACAAACGTATCCAAGTGTTCGACGCCGCCGGCCGATTCAAATTCGGTTTCCCGGTAAAGGAGAAGGGCGAGCAGGTCAAGCCCATCGATGTTGCAGTCAGTTCCAATGGCAACATCTACGTTACCGGAAACACCAACCACAAGGTGATGGTATTCAACAGATCCGGCAAGTTGTTGAAACAATGGGGAGGTGAAGGGACCAGTGACGGGCAGTTCCGTTTTCCCGGAACACTTCTCGTCCATCATGGACTCATCTACGTAGTCGACGTTCTCAACACCCGCGTCCAGGTCTTTGAGCCTTCCGGAAGGTTCCGCTATAACATCGGTGAATGGGGCGTGGCTCCCGGCCAGATGTTCCGTCCCAAAGGCGTTGCCCTGGATAACCGTGGCAGAAGATATGTGACCGACAGCTACATGGACCTGATACAGGTATTCGAGCCCCCCTATCGCTTTGCTTATGTGCTGGGCAGCAGCGGCAGAATACAAAAGTTCACCGCGCCGGCCGGGATTGCTATCAGCCCCACCAATCGCCTGTATGTCGCAGAGATGTTGAAACACAAGGTGTCTGTGTACGACCTGCCATGATGATGAGACATCTACCTCCCCCTCATCCCCGCCTGTCCGGCTTTATCCTGTCAGGCGTGATCCTGTTGCTCCTGATTTCCACCGGATCTGCATGGGCAAGCCGTGACATCTCTCCAAAGCGGGAGTGCTCCATATGTCACGTCATGTGGCTGAGTGATTTCACACGCAAGGATGCTGCAACCTTGATTCCCTACGACCCGAAACCAGTGGTCGATACCGGTAAACAGGACGTGGTCAGTACCGAACGCATGTGTTTCTCTTGCCACGACGGATTCGTCCTCGATTCGAGATTTGCCTGGGCAAAGCGGGAACATTTTCACCCGGTTGGCATCGAGCCACCGAAGAATATCGAGATTCCGACCCTTCAAGGAAAAACGGTCTTCCCACTGAATGAGGAAGGAAAGATCTATTGCGGAACCTGCCACAGCGCACATGGAGTCGACTGGGAGAAGGAGAAGTTCTCGCCGGTTTTCCTGCGTGTCAAGAACGTAAACTCCAGTCTCTGTCTGGCCTGTCACATTGACAGGGCCACCGGAACCAAAGAGGGAAATCACCCGATGTTCAAGAACATCGAAAGAATCGGGAAGGTTCCGCAGGAATTGCGGGAGGCGGGCTCCAAATTCGGTGGCAAAAAACACAACAAGGTCATCTGCCAGTCTTGTCACCGTATTCATGGGGCGGCGGACAAGAAGCTGCTGGCGGTCAACAAGCACGAGCTCTGCACCACCTGCCACGCCAACAAGAGGGGTGTAAACGGAACCAAACACGACGCCGCCATCATGAGCAAAAAGGGGCTCCTGGTGAAGCCGGACACCGGGCTCTGTACCGCCTGCCACAAGCCCCATTTCGGCAAAGGTCCCAGGATGTGGGCATGGGAGCTGAAGAAGGGGGAGAACAGAATCACCGCCATGTGCCTGAGCTGCCACAATCCTAAAGGCGTAGCCAAGAAAAAGGTCATCACCAAGAAACACACCCATCCCATTGGCGTCTCCATTGAGAAGGTCGGCATCTCTGCCGATGGCAAACACTGGAAAGCGGTGGACGAAAAGCTCTATCTGAAAAATCCTTTGATTCCCCTGCCCTTGTACGACAAATACGGGAACCGGGTTTCCAAGGGAGGGGTGGTGGTCTGCACCACCTGTCACGATCCCCATAGCTGGTCCACCTTGCCGCCAAAACAGCGCCCGGATCCGCTGGCTGAAGGGGATGGTCGAGGTAGTTTTCTACGTATCCCGTTCGACAGGAACGGCAAATTATGCACCAACTGTCACGTTGACAAATCGATGGTGGCCTATTCCAAACACAATCTTCGGATCTCCTCGCCGAAAAATGCCGGCAAGACCACTGGAGGCGGGTTGTGTGGAGATTGCCATAAACCCCATGAAGGAACCGGACCCAACCTCTGGGCCAGAGAATTCGGACCTGGTAACGACACCATCGAAAAGATGTGCCGGGACTGTCACCAAAAAGGAGGTATAGCAGAAAACAAGCTGACCGGTGAAAACTTCCATCCGGTGGGAGTCGACATCAGCCGATTGCTTTTCAACCCGGAACCAGACCTCCCACTCTTCAGTCGCTCTGGCAAGCTGGGCTACGGCAGTGGGCGGGTAAGCTGCGGCACCTGCCACAACCCGCACCAGTGGAATCCAAGGGATCCAGCCGATCTGGAAGGTGCTTTCCCTGATGTGGAAGGTAACGGGCAAAACAGTTTTCTACGAATCCCTGCTGCTCCAGGAGAAGATCTCTGCGTCGAGTGCCACACCGACAAGCGCTTCATCAAGGGAACCGATCACGACCTCAACGTGACCGGACCAGACCAGCCCAACGCTGTGGGCGACACCGTGGACAAAACCGGCATCTGCGGCCAGTGCCACATGGTGCACAACGCCCCCAACCGGCTTCGGCTCTGGGCGCGAAAACTGGGTCCGGGGAAAAACCCCCAGGAACAACTCTGCCGCAGCTGCCATGACAAGGGCAAATTTGCCGGTAACAAACTTCCTCCCCATATTACCCACCCGGTCGAAATCCGTGGCATCAGCATGCGTGGCGGCCAACCCACCAAGGGCAAGAAGGGACACCGCCCCGTATTCGACGAACAGGGACACGAAGCCCGCTCGGGGGTAATTACCTGTCCTACCTGTCACAACCCGCACAAGTGGAGCGACATCCGTCCGAGACCGGGTCCCGGCAGAAACCGGGAAGGGGACGTTCGCAACAGCTTCCTGCGCGATCCGCGCAATGTGGATCTCTGTGCCAACTGTCACGGCATGGATGCGATCTTCCGCTTCAAGTATTTCCATGCCAACGCCTCACGGCGCAAGCACCGGCTGTACGAATAGAACCCT
>WFNS01000099.1 GCA_015488495.1 Gammaproteobacteria bacterium | reverse complement strand
GGACGATCCGCTGGCGGTCCGGGATGCGGCGATGATGGAGCTACTTTACTCCTCCGGTCTGCGGCTTGCTGAGCTGACCGCGCTGGACCTTTCCCACCTCGATCTGCAGGAAGGGCTGGTGCGGGTCACCGGCAAGGGCAACAAGACCCGTCTTCTGCCGGTGGGTCGGGAGGCGAGAAAGGCGTTGCAGGAGTGGCTGGCCGTGCGTCGGCAGCTTGCGGCCGCCGACGAACAGGCCCTCTTCGTCGGCCGGCAGGGACGGCGTCTGGGCCGGCGGGCGGTGGAGAAACGGCTGCAGCAGTGGGGCGTCCGCCAGGGGCTCTCCGGTCGCATCCATCCGCACCGGCTGCGCCACTCCTTCGCCAGCCATCTGCTCGAATCCAGCGGCGATCTGCGGGCGGTGCAGGAGTTGCTGGGCCACGCCGACATCGCCACCACCCAGATCTACACCCATCTCGACTTCCAGCACCTCGCCGAGGTCTACGACAACACCCACCCCCGCGCCCGCAAGAAGGGGTGATTGCCGAGCGGCAAGGAGGTGCCGCCGTTGCCGGCTTCGTGGGCGATTCGGCCCGCACAACCCATTGATTCGACAAGCTGTTCCCCGTTGGCACACCCATTGCTATTTGTCAGGCAAGGCAACTGTGGAGTGTGTCATGGGAATCAACCTGGACAAGACATTGAGTTTCAACCAACGGGCGCTGGCGGTTTTCAACCGCCGCTCCGAGGTGCTGGCGGCCAATCTGGCCAACGCCGATACCCCCAACTACAAGGCGCGGGACATCGACTTCCAGGCGGCGCTGCGCGGCGCGATGGGCAGCGGGAAATCGTTGCCGCTGACGGTGACCCAGCCCGGCCACATCCGGACCGGCGGCGGAGAGGGAGGGGAGGAGCTGCTCTATCGGGTTCCCCATCAGCCCGCCGTGGACGGCAACACCGTCGAGACCGCCGAGGAGCAGGCGCGTTTCTCCGAGAATGCCATGCGCTACCTGGCGGAAGTACGCTTCACCGGCGACAAGATCCGCGGTATCAAGCGGGCCATCAAGGGAGAATAAGCCATGTCACTGTTCAAGGTGTTCGATATCTCCGGTTCCGGGATGACGGCGCAGAGCCTGCGGCTCAACATCACTGCCAGTAACCTGGCCAATGCCGATTCGGTGAGCAGCAGCACCGAAGAGACCTACCGCGCCAGGGAGCCGGTGTTCTCGGCGATCTACGATCGCGCCAGGGGGGATCAGGCCAGCGTCGGGGTGAAGGTGGCGGCGGTGGTGGAGAACCAGTCTCCCCTGCAGCGGGAGTATCGGCCCGACCACCCGATGGCCGACGAGGAGGGTTACATCTACAAGCCCAACGTGGATGTGGTCGCCGAGATGGCCAACATGATCTCCGCATCGCGCTCCTATCAGAGCAACGTCGAGGTGTTCAACACCTCCAAGCGGATGCTGATGCGCACGCTCACCATGGGCCAGTAACAGAGGGGCAGGCAGATGAGTATCGATAAAACAGCGGGGATCGATTGGGAGAGTCTCGGTCTCACGCGTCCCGAAGAGAAGAAACGCACCGACGAGGTGGGGCAGGAGCAGTTCCTGGAGCTGATGCTGGCCCAGTTGCAGAACCAGGATCCGCTGAAACCGATGGAGAACGGCGAGTTTCTTTCCCAGATGGCGCAGTTCAGCTCGGCCAAGGGGATCCAGGAGATGAGCCAGTCCCTCGACACCTTTACCCAGTCGCTCACCTCCAGCCAGGCGTTGCAGGCCTCTTCCCTCATCGGCCGGCACGTGCTGGTGCCCAACGAGATGGCTTATCTGGAGGAGGGCAGTGCCGGTATCGCGGGTGCCGCCGAGCTGCCCGCCAGTGCCGCCGATGTGGTGGTCAGCGTCTACGATACCGCCGGTACGCTGGTGTACCGCGCTTCCTATGGTCCGCAAGAGGCCGGGCGGTTCCAGTTCAGCTGGGACGGCAAGGATGCGAACGGACAAACCGTTTCGCCGGGCCACTACCGCGTCAGCGTAGAGGCGCAGGCAGGTGAAGAGAACAAGGCGCTGGAGACCCTTCTGCTCTCACGGGTGGACAGCGTGACCCTGGGCAAGGGAGGGCAGGGGGTCACCCTCAACCTTGCCGGGCTGGGTACGGCCAGTCTCTCGGAGGTCCGCGAGATCATGTAGCAACCGCTCGTCCAGCCGCTGAAATCCGCCATTTCTGCGCTGGAGAACGGAGAGTTTCAGCGCCCGGATGAGATATCCGGGTCGAGCGACGACCGGTTTGAACATCGCCTCCTCGACGGGGGCATGACAATCGAACAACAATGGGGAGAACGAACCATGTCCTTTCGAATTGCACTCAGCGGTCTCAATGCCGCATCCAAGGATCTGGCGGTGACCGGCAACAACATCGCCAACGTGAGCACCACCGGATTCAAGCGCTCACGCGCCGAGTTCGTGGATGTCTATGCCGCCTCCTATCAGGGCATCAGCCGTTTGCAGGCCGGCAGCGGTGTCCGCGTGGCGCAGATCCAGCAGCAGATGGCCCAGGGGAGCGTGGAGTACACCGACAACAACCTGGACCTGGCCATCAACGGCAAGGGGTTCTTCGTGCTGGAGGACAACGGTGCCCGGGTCTACAGCCGCGCCGGGGCGTTTGCGCCAGACAAGGATGGCTACGTGGTCAACAGTCAGCAGCAGCGTCTGCAGGTCTATCCGGCCAACGACGACGGCACCTTCAATACTGGCGTGATCGCCGACCTTCAGCTCTCGACCACGGAAGGGCCGCCGAAGGCCACCACCGAGGTCTCGGTGGGCATCAACCTGGATGCCGAGGCGCCGGTGGTTGATGCGACTCTCTACCCCACGTTCGATCCCACGGATCCCAACACCTACACCTACTCCACCTCGGTGACGGTCTACGATACCCTGGGGACCAGCCATCTGGCCACCATGTACTACCGCAAGAACGGCCCCAACGACTGGGATGTCTACACCACGCTGACCGACAAGACCGACAGCGACGTGCCGGCCGGTGGTGACGGTCTGGCCGAGGCGGGAACCCTGCCCACGGGAGCCAACAACCAGATCTCCGGCCCTTACAATCTGGTGTTCACCTCCACCGGCACGGTGGACGCCACCGCCAGCTCGCCCATGCCGTTCAACTATAGCTGGGCCATCGAGAACGGGGCCACCACCACCCTCGATTTCACCGTGGACTACAGTGGTTCCACCCAGTACTCCCGGGAGTCGGGAGTCAACGCCATCAGCCAGAACGGTTTCACCACCGGCCTGCTCACCGGCATCGACATCGACGACAAGGGGGTGGTGTTCGCCCGCTACACCAACGGTAACGACCAGGCGCTCGGCCAGGTGGTGCTGGCCAGCTTCGCCAATCCCCAGGGGCTGCAACCCAACGGCGACAGCGCCTGGCTGCAGACCTTCGGCTCCGGCGAGCCGCTCTACGGCGAACCTGGCTCCGCCAGCCTGGGGCTGATCCAGTCCGGCGCGCTCGAATCCTCCAACGTCAATCTGAGCGAAGAGCTGGTGAACCTGATCGTTGCCCAGCGCAACTTCCAGGCCAACGCCCAGACCATCACCGTCAACGACACCATCACCCAGACCATCATCAACATGCGTTAGTGATCGGGCGCCCGGCGGGAGTTCTTCCGCCGGGCGTTCTCCTTTCTCCCGGAAAAGGGTGCCGCCTCAATCGGCACCCCCCTCCCGCAGCACCGACCCCAATGGGCTGAGCACTGCCCTGCCACCCCGCCGGATGACATGGGTGTAGATCTGCGTAGTGCGGATGTCGGAGTGGCCGAGCTGTTCCTGCACCGTGCGGATGTCCATCCCGCGCTCCAGCAAGTGGGTGGCGAAAGAGTGCCGCAACGTGTGACAACTGGCGGGCTTGTGGATTCCTGCACTGCGCACCGCCCGTTTGATGGCCCGCTGAACCGATTGCTCACCGAGATGATGTCGGCGCTCTATCCCGGAACGGGGATCGATGCTGCGTTTCGCTGCCGGAAAGAGATACTGCCAACCCCATTCGTAAGGCGCATTGGGGTACTTCCGCTCCAACGCATGAGGTAGATAGACAGCTCCGGCACCATCCTCGAGATCCTTTTCGTGGATCATCCTGACCATCTGCAAATGCCGGCGTAGCGGGACGACCAACTCTTCCGCCAGAGTCACCACTCGATCCTTGGCCCCTTTCCCGTTGCGTACCAGAATGGCGCGGTGCTCGAAATCCAGATCCTTGACCCGCAACCGCATGCACTCCATCAACCGCAGGCCGGAGCCATACATCAAGCAGGCCGCCAGCCAGTGCTGCCCATCGAGCTGCTTCAGAATCGCTTTCACCTCGGCAGGCGTCAACACCACGGGGAGCCTTTGCGGTTTCTTTGCCCTGACCGTGCCCGACAGATCTTCCAACGGCCGGTCCAGCACATGGCGATACAGAAACAGGAGGGCATTGAACGCCTGATTCTGCGTCCCTGGCGCTACTCTCCCGGAAACCGCCAGGTAACTGAGAAACTCCACCACCTCCCGCTCGCCCATCTCCTCCGGATGGCGTTTTCCATGAAACAGGATGAAGCGGCGAATCCATCCCACATAGGCCCGTTCCGTGCGGATGCTGTAGTGCTTGACCCGCAAGGC
>WFNS01000098.1 GCA_015488495.1 Gammaproteobacteria bacterium | reverse complement strand
GCGCAGTTCATTTGGCACGAAATCCACAGCAAGGAGATGAGCGCCAAGACCCGTACCGGCAACCAGATCTGCCTGAAGAAAACCCCGGCACGCTACAAGACGGTCACCCGGCGCGTGGTGAAGACCCCCGCCTCCACAAAAACGGTAGAGATCCCCGCTCAATACAAGATCGTCAAGGTACGCAAACTGGTCTCGGCACCCCAAGAGAAGCGGATCGAGATCCCGGCAAAGTACAAGACCATCACCAAGCGCATCAAGGTCGCCGAGCAGCGGCTCGAATGGCGGCCGGTGCTGTGCCGGACCAACATGACTCGCGAGCTCATCAGTGAGGTACAGCGCGCTCTCAAAACAGCCGGATTCGATCCCGGCCCCGTGGACGGGGTGGTTGGCAGAGGCACCCTTCGGGCGGTCGATGCCTATCAACGGGAAAAGGGATTGGCACGTGGCGGTTTGACGATGGATACGTTAAAATCATTGGGAGTGAGTCTCTAGCAGAATGTAGAATAAGCTATCCTCGGCCTTTTTAGTGCAGAAACCAATGATTGCGGTTTTCGGTTGCCTTCATTCTCAATGACTTACTGTCATTGAGAATGAAGGCGGTTGGCCATGCCGTACACGGACCGCCCTGCTGGTGAAGGCTCCTATCCCTCCCCCCCAGGGAGAAGCCCTCCGGAGTCTCCGACTTCGGGGGGTTTTTTTTGCCGTGGAATCAAGGAAATGCCACAGCGGTAAAACGAAGAGGGTTGGTGACAACTCGAATCGCCACTGCGATCCCCCGTTCGAAACAAAACATGCGAAATCGGGAGGAGGCTGCTTGTGCGCCTCCCTGCGCTCCAGCAATAGACCGCCCCGTTTGGACTCCTCCGAGGGGGGAGCAGTGGTTACGATGGTTGTTGTGTTTGAAAGGGAACTCGATGAGCTACGAGAAGGAACAGGTTAAAAAGTTTTACGAAATCATCTGGAATCAGCATGATAAAGGGGCCATTCCAGATATTATTCACGAGTCACTCATTTTTCGTGGCTCGCTGGACCGGGGAAAGACAGGGTATTCTGGTTTTAGCGAATACCTCGATGAGGTCCACAGCGCATTGGATGATTACAGATGTGACATTCTGGAGCTGGTGGCAGAACAGTCCAAAGCATTCGCCAGAATGAGGTTTTCCGGAGTTCATGTTGGTGAATTCATGGGGTATCCGCCAACCAATTCCAAGGTGGAGTGGGAAGGAACAGCGCTGTTCCATTTCAGGGAGGGAAAGATATCAGAGGTATGGGTGTTGGGCGATCTGAAGTCGCTCGAGGGTCAGTTGTACCGACATCGACCACAACGAGACGCTCAATAAGGGAACATCGATGACCGCCAGACAGCCCACACTCGCCACCAAAGTCGCCTTCCTCAGCAAACCGGAGAGCTATCCCGAACAGCCAGCCCGCGTGAATACCATCGAGACCCACATGTCGTGGGTGTTCCTCACCGACCGACACGTCTACAAGCTCCACAAGCCGATACACACCGGCTACCTGGATTTCAGCACCCTGGAAAAGCGGCGTCTGGATTGCGACGAGGAGATCCGGCTCAACCGGCCACTGGCGCCGGGGGTCTACCTTGGCAAGGTGGCGCTGGTTCAGACGGAAGATGGCTCCCTGGCCCTGAATGGAGCTGGAGAGACGGTGGAGTGGCTGGTAAAGATGCGGCGACTGCCACGGGATTGCATGCTCGATGCACGCATCGACCGAGGGAACGTAACGAAAGCGGAGGTAGATCGATTCACCGGAACCCTGGTGGAATTCTACCGCCAGACCCACGCCGAACCCCAGCCCGAGGAGACCTATCGCCAACGTTTCGTGGAGGAAACCCGGCTCAACCATCGAACGCTGCTCGCCGTGGATCGGGATCTGGAGCCCGCAGCGCTGGAGCGGTTGCGCGATCGGCTACTCGAGTTCGTCGAGCGGCGCAAAGCGCTGTTGAAGGAGAGTGCCCGCCGGGTGGTCGAGGCCCACGGCGATCTGCGCCCGGAGCACATCTGCCTCACCGATCCTCCCCTGTTCATCGACCGCCTGGAGTTCAACAGGGGATTTCGCCTGCTGGATCCGGTAGAGGAACTGGCATTTCTGGCGCTGGAGTGCGAATTCGAAGGGGCGGCCTGGATCGGCGATCGGGTTTTCGGGGTCTACCGCTCACTCACCGGCGAGCAACCGGAGAGCGAACTGGTCACCTTCTTCAAGGCCACCCGGGCCCACCTGCGGGCAAGGCTGTCGGCCTCCCATCTCACCGACCATCCACCCCGGGACTCGGTGCAAAAGTGGATCGACAAGACGCGAGCCTATCTGGAGCTGGCGTGGCGCCACCTGCCGGCCTCTCTGTGATGTGGTCATCTCTCCAGCAGTTCCACCAGAGAACCATCCGTATGCAACCGCTCGATCGCCTCCGCCACCAGGCCACTGCAATCGAGCCGCTTCACCTTCCGTGCGGCAAACCCGGCATCGAGCCGAAACGGCTCCACGCTATTGGTCACCACCAGCTGTTCCAACGCAGAGCGGGCCAGTTTCTGCTCCGCTTCCCCGGTGAACAGGCCGTGACTGGCCGCTGCCAGGATTGAGCGGGCCCCACGTTCGGCACAGGCGGCGGCTGCGCGCACCAATGTCGTCCCCCCGGCCACCATGTCATCGATGACAATGACGCAGCGTCCCTCCACCTCACCGACCACCGCCTCGCCACTCACCACACCAGCACTGCGCCGCTTTTCCAGGAAGGCGCTGCCCACCTCTCGTCCCAGGCGTGCCGCCAGGGACTCCCGAAAGGCGTCCGCCCGCTTGATGCCGCCGACATCGGGCGAAACGACCACCACCTCGTCCCGCCCCCTCTCCAGCCGGGCGGCAAAATGATCCACGAACAGTGGCCGCGCCTCCAGATGTTCGGTACGGCAACGAAAGGCATTCTGGTAGGCGGCGAGATTGTGCACGTCCAGCGTCACCACCCTGTCCACCCCCATCGCCTCGAACAGGGCCGCGGTGTAACGGGTGTTGACGGGATCGCGGGACTTGGTCCTGCGATCCTTGCGCGCATAACAGAGATAGGGAACCACCGCGGTGACACGCCCCGCACCCGCATCCCGTACCGCACCGAGGAAAAACAGAAGGCGCACCAGCTTGTCGTTGACCGAGAGCCGCTGGTCGCCATAGAGCGAGGCGATGACGAACACATCCCCCCCGCGCACGCTCTCCAAAGGTCGCGTCTTGTGTTCGCCGTCGTCGAACTCCCGCTCTTCACAGGCGGCCAGCTCGATTCCCAGATGGCTCGCCACTCTCCGGCCAAAAGGGTGGCTGCCCTCCAGTGCAAACAACAGCAGACGGCGACTCATTCCTGCGCTGCCCCCAAGTGGCGCAAAAACCAGTCCCTGGCGAGGGCCGCCACCTGTTCCAGGGCCCCCGGCTCCTCGAACAGATGGGTCGCCCCTTCCACGATGACCAGCTCCCACGGCGCCTCGAGATGGCTGGCCGCCTCTTCGTTCATCTTGATCACCGGTTCGTCGAGGCCGCCCACGATGAGCAGGGTCGGGGCCCGGACTTCCGGCAACGCCGACAGCGCCAGGTCCGGCCGCCCTCCCCGGGATACCACGGCGCGAACCTGATCGGGTCTCGCCGCCGCTGCGTTGAGCGCCGCTGCCGCACCGGTGCTGGCACCGAACAACCCGACTGGCAGAGCAGAGAGCCGAGGCTCTGCGGCGAGCCAATCCAGGGTGGCGATGGTGCGATGGCTGAGAAGGCCGATATCGAAACGCAGTTCGGCAGTCACCACATCGACGGCATGCTCCTCGGGGGTCAGCAGGTCGAACAACAGCGTCGCCAATCCCCCTTCGTTGAGCACCTCCGCGACATACCGGTTGCGCGAACTGAAACGGCTGCTGCCGCTGCCGTGGACGAACAACACGATCCCTCGTGCACTCTCCGGCACGGCGAGGAAGGCGGGAAGGCCGACTTCACCGGCCTGGATCAAGATCTCCCGTACGGGGGTCTCGTCGGAGAACGACATGGCTACATTCCCTCTTTCATGACCCGGCAACCCCCGCCCAAGGAGCTCTCAACGCTCGGAGGCCGCCAAACCGTCCAGCGCCTCAGGAGCCGCCGGAGCCCGGAACTCCACCAGCAGCGATCTTCCTTTCCTGTCATCGACACGCACTCCCTCATGGGCCTCACCCACCCATACCCGCCACAACCGGCGGACATCCTCCACAGTGAAGGTGCGCCGCTCATCCTCGCCCACCTCGACGAAGATGGCCGTCCGACGGTTTCGTTCCAGTTTCACCGACTGCAGCGGTTGTTCCGCCTCCAGCACCCTCTCCCCCGACAGGGCCGACTGCACATCGTAGTCGAGCGCAGCACTGTCCGCTTCACTCACCGTCACCAGCCAGCCATGGTGCTGCCGGCTGAACGACTCACAGAACGTCGGCCACTCCTCTTCCGGAATCTCTTCGAAACGCATGGGAACCTCTCCCCGCTCAGGACGGCGCTGCTTCCTGCTCTTCCAGCAACGCCTGGACCTCTGCATCGGTCAATTGTGAAAAATCCTGGTACCACTGCCCGATGGCCATGAAAGGTTCCGGCTGAAACAGGCAGACCACCTCGTCCACCAACGGCTCCAGGGCTCGTACCGTGTCTGGTGGGGCCACCGGTACCGCCACCACGATCTGTGCCGGATTCTGGGCACGAACGGCGTCGATAGCGGCATGCATGGTGGCCCCCGTGGCCAGTCCGTCATCCACCAGGATCACCGTCTTGTCCGTCAAATCGGGCCAGGGCCGGTTCCCCCGATAGGCCCGTTCGCGCCGCTCCAGTTCCTTCAGCTCCTCTTGTGCCACCTGTTCAATGGCCTCCGGCGAGATCCCCATTCCCCGCACCACCTCGTCGTTCATCACCCGCACTCCCCCGCTGGCGATGGCTCCCATCGCCAGCTCGGGTTGCCAGGGAGCGCCGAGCTTGCGGACGAGCATCACATCCAGGGGCACATCCAATCCTCTGGCAATCTCGGCTGCTACTGGAACCCCTCCTCGCGGGAGCGCCAGAACGATGACATCCTTCCGCCCGGCATATCGACCCAGCGCTTCGGCCAAGGCGCGACCGGCGGCACGACGATCAGGAATCGGCAGCTTCATCTTTCGCCCACCCTCCTCTCGGCGGGAAACTCGAGACCTCTGTTTTTTATATGGAGACGATGGAAGGGAAAAGCAACTCCTCACACCCTCTCGCCTCCCCTCAGAACGTAACCCGAGGGTTATCTGCATCGTCCCACTGTATCCCCCCACCGTTATCCCCTAACATAGGCATCATTTCCCGCAACTTGTGGAGTGATGGTCAACTGCCATGAAAACACTTTCCCCTCAAGAGGCATGGAGCGGCGTAGCCGACTGCCAGACCTGCACCTTGCGCGATTCGGTGCTTTTTTCCGGCCTTGGGGAGAAGGAGTTCGAGTGCATCCATAGCCCCATCGATATCTTTTCCCTTCCCGCGGGCGCTCTTCTCTACCGGGCTGGTGACGAGGGAAACTTCATGTATACCATCCGGAGTGGGCTGATCAAACTCGTCCAGTACCTGCCCGACGGCAGCCAGCGCATCGTCCGGTTACTCAGAGGAACCGACGTGGCCGGACTCGAGGCGCTGCTGGATCAACGCTACCAGCACGATGCGGTGATACTGCAAAGCACGGAGGTCTGCCGCCTGCCGGTGGAGATCGTGCGCTGCATGGATCGGGAGAACCCCACCCTGCACCGGGAACTGATGTCTCGCTGGCAACGGGCGTTGATGGAGGCCGACGCCTGGCTGACGGAACTCTCGACCGGCTCGGCAAGACAGCGAGTGGCCCGTCTGCTTTTGCGGCTGCACAACACCGAAAACGAACAGTGTGAGCTCTTCAGCCGTGAGGACATGGGTGCCATGCTGGGTCTGACCACGGAGACCGCCAGCCGCATCGTCGCAGAATTCAAGCGCCAGGGTCTGCTTACCCAGCTTTCCCAGACCCGCTATCGTTGTGACATTCCCGGATTGGAGAAAATCGCGGAAAACGGCCCGGTCAGCAGCGCTGATTGACAATTTTCAATGCGACAAATGCCGGCGATGCGCTAGCGTTTAATCACCCAGGCTGTTTGGGTAACAGCCCCACCAGCGACTATCATACAGAACCAAACATTCCCGTTTTTTACCGCGGCCAGAAACTGGAAGGGATCGGACGATATGGAGCAGAACCAACGTGAGACTGCCACACGGCATGCCGTCGAGGCGCTCTATGACGAAGCGGATTACTGGGAGGTCAACACGGGTGGCAAGACCATCCATGCCAAACGCATCCCCGGCAAATGGCGCACCATCAAGTGGTGGACCAGCAGCGTCTGGCTGATCTTCTTCTTCGGTGCCTATCTGCGCTGGGATGGCCGGCAGGCAGTGTTGTTCGACATCCCCAACCGGCAGTTCCACATCTTCGGCGCCACCATCCTTCCGCAGGACCTCTGGATGCTCTCTCTGGTTCTGCTCTTCTTCGCCATCCTGCTGGCCGTGGCGACGGCGCTGGCTGGAAGGGTGTTCTGCGGATTCTTCTGTTTCCAGACGGTGTGGACCGATGTTTTCACCTGGCTGGAGGACAAGCTGGAAGGCCCTCCACAAAAGCGGCGTCAGCTCGAGCAGGCCCCTTGGGATGCCCGCAAGATCCGCATCAAGGTAACCAAGCACCTGATCTGGATCGCCATCGGAATCCTGACCGGCATCTCGTTCACCGCCTGGTTCACCGACGCCTACCAGCTGTGGAAGGATATCTTCACCTTCGAACTCCACCCCGCCGCACTGACCACCATCCTCCTGTTCACGGGTGGTACCTATTTTCTCGCCGGCTTCATGCGCGAACAGGTCTGTTTCTGGCTCTGCCCTTACGCCCGCATCCAGTCGGCGATGGTGGACAAGCACACCATCATCCCCGCTTACGACGTCAAGCGGGGTGAGCCGCGTGGTCGCCTGCAAAAGAAAAAGGGGCCCGATCAGCCGAAGCTGGGGGACTGCATCGACTGCCGGCAGTGTGTCGCGGTCTGTCCGATGGGGGTGGACATCCGGCGCGGCTTGCAGGAGGGATGCATCATGTGCGCCCTCTGCATCGACGCTTGCGATCAGGTGATGGACAAGGTCCACCGTCCCCGCGGCCTGATCCGTTATGCATCCCTGGACGAGCTGGAAGGGGGTGAGGTCCTGCCTCTCTACAAGCGGGTTCGGGTCTGGGTCTATGGCACCATCATGCTGCTGGCAGCGGCTGGCATCGTCTACGGTCTGAGCACGCTGGACGCCCTGAGCCTGACCGTGATCCATGAGCGGCAACCGCTCTATGTGCTGGAAAGTGACGGCTCCATTCAGAACAAATACACCCTCAAGGTATTGAACAAGAGCATGCAGGAGGTACCGGTGAAAATCGAGGTGTCCGGCCCGCCGGGAACAAGGCTGCATGGTACCAAGCAGTCGTTTGCCATCCCTCCGGGCGAAACCTCGGCCATCCGGGTCTTCGTCAGGGTGCCGCGCAAGGCGTTGAATGCAGAGTCGGTGCCCATCTTCTTTCACATCGAGAGCCCGGAAAATCCCAAACTCTCCGCCGAACGGGAGAGTGTGTTCATCGGACCGAAACCCGCCCGATGACATCTTGCCCGTATTTCGGGTAGTTCGCTTGATGACGGCGACCTGGAGCGAAATTTCAGCGACCGGGTGAAATATTCGGGCTAGGCATTCCCTTTCTGCAACATGCTGCGCATCTGTGCCAGATGGGCCCGGCCCCGTTGGCGGCTCTCTTCCGGTGACAGGTTGCTGCGCTGCTTGAGGCCCCCGAGCCACTCCAGGTCTTCCTGCGGCAGCTCTTCCAAAAACCGGCTGGGTTCACACTCCACCAGCTCCCCTCCCTTCTTGCGGCGTGCAGCGCAGGTGAAGGTAAGGGTGCGCTGTGCGCGTGTGATCCCCACGTAGGCGAGGCGGCGCTCCTCTTCCAGTTGCCCCTCGTCTAGGCTGGTCCGGTGAGGCAACAGCTCCTCCTCCATCCCCACCAGATAGACATGGGGAAACTCCAGCCCCTTGGCGGCGTGCAGCGTCATCAATGCCACTGCATCGGTTTCCTGCGCATCGTCATCGTTCCGCTCGAGGATGTCCATCAGCGTCATGTGGGACACCAGTTCCGCCAGACTCTTGTGTCCCGGGGCATCCTCCGCGATTCGCCGCATCCACTCGAGCAACTCTTCCACGTTCTCCCAGCGCCGCTCCGCCGCCTTGCCATCCCGGGAGCTGTCCTCCAGCCACTGGCGGTAATCCATGTCGGTCAGCATCTCCCGCACCACCGCGAGCGGGTCCCCGCGAGCGGCACGATCGGCGATATCCACCAGCCAGTCGGCGAAGCGCTGCAGCCGCTCCCTGGAGCGGGCGGGCAGATGTTGGGCAAGCCCCAGCTCGAAGCAGGCGGCAAACAGGCTGATACCACGATCACCGGCATAACCGGCCAGTTTTTCCAGTGTCCCCGGGCCGATCTCCCGGCGTGGCGTGTTGACCACCCGCAGAAAGGCGTTGTCGTCATCCTGATTGACCAGCAGACGGAGATAGGCCATCAGGTCCTTTACCTCGGTGTAGGCAAAGAAAGAGGTTCCCCCCGTCAGACGATAGGGGATGTTGTGCTCCCGCAAGGCCCGTTCGAACGGCCGCGACTGATGATTCCCCCGGTAGAGGATGGCATAGTCGCGAAACGCCGTACGATGGACGAAACGGTGATGCAGGATCTCCGCCGCCACCCTTTCGGCCTCGTGCTGCTCGTCTCGCGCCTGAATGACCCGCAGGGGATCGCCATGCCCCAGCTCGCTCCACAAGCGCTTTTCGAAGAGGTGAGGATTGTTGCTGATCAATCGGTTGGCCGCCCGCAGGATGCGGACCATGGAGCGGTAGTTCTGCTCCAGCTTGATCACCTTGAGATTGGGGAAGTCCTCCTGCAACTGCGCCAGATTTTCCGGATTGGCGCCCCGCCATGCATAGATGGACTGGTCGTCGTCTCCAACCACCGTCAATGCACCGCGCACCCCGGTGAGCAGTCTCACCAGGCGATACTGGGTGGCATTGGTGTCCTGGTACTCATCCACCAGCAGATAACGGATGGTATTGCGCCAGCGCTCCAGCACCTCTGAATGCTGCTCGAAGAGCAGCACCGGAAGCATGATCAGATCATCGAAATCGAAGGCGTTGTAGGCCTTCAGGTGTCTGCTGTACTCGCCATAGAGCCGGGCAGCGACGAGGGACAACGGATCCCCTTCGTCCACTGCCCCTGCGGCCTCCTCCGGGGTCACGAAATCACTCTTCCAGCGGGAGATGTACCAGCGAACCCGCTCTGCGGCCCCTTTCTCATCTCCCACGTCCCGCCGCATCAGCTCCCGGATCAGGGCCAGGGTGTCCACAGAATCGTAGATGGAAAACCCCGGCTTGTAACCCAATACCTCCAGCTCCCGCTTGAGGATCCCCAGTCCCAGGGTGTGAAAGGTGGAAACCTTGAGGCCACGACTCAGCCGCCGATCGAGCAGCCCCCCCACCCGCTCCTTCATCTCGCGTGCCGCCTTGTTGGTGAAGGTGACGGCAGCGATGTGCCGCGCAGAGATGCCGCACTCCCGAATCAGGTAGGCGATCTTGCGGGTGATTACCCGGGTCTTGCCGCTGCCCGCCCCGGCCAGCACCAGGAGGGGGCCGTCGATGTAGCGCACCGCCTCCCGTTGGCGGGGATTGAGAGAGTCATTGTTGGAGGAGGTATCGCGAAACATGGGGGGCGCTATTGTAACCCAACTTTCCGCGGCCCGCTCCCATCCCCTCCGGCTGCTTGCAACACCGACACCGTTTGGGGTTATACTGCCGAAGATGGGCGGGAAGCAGCGAACAACCCGTGTAATACGAATCACCCTGTTGCTGGTGGCATGTCTCCTGTTCGCAGCTTGCGGCCAGAAGGGGCCGCTCTATCTGCCAGACACATCTCAGGAACCGCAGCAGGATCGATAGACGACCACCATGGATCATTTCAACTACCGGGACAACCGGCTGTTCGCGGAAGAGGTGGACCTGACCGAGATCGCCGCGACCTGGGGAACACCCACCTACGTCTACTCGCGCGCCACCCTGGAGCGCCACTGGCACGCCTTCGACAGGGCGTTGGCAGGACGGGACCATTTGATCTGCTATGCGGTGAAGGCCAACTCCAACCTCGCCATTCTCAACCTGCTGGCACGGCTCGGCTCCGGTTTCGACATCGTTTCCCTCGGTGAGCTGGAACGGGTACTGGAGGCGGGCGGAGATCCCGGCCGCGTGGTGTTCTCCGGGGTAGGCAAGCGAGTGGACGAAATTCACCGTGCCCTGCAGGTCGGGATCCACTGTTTCAATGTGGAATCGGAATCGGAGCTGCTCTGCCTCGACCAGCAAGCTGAGGCGCTGGGAATACGGGCCCCCGTCTCCATTCGGGTCAATCCGGACGTGGATGCCGAAACCCATCCCTACATCTCCACCGGTCTGAAGGAGAACAAGTTCGGCGTCGCCATCGATGAAGCCCTCTGCCTGTACGAGCGGGCGGCGGCACTTGAGAACATCCAGATCCTGGGAGTGGATTGCCACATCGGTTCCCAACTGACCAGCATGGCCCCTTTCATCGACGCCCTGCAGCGGCTGCTGCTGCTCATCGATCGGCTCGAACGACGCGGTATCGCCATCGAGCATCTGGATCTGGGGGGCGGCCTGGGGATCACCTACGACCAGGAAACTCCACCGGAACCGGCCGAATACGCCGCCGCCATCATGAAGGCTCTGGGAAACCGGGCACTGCGCCTGATCCTGGAACCGGGACGCGCCATCGTGGGCAACGCCGGCATCCTGCTCACCCGCGTACAGTATCTCAAGCACACCGCCCACAAGAATTTCGCCATCATCGACGCTGGCATGAACGACCTGATGCGTCCGGCGCTGTACCAGGCCCGGCAATCCATCGTTCCCGTCTGCCCCCGGGATGGCGAGAAGCATGTCTATGATCTGGTCGGTCCCATCTGTGAAACCGGAGATTTCCTCGGCAAGGAGCGGGAGTTGGCACTGGAGGAGGGAGACCTGCTGGCGGTGCGCTCAGCGGGCGCCTACGGCTTCACCATGAGCTCCAACTACAATTCCCGCCCCCGTCCAGCGGAAGTGATGGTGGATGGGGACCGGATCTACAAGATCCGCGACCGGGAGAAGATTGTCGATCTCTACCGTAACGAACATCTCCTTCCCTGAAAAGGTGTGACAAAAAGGCCGCAATCTGGCGACCGAAAGGTAACTCTTTGCGACCTTCCACCGCCAGACATTGATCCCTCTTCGTCTCGCCCCCACATATCAGTTTGGTATCCAATCTTGCAGATCTTTGACAAACACGCACGAACGGAGTTGACTTTAGATTTAGACTGTGTCTAAATACACATGAAGAGAGGTTTTCCATTGAACCAAAACAACATCGACAAGAGGAGCTGTAAGATGAAAATCGCCAAACTTTCTGCGTTGATCGCTGCCCTCGTCGCCGCTCCGGCGATGGCGCAGCAGTGGGAGACGTTACCCGATACCCCCCCAACGCCCAAAGATAACCCCACCACGGCCGCCAAGGTGGAGCTGGGCAAGATGCTCTATTTCGATCCCCGCTTCTCCTCAACCGGCACCATCTCTTGTAACAGCTGCCACAACGTGATGCTGGGCGGGGAAGACAACCGTCCCGTCGCTGTGGGTGTAAAGGGCCAGAAAGGAGGCCGTAGTGCCCCCACGGTGTGGAATGCCGCCTACCTTTCCGTTCAGTTCTGGGATGGACGGGAACCCACCCTGGAAGAGCAGGCCAAGGGGCCGGTCATCAACCCCATCGAGATGGGCATCAAGGATCACCAGACCCTGGTCGAAAACCGCCTGAAAGCCATCACCGGTTACCAACCCTATTTCGAGAAGGCATTCGGCAAGGGTGATGTGGTGAACATCGAGAACTTCGCCAAGGCGATCGCCGCCTACGAACGCACCCTGATCACCCCCAACAGCCCCTACAGCCGCTACGTCAAGGGGGACAAGAAGGCTCTGACACCGCAGCAGATCGCCGGCATGGAGAAATTCGCCAAGACGGGCTGCACGAGCTGTCACTCGGGTCCGGCCTTTGCGGGTCCGAAAAAGCCCCTGGGTGAGGGCTTCTTCGTGAAGTTCCCCACCTTCACCGACAACCCCTACGTCAGCAAATACAAGCTGATGGAAGACGGGGGCCGCTACGAAGCGACCAAGAAGGAGGCGGACAAGCACCTGTGGCGTGTTCCCACCCTGCTCAACATCGCGCTCACCGCACCCTATTTCCACAACGGTTCGGTGAAGACGCTCGATGAAGCGGTGCGGGTCATGGCCAAGACCCAGCTCAACAAGGATCTGAGCGATGCAGATGTTGCGGACATCGTCGCCTTCCTCAACAGCCTGACCGGCGAGTTCCCGGAGCAGACCATGCCCCGCTTGCCGGCCACGCCGCCTTCGGTGATTGCCGACATCGAGGAGTGACCCTTTCAGGCTGCTCCCCAGCCGGAGCGCTCCCTGTCATTCTGACAGGGAGCGCTTTTTCATTTTCAGGGGACAGCGACTAGCGCGTGCCGTGGATCACCATGGTCTTGCCCCGGGCAGTGATCAATCCCTGTGCCTCGAGATCCTTCAGCACCCGCCCCACCATCTCCCGCGAGCACCCCACGATTCGCCCCAGCTCTTGCCTGGTGATGCGGATCTGCATGCCGTCTGGATGGGTAATCGCGTCCGGCTGACGTGCCAGATCGAGTAACGCCCCGGCCACCCGGCCGGTCACGTCCAGAAAGGCCAGATCACCCGCCTTGCGACTGGTATTGCGCAGACGGATCGCCATCTGCGACGCCAGCGCATAGAGGATTTCCGGAAACTGGGCCGAGATCTGGCGAAACTTGCCATAACCAATCTCCGCGATTTCGCACTCCGTCCGGGCCCGTACCCAGGCGCTGCGGTGCTGATCGGGATCGAACAGACCCATCTCGCCGAAATAGTCCCCGGCGTTGAGGTAAGCCAACACCATTTCGTGCCCCTCCTCATCCTCGATGAGAACGGAGACGGAACCACGGATGATGTGGTAGAGCACATCCGAACGATCACCCTCGCAAATAATGGTCTGCTTGGCAGAGTAGCGGCGTCGATGACAATGGCTCAAAAAGCGCTGGATTGTTTCCTGATCAGGTTGTTCCATCTTCTACCATCGGGTTGTTTAATATAAGGGTGTAACCTGCCACGGCAAGCCGTCTGGATTAGCCTGTCACCCCTGCCTCCAGCTGGGGCAAGACAAAGAGTCAGGCTTGGCTCCGTAAGCAGCCACTTTTCAAACAGAAATGGCGAATATCAGGGATTAAGCCAAACTGTTACCGATGTGTTATAACAATCCCGGTACGATTGAGCAACAAACCACTTCACCAAATCCGCCGATAATGGCGGCATCCAACCGGCATGCCCGGCTGCCTCCGCTGTCGGCTGCCAAGGAGAGAGTATGAAAGCACGAATCAAATGGGTCGAGCAGGTCACCTTTCTCGGAGAGTCGGAAAGCGGCCATGCGGTGGTGATGGATGGTGCACCGGAAAGCGGTGGCCGCAATCTCGGACCCCGTCCGATGGAAATGCTGCTGCTCGGACTGGGCGGATGCACCTCATTCGACGTCATCCATATCTTGAGGAAGGCGCGCCAGCCGGTAACGGACTGCGTGGTGGAGATCACAGCGGAACGCTCGGAAAGCATCCCCAAGGTGTTCACCCGCATCCATGTCCATTTCATCGTCAGTGGCACAGGAGTGGAGGAGTCTCATGTGAAAAGGGCGGTGAAACTCTCCGCCGAAAAATACTGCTCCGCCTCCATGATGCTGGGCAAGACCGCCGAGATCACCCACGACTACGAGATCGTCGAAGCATGAACCGACCCGCACCTACCGCCGGACTGCGCCATGTCGCCCTTTACGTCAACCGCTTCGAGGCGTGTGAGAGATTCTACGTGGAACTGCTGGGGATGCGGGTGGAGTGGCGCCCCGACCCGGACAACGTCTACCTCACCTCGGGCAACGACAACCTGGCGCTCCACCGGAGCGATCGGGATTTCGCCGGAGCCCAGCATCTGGATCACATCGGCTTCATCCTGGAGGACCCGGAGCAGGTGACGGCGTGGTACCAATTCCTGCTCTCCCACGAGGTCCCGATGAAAAGCGGGGTCAAGCAACACCGGGACGGCGCGCGAAGCTTCTATTGCGCCGATCCGGATGGAAATATCGTGCAGATGATCTATCATCCCCCTCTTGCCGGAAAACCATGAAGAGATACCAAGGGTGATCAACAGGCTGAACAAGAAGCTGAAGCTGCATGGCTTCAACAACCTGACCAAGACGCTGAGCTTCAACATCTACGATATCTGCTATACCAGCACGGCTCAGCAGCGACGTGCCTATATCGAATACATCGACGAGGAGTACAACGCTGAACGGCTGACCGGAATCCTCACCGAAGTGGCGCAGATCATCGGCGCCAACATCCTTAACATCGCCCACCAGGACTATGATCCCCAGGGGGCCAGCGTCACCATGCTGATCGCGGAAGAACCAACCGCGTCGGAAAAGCTATCCAACACGGCGGCACCGGGCCCGCTGCCGGATGCCGTGGTCGCTCACCTGGACAAGAGCCACCTGACGGTTCACACCTACCCCGAGAGCCATCCCCACAACGGAATCAGCACCTTCCGCGTGGATATCGACGTCTCTACCTGCGGCAAGGTGTCCCCGTTGAAGGCGCTGAACTTCCTGATTCACAGCTTCGAATCGGACATCGTCATCATCGACTACCGGGTCCGCGGCTTTACCCGCAACGTGAGGGGGAACAAGCACTTCATCGATCACAAGATCAACTCCATCCAGAACTACCTGGCCAGGGATACCAAGGCGCGTTATGAGATGATCGACGTCAACGTCTATCAGGAGAACATCTTCCACACCAAGATGATGCTCAAGGAGTTCGACCTGGACAACTATCTGTTCGATATCGAAACGAAGGATCTGAGCCCGGCGGAACGCAACCGCCTCCACCGGCGTATCCAGCGTGAGATGCTGGAGATATTCTACGGTCGCAACATTCCCCGTTCGGGATGAACCTCCCGCCCCCCGAAAATCAGCGCTGTTCCATGGAGACGTAGTCCCGCAGCGGCTCCCCGGTATAGACCTGGGTCGGCCGGAAGATTCGGTTGTCGCTGAGCTGCTCACGCCAATGGGCCAGCCACCCGGCAGCGCGGGAAACTGCGAAGATGGGGGTGAACTGATCGGAGGGGATGCCCATTTCGTCATAGAGGATCCCGGAATAGTAGTCCACGTTGGGGTAGACCCCTTTCACCGCAAGGCGCTCCCGTGCCGCCTCTTCCAGTGCGAGGGCGATCTCCAGCTTCAGGCTCGCCTTGCTGCCCCGATATTCCATCAGCTCCATCATCAGCTTCTGCAGGATGGGGGCTCGTGGATCCTTCACCTTGTACTCCCGATGCCCCATTCCCCAGATCTTCTCCTTCCTGGCCAGCTTCTTCTCCAGCCACGGCTTGGCATTGGCCGGAGAACCGATCTCCTCCAGCATCTCCAGCACTCGCTCGTTGGCCCCGCCATGCAGCGGACCCGACAGCGTGGCGATGGCCGCAGCGATCACACTGTACGGACCGGCCAGCGTGGAACCGGCCACCAGCGCGGCGAAGGTGGAGGCGTTGATGGTATGCTCGGCGTGAAGAATGAGACAGGCATCCAGGATTCGGGCGAGAACCGGATCCGGGTCTTCCCCGGTAAACATGTAGAGAAAGTTCTCTGCATAGCTGAGGTCGGTGCGCGGTGGCACGGGATCATAGCCATTGCGCAGGTGCTCCCAGTTGGTGACGATGACCGGCATGCAGGCGAGAATGTTCACCGTCATGTTGTGCACGTAGTTCAGATCGGTGCAGCTCCCTCCGGTGAGACACTCGCTGCCGGGATAGAACATGCCAAGACTGGCCACGCCGGTCTGCAACATGTCCATGGGGTGACCAGTGGCCGGCAGATGCTTCATCATCTCGCGGATGTTGTACTTGACCCGCCGATTACGCCGCAGCTGTTCGTCGAACGAGGCCAGGACATCGGCCGTCGGCAGCTCCCCATCCAGGAGCAGAAGGGCGGTCTCCTCGAAATTGCTCTTCTCCACCAGCTGCTCGATGGGATAGCCCCGATAGGCGAGGATCCCCTTTTCTCCGTCGATGAAAGAGATGTTCGATTTGGTGGCGGGAACCCCCTCCAGCCCAGGTAGATACTCGCTCATAGGCCACTTGCTCCAAAATCGGTGTCGTTGCGAATGGGGTGTGCTGCGTGCCGGACGGCTCCAAAGCAGGGACAAGAATAACAGAGAAGAGGCCTCAACCGATAGACAGCCGCGCGCCTCACGACGTATTGGCCAACCAAAAGAGGCTCCCGCTCGGGGCTCGCTCCGGCGGCCACCGGCGTCTTCCGCCCGGGGGTTTCAGGCGGAGAAAGAGGAACCGCAGCCGCAGGTGGTCACTGCGTTGGGATTGCGGATGACGAACTGTGAGCCCTGCAGCCCCTCGGTGTAGTCGATCTCCGCTCCGGCCAGGTACTGGAAACTCATTGGGTCGATGAGCAGCGTCACCCCGTTCTTCTCCACTCGGGTGTCCCCTTCATTGACGGTGTCGTCGAAGGTGAAGCCGTACTGAAACCCGGAACAGCCACCGCCCGAAATGAAAACCCGCAACATGAGGTTTTCATCCCCCTCTTCCTCGATGAGCTCCCGCACCTTGGCGGCGGCACTCTCGGTAAAGATGACCGGGCTCTCCAATTCGGCCGTTTCACTCATGATGTATTCTCCACATGGCATGAATCAAGGATCTTTCTAACTATATATATCCCAATCAAATCGGTCAAGAATTCGCCGTGGTGTATAATCCGCCACTCCCGCTAACCGTTCCGACACCAGCGCCATGACACCACCTGCCCGAGAGAGATGGGGCTTTCTGCTGCTCCTGTTGCTGACCCTGCTGGCCCTGCTGCCATCCGACCCCCAAGGCCCTTTCGATGCCCGGGACTGGCGTCCGGCGCAGGGGGTCGAACTCCACTTCCCGGTATGGGGGGCTCTCATCGAACCCCTGTCAGCCCCCGGCCAGGCTCTGGCCGGTGAACCGGACGTACGCATCGCCGCCGTCGCCACTCTGCTCTGGATCACCGCTCTCGCGACATTTTGCACCCTTTACCGGCGCTGGCGCAGAGAGGGGTCATTCAGGCCGATCCATCTGGGATACGCGCTCGGCAATGGGGGGATCGCCGCCGGGATGTTTCTCGCTTATCTCTGTTTCGCCCTTCTGGTCCCCCTGCCCAGTTGGACGCTGATCACCACCGATCCCGAACTCGTGGTCGCCGATCTGCAGACCCATACCGTCTACTCCCACGACGGACTGGTGACCCCCCAACAGAACCTGGCGCTGCACCGCGCCCGGGGCTTCGATGTAGTAGCCTTCACGGAGCACAACAACCCTTCCGGCACCGAGACCTCCACCGCGGCCTCCCGCGATGACGAGCGGTTTCCCTGGGCCATCCCGGGCACCGAGGTCCGGGAGCCCGGTGATGCCTTCGTCCTTGCGGTGGGCTGGGTCCCCACCCGGCCGGAGTGGACCAGACAGTGGTTGGACCATCCCGAACGGCATCCGGTCATCGCCCTCGCCTGGAGGCTCTCGGTGGCCGACGTGCACCGGCTCGCCGCCGATGGCATCACCGGCTTCGAGATCGCCAACGCCGGCCACCCCGATATCCCTTTGCCGATACGAGACGCCATTCTGGCGGAGGCCCGAAACCGCAATCTGGTACTGGTGGCCTCCTCCGACTGGCACGGCTGGGGCGGGTTCTGGCGCACCTGGACCACCGTCCGGGTACCGGATGCCCAACGGCTCTCGCGCAGCAAAAAGGCGGAGGCGGTAGTGGACGCCCTGCGACAGCGACGCGTCGAGGACATCCAGCCGGTGGTGGTCGGCTACCTCGGACCACCCTCCACCTGGCATACCCTCTTTGCCCCTTTCAGCGCGACCTTGCGCTACGGGATGGAGCTCTCCCCGCTACGCCTGGCCGCATGGTGGGTGTGGGGCGCTCTGTATCTGCTGGTGGCCACCTGGCTGCGGAACCAGGGATGGCGCCCGCTCCCGCTGCTCGGCGCCACACTGCTGGGGATATCCGGCGCCGGTGTGCTGCTTCAGGGGATCCGTCTCTCCACCCTCTCCCTGCCGGGGATGACCGCCGGAGAGACCCTCACGGAGGTGGGCGGCTGGGCGCTGGCAGTAGGCGCCTCGACCCTGCTGGGAGCGCTGCTCATGTTCCGCCGGGGGCGGGAACCTCAGGCACGAAGAAACCGAACCAGCGCTCGGTGAGATCCGGGTTGTGCAGCTCCAGCAGGTAAATCCTGCGCCAGTGGCCCAGCGGCCCGAGATCCACCCGTCGCACGATCTGTTCGGCCCGATCGAACTGGCGGACATAGAGACAAGGCATGCCGGAATCGATGCCCTCCCGCGCCCAGAGCGTGTACTGGCTGAACCGGGCATGCGGGGAGGCGACCGCAGCGGTGGCATCCCCCAGCAACAGCGCCAGCATGGCGGTCTCCTGGTGGCTCGCGCCCATCACGCGGCACCGCCGCTCCGGGAAATCCGTCGCGAGCAGCCGTTTCAGGTCGCGCCCCACCTCTGCCCAGCCGTAGCTCTGGCTCAGCTGGGTCCGCTGCGGCGGTAGCGATACCCCCGCCTGCTCCAGCCACCAGGGAAACCGGATACCGTTCACCAGCAACAAAGCGACCAGATAGGCCACGCTCACGACAGCGATCGCCCCTTTTCGGGGATGCCCGCCGGGATAGAGCCAGCGCGACAGCGCCCCCGCCAGCAAGAGGCAGCCGGGCAGATAGGCCAGCAAGGGCCAGTTGGCCTCCGCCTTGGCGGTGAGCCCGGCGCCGCCAAACAGCAGCAGAGGCAACCAGAACCCGATCACCAGCAGCCGGGAGACGAACGACCCCGCCGGCAACCCCCAGCGGGCAGGACGCAGGCTGGCGTAGAGCATGGCGAAAAAGGTCCACGGCAACACCACGCCAAGCTGCCCGCCGAGGAAGATGGAGAACATCCGCCAGGGATCGACGAGCCGACTCTGGACCCCGTGGCCCAGCTGAAACGCAAAGGATATCCAGTCGTGCTGGCTGTTCCACCAAACCACCGGCAGGAACATCAGCGCCGCGATCGCCGCCGCCAGCCAGGGGCCCAGCGTGCTCAGCTCCCGCCGCCCCTCGCGGCAGGAAAGGAGCGCCAGAAAGAACACACCGAACAACAAGACGCCGGGGTACTTCCCCAGCAGCGCAAGCCCAGTGCAGAGGCCGGTGAGCAGCCAGTCCGCCATGGAACGACGATCCACCGCCCGCCAGACGAAGTAGTAGCTCAGCCAGCCGAACAACACCAGGGGGGTGTCGGGTGTCACCACATGGAATCCTGCCTGCACGATGGGGAGGCTGGTCCACACCAGCAGGGCCAGCATGCCGGCCCGGGGCTGACGGTAGATTCGGGAGGCGAGATGGTAGGCCAGCCAGCCGCTCACCAGCCAGGCGAGCACCGCGGGCAGGCGGATGGCCACGATGGAATCGCCGAACAGGGCGGTGAACGGGCGGATCAGCCAGGCCACCAAAGGCGGGTGGTCGAAATATCCCCACTGCAGGCGCTGCGACCAGACCCAGTAGTAGGCCTCATCGGGCAGGGCGCCGATGGTGAGCCAGGCCCAAGCGTTGGCCACCACCCCCAGGGTGATGAGCGACGCCGCCCAGTAGAGGGTCGTATCGTGGGCGCCGGCCGGGCCCATCCTGCTCCCCAGAATCACGTCACACCAGCACCAGATTGTCCCGGTGGATCAGTTCGGGTTCACCGACATATCCCAGCAGCGACTCGATGCGTTCACTGGGGTGGCCCATGATGGTGCGGGTCTCCGCCGCACTGTAGTTGACCAGCCCGCGGGCTATCTCCTTGCCTTGGGGACCGACACAGCTCACCAGGTCTCCCCGCTTGAACCCCCCTTCCACACCGGTGACCCCGACCGCCAGCAGGCTGCGCCCCTCTTCGCAAAGCACCCTTGCTGCACCCGCATCCAGATACAACTTCCCGGAGAGCTGGAGCTGGCTGGCGAGCCACTGCTTGCGGGCGGCCAGCGGGGCACTGCCGGGCAGCAGAAGCGTTCCCAAGGGCTCCCCGGCTGCGATCCGCTGCAGCACCTGCCGCTCCCGACCCGACGTAATGATGGTGGCGGCACCGGAGCGGCCCGCCAGCCGAGCGGCTCGCACCTTGGTTCGCATGCCGCCCCTGCCCAGCGCTCCCCCTTCCCCGGCCATCCGCTCCAGTCGCGGATCGTCAGCCGCCACCTCCTGCAAAAGACGGGCGTCGGCGGCATGGCGGGGATCCCGGTCGTACATCCCCTGCTGATCGGTGAGAATCACCAGCAGCTCCGCTTCCACCAGGTTGGTCACCAGGGCCGCCAGGGTGTCGTTGTCGCCAAAACGGATCTCGTCGGTGACCACCGTGTCGTTCTCGTTCACCACCGGCACTACTCCGAGGCGCAGCAAGGTGCGCAGGGTACTGCGCGCATTGAGGTAACGCTTGCGATCGGTGAGATCGTCGTGGGTGAGCAGAATCTGCGCCGTATGGATGGCATGCCGCTGCAGGCAGGACTCCCAGGCCTGGACCACTCCCATCTGACCCACCGCGGCGGCCGCCTGCAACTCGTGCAGGGCATGGGGGCGCCGTCGCCAACCCAGCCGCTGCATCCCTTCGGCCACCGCGCCGGAGGAAACCAGTACCAGTTCCTTTCCCTGTCCGGCCAGCTCCGCCATCTGCTCTCCCCAGCAGGCGAGCCTCTGCCGGTCCAGGCCGTTGCCTTCGTTGGTGATCAGCGCGCTCCCGATCTTGATGACCCAGCGGCGGCTCTGCCCCAGCCTATGACGCCGTTGCTGCTGCTCCATCCCGCTGCTCCAGATATTCCATGATTCGACCACAGAGCTCCCAGGTTCCCTCCTTCTTCATGGCGGAGATGGAAAACACGGGACCCTTCCAGCCGAGCCGTTCGATCACATCACGGCAGCGGCTTTCACCTTCCTCCTTCGGCAGCAGGTCCAGCTTGTTCAGCACCAGCCAGCGCTCCTTTCCGGCCAGCTCGGGACTGAAGCGTTCCATCTCCCGCTCGATGGCGCGCACCTCTGCCACCGGATCGCGGCCTTCCTCGAGGGTGGCCACATCCACCAGGTGCAACAACAAGCGCGTCCGGCTCAGATGCTTGAGAAAGCGGATCCCCAGGCCCGCCCCTTCGGCCGCACCCTCGATCAGGCCGGGGATATCCGCCACCACGAAACTGCGATGGGGCTCGAGACGAACCACTCCCAGGCTCGGGATCAAGGTGGTGAAGGGATAGTCCGCCACCTTGGGCGTGGCAGCGGATACGGCGCGTACGAAGGTGGACTTGCCCGCATTGGGCAGACCAAGCAACCCCACGTCGGCGAGCAGCTTGAGCTCCAGGCGCAGATCCCGGCTTTCTCCCGGCGTGCCGGGAGTGGACTGCCGTGGAGCCCGGTTGGTACTGCTCTTGAATCGGGTGTTGCCCAAGCCGTGAAACCCGCCCCGAGCCACCAGCAGACGCTGTCCCGCCGCCACCAGATCACCCAGCTGTTCGCCGCTCTCCACATCGAAGACCAGCGTACCCACCGGGACCCGAATCTCGAGATCACGTCCCTTCTTGCCGGTACGATCGCTGCCCATGCCGGGCTCGCCATTCTCCGCGCGAAACCGGCGGGTATAGCGAAAATCCACCAAGGTGTTGAGATTGCCGTCCGCCAGCAACCAGACGCTGCCACCGTCACCGCCGTCACCTCCATTGGGGCCACCCCGCGGGATGAATTTCTCCCGCCGGAAACTGACGCAACCATTGCCGCCTTTTCCGGCCTCGACACGAATTGTTGCTTCGTCGACGAATTTCATAGGCATTCAACTATTGGGGCAAATCCCAACGAAAAAAGCCCCGCCGATACCGAGCGGGGCTTTCCTGCAAATGGTACGGCAGGCCGACCGTTTATCCGGTCACGACGCTCACGAACCGGCGCTTCTTCGGACCCTTGGTTTCGAAGCGAACCTCACCCTCCGCCAAGGCAAACAGGGTGTGATCCTTGCCGATCCCCACGTTCACTCCCGGATGGAAATGGGTGCCCCGTTGCCGCACCAGAATGTTACCGGCCTTCACCGCCTGACCACCAAACCGCTTCACCCCAAGACGTTTGGACTCTGAATCACGACCGTTGCGGGAGCTGCCCGCTGCTTTCTTGTGTGCCATCTATCGAAGCCTCTCTCAATAGTGTCCCGTCGTCAGCCTGCACTGATGCCGGTAATCTTCACTTCGGTAAAGTGCTGACGGTGCCCCATCTGCTTGCGATGGTGCTTGCGCCGGCGAAACTTGACGATCTTGATCTTTTTATGGCGACCCACCGCAGTGACCGTTGCGGTGACCTTGCTGCCATCCACATAGGGAGAACCTACCTTGACCTCGTCACCGTCGGCAACCATCAGCACCTTGTCGAACTCGACACTGGCGCCCTCGTCGAGCCCCAGCTTCTCCACCTTGAGGACCGAGCCTTCGCTGACCTTGTACTGCTTGCCACCGGTTTGAATTACCGCGTACATGCTCTTCGTCTCCACAAAAAAATTCTGTCCGCCTCACCCATCCGGCAGCGGATTTCCAATCACCTGAACCGGGGGATTTTATCGACAACCCTCTCGCCAGTCAAACGATATTAGCTATCAATAAACCGGATCCCGGGGAAAAAGTTCCTGGGAAGGCATAATTTCATTATACTTGGTACTCGACACCGGGGCGGCTCACAAGCGGACAGATGTTGACGCAGGGGCCGGTTGCGAGGGGCGGGAAATTCCTCCTCTCACCCCCTCCTCAGCTGAGACATAAACATAGACGACCATGAGCATGCAATCGGCAATACGAGGCGTGGCCGAATTCCGTGATCTGACCGGAACCGAGATGGCACAGGTGATGCACCTGCTGATGGAAGGGAAGGCCACCGACGCCCAGATCGGCGCCTTCCTCATCGGGCTGCGCATGAAAGGGGAAACGGTGGAGGAGATCTCCGCAGCCGCCTCGGTGATGCGCGAGCTGGTCACCCCCGTGAAGGTGGATGTTCCACATCTGGTGGATACCTGTGGCACGGGGGGGGATGGCGCCTCTACCTTCAACATCTCCACCACCAGCGCTTTCGTGGTCGCTGCGGCCGGGGGGCACGTCGCCAAACATGGCAATCGCTCCATTTCGAGCAAATCGGGAAGTGCCGATGTACTGGAGACAGCGGGGGTCAATCTGGACCTGACCCCGGAGCAGGTGGCGCAATGTATCGAACGGATTGGGGTGGGTTTCATGTTCGCCCCCAAACACCATGGCGCCATGAAACATGTCATCGGCCCTCGTCGCGAGATTGGAGTTCGGACCCTGTTCAACGTGCTGGGACCGCTGACCAACCCCGCCGGGGCGAAGCGGCAGCTGCTAGGCGTGTTCGACGAAAAATGGCTGGAACCACTGGCAGAGGTGCTGGGTCGCCTGGGCAGTCACCACGTCCTGGCCGTGCATGCAGAGGATGGCCTGGACGAGATCACCATCTCCGGGCCGACCCATCTGGTGGAATTGAAGGATGGTGAACTCCGTCATATGGAGATCACGCCAGAACAGTTCGGCCTCCGACGGGCGCCATTGGACAGTCTGGTGGTCGATCGACCTGGGCGGAGCCTGGAGATGATGCGCCAGGTGCTGGATGATAAACCCGGCCCGGCCCGGGACATCGTTGTCCTGAACAGCGGCGCAGCCATCTACGTGGCCGGTCTGGCCGGGACCTTGAGTGAGGGGGTGGAGAAGGCCCGGGAGGTGCTGGCCAGGGGAACCGCTCGCAAACGGCTGGAGTCCCTGGTTCAATTCAGTAACAGCTTCTGATGGGAAGACCGTCTGATATCCTGCTTCGCATCCTGCGCCGGAAGGCGGAGGAGATCGCCGAGAGCCGCAATATGGTGAGCCAGGAAGAGCTCATCGAGCGGTGTGCAGTCACACCCCCGCCCCGCCGGTTTGCTGATGCCATCCGCCAGCGGATCGAATCCGGGCAACCCGCGGTAATCGCGGAGATCAAGAAAGCTTCGCCCAGCAAGGGAGTGATCCGGGAGGCATTTCATCCGGCGGAGATCGCCAGCAGCTATGAAAGGGGAGGGGCCACCTGCCTCTCGGTACTCACCGACCGGGACTTCTTTCAAGGCAGCGGCGAATATCTGCAGCAGGCCAAATCCGCCAGTACGTTACCGGTCCTGCGCAAGGATTTCATCATCGACCCCTACCAGATCTACGAATCCAGGACCCTGGGGGCGGACTGCATCCTGCTCATCGTCGCCGCCTTGAGTGACGCCCAGCTTGCCGAATTCTCCACCCTGGCGCATCAATTGAACATGGACGTGCTGGTGGAGGTCCATGACAGAGAGGAGCTGGAGCGGGTCTTGCCGCTCGAAATCACCCTGTTGGGGATCAACAACCGCGATCTCCACACCTTCGAAACATCGCTGGAAACCACCTTGAGGCTGCTGCCCCTGCTCTCCCCTCACCATCTGGTGGTCACGGAGAGCGCCATCCATACCGCCGAAGATGTCAACTTGATGCGTGACAACGGGGTTGACGCCTTTCTCGTGGGGGAATCATTCATGAGGGCCGAGAACCCGGGGGAGAAACTCTCTGAGCTGTTTGGCTCCTCTGTCGCCTGACCCGCAACCGTCCCTGCCGCTGCCTCACCCTTCGCAAACGCCGGAGATATTCGCTATACTGTGAGCGGGTAACGTATCTTATTGATAGACCTACAAATTGTAGGGCTTACGGGCGCAGGGACAAAAACCATGAAGGTTCAACACAACAACCCGGCAAGCCTGCTTGCCGCGCCGCTTCTCTGTTTTTTCTGCCTCTTGATGGCACAACCACTGTCAGGGAAAGAAAATCGTATCCAGGAGGAATTGAGGGATCCATCGCCCACTCTCAATCCATTGCGCAAGGCGCTTGGAGATCGGGCTTATGAAAGGGCGATGAATTCCGGGGATTACTATTACGTCTCTAACAAGAAGTGCCGTCTTTGTCATAGGGAGTTTTTCGTCGGGAGGATGAAAGACCCCCATGTTTACACCTATGAACGTTTACTCGCCACAGGTTATGAAAAAAACAGCCGCTGTCTCGGCTGTCACACTACCGGGTACAACGTGGAAACCGGCTTTACTGATTTCAGCACCACTCCGGAGCTGGTTGGCGTGCAGTGTGAGGGATGCCACGGCCCTGGCAGCGTCCATGTAAAGCGTCAGGCAAAAGAGAAAGGGTTTGGTATCCCCGGCATCAGTATGATGAAACGAAGCGAAAAAAGGGGAAACAAAAAAGAGATCAAGGGGGGATTCCTGGCTGGCACAGACAACCCTAGAATTTTGAAAAGAATGTGCCTTACCTGCCACACCAAGCGATGGGGGAGATCGTTTGCCCGCACCGTACATGGGTTCCAGGCGGCTTATGATTCCTATAAAACCCCCTTGCCCGGAGACGTCATTGATGAATAACCGCAGACATCTACGGCTGAGCGCCATACCATACACATCGTTGCTGGATTAATCGGCCACCGGAGCAAGCTCCTTTTCACAAGTGGCAGGACACCTGGACCGGCGGCTGGCAAGCTGTTCCGGCTTGCCCACCAAGCTGGTGTGGCGTAATCGATATTGAGCTGCGCGAATACAGGCCCAAGGAAGCAACAATCCCAGTGAAAAAAGTGCCACTGCGATATTGCTCAATTGCAACCAAAGCCATGAGGCCACGGTAAATCTTCTCTGCAGACGGTACTGTGCCACACTCACGGCGCTGAGCACGGCATTGCTCTGCCTGACAGAGACAAACGCACCAATGAGAACCATACACAGCCCGATCCAGGGAAAAACCAGCTTGGGAGCAACCATCACTATCAACTGCGCAATCGACACAGCTGCAGCAATGAATCCGATCGCAAGCAGATGGAGGCGCCAGAGGATAGCGGCTTTCAGCGCAAACCGAAAGGGAAACTTCCCGAAACGCAAACCGCCAAAAAAATAGCGTTTTTGCTGATATACCATTTGGGGATAGAGCAGTCCTGCACTAAGCAATACCAACACTGGCCAGAGCAGGTATGCAACGTAGGCACCCCTGACATCACCGGTAAATTCGAAGGGGATGTCACGAAAAAAACTATTTTCCGCATCGAAGCGTAGTAACCTCAATTTGAACCATGGAAACAGAAGAGCCAGCAGTCCCAGGAGAAGCACTCCCGACAGCAGATGAAACCAGGCCACCAACAAGGCACTCATCAAGAACACCATTGGTATAAGGCAGATCTTCAACAGCTCCAGCGGTTGGCCCAGAAAAGAGAAGCTGTTTCCGTCCAGGTGCGTCTTGGTATAAAGATAACGAAGAGTTCTCACGCGAGCGCAAGGCAGATAGAGACCGGCGGTCACAATGGTCAATAACAGATTGACGATTCCGATTGGAAAAAACTCTCTTGTGGTGCCCAAAAACAGAAAGGAAAACCGAAGTTGCCGCCTGCCTTGCACAGAGGAGAATATCTTGCTGTGAGGTGCGGCCGCCCTCGGAGAAACGGGTTGACGAATGCCACTTTTGACAACGGTAGGCGCTGCATTTTCCGCATCCCCAACCCGCCGCAAACTACAGACCAGCCCTTTTCGCCGCAGGATTTCAGCCTGCAATCTGGCCTGGTTTTCATCCAGATTGCGCTTGCGAAGCGCTTTCCTCTCCCGAAACAGAGCATCAACCCTTTCGGGCGGCAGACGACTCAATCTCAGAAAAGAGCTCTTTACCTCATTGACAGAAAAGCCGTCCTGCACCTCCCCTCGAACGATAAGCTCCCATTTTGTTTTCTTCATCACTCCCCCCGCCGAAGCAACACCACCCAACGCTTCCCCCTCGCAGCGGCCTTCGACCGTCCGTCTTCCGAAGATAACCACCACCTTTTCAAGGTTATTGGGCGGCCGGGGTGATAAACCGAAACCCCGGAATCAAGAATACCGATGAAAGAGAACAGACCAGATGGAAAAAACCCGGCCTAAATCTTTATTGTTAGCCCGGCAGCAATATATATATCGCATTCAGAGTTTCAGGACCAGCCTGTTCCTGACCCCCTGATAATTTGATTTGGAAGAGAGGCCGTCGTGTGCCGGGGCAATAATAGCGTACGACGTCGGCTTTCGTAGACATCTCCACTGAAACTGCAAAAGCTTTTTTTTTCCGCCGCCACCTGCCAGAAGACGCAAAAAAAGGGTGATAAATCACCCTTTTTTTCTGGCAACAATGAGCATTATCACCCGCCCATACGTTTCCGAAGACGCTGAATAGTATGCAGCTGAGCCACTGCGTCGGCAAGCTCCGCCTGAGCCTTGGCATAATCGATATCGCTCTTGCGATCCTTCAGTGCCTGCTCGGCCCGCGCCTTCGCCTCCAGGGCCGCGGCTTCGTCGAGATCCTTGGCCCGCAATGCCGTATCGGAAAGAATGGTAACCGTGTGCGGCTGTACCTCCAGCATACCACCGGAGATGTAATAGGACTCCTCTCCTTCGCTGGTGGTCACCTTCACCTCGCCAGCCTGCAAGGTGGAGAGGAAGGGGGCGTGACGGGGCATGACACCCACCTCCCCCATCTCCGCAGGAGCGACCAGGAATTCGGCAGGGCCGGAGAAGATCTCCCGCTCGGCACTGACGATATCGACGTGCATGGTCATAGCCATATATTACTCCTGACCTCGTAAAGGTTAAATGCTCTTGGCCTTCTCAACCGCTTCGTCGATACTGCCCACCATGTAGAAAGCCTGTTCCGGCAGGTGATCATACTCGCCCTCGATAATGGCCTTGAACCCGGCGATGGTATCTTTCAGCGGAACGTACTTGCCAGGTGATCCTGTGAATACCTCGGCCACAAAGAACGGCTGCGAGAGGAAGCGCTGAATCTTTCGAGCCCGCGCCACCACCTGCTTGTCCTCCTCCGAGAGCTCATCCATACCCAGAATAGCGATGATGTCCTTCAGCTCCTTGTAGCGCTGCAGGGTATTCTGCACCGCGCGCGCAGTATCATAATGCTCCTGTCCAATGACCAACGGATCCAGCTGGCGGCTGGTGGAGTCCAGCGGGTCCACGGCAGGATAGATACCCAGCTCGGCAATCTGACGGGAGAGCACCACCGTGGCATCCAGATGGGAGAAGGTGGTAGCCGGTGAGGGGTCGGTCAGGTCGTCGGCCGGCACGTACACCGCCTGAATCGAGGTGATGGATCCGGTCTTGGTAGAGGTGATCCGCTCCTGCAGCACACCCATCTCCTCGGCCAGGGTAGGCTGATACCCCACCGCAGAAGGCATACGGCCGAGCAATGCGGACACCTCGGTGCCCGCCAGGGTATAACGATAGATGTTGTCGATGAACATCAGCACGTCACGCCCTTCGTCACGGAAATATTCGGCCATGGTGAGACCAGTCAGCGCAACGCGCAAGCGGTTGCCGGGAGGCTCGTTCATCTGTCCGTAGACCAGGGAGACCTTGTCCAGAACATTGGATTCCTTCATCTCATGATAGAAGTCGTTCCCTTCCCGGGTCCGCTCCCCAACGCCGGCAAAAACCGAATAACCGCTGTGCTCGATGGCGATGTTGCGGATCAGCTCCATCATGTTGACGGTCTTGCCCACACCGGCGCCGCCGAACAGCCCCACCTTGCCCCCTTTGGCAAAAGGACACAGCAGGTCGATGACCTTGATACCGGTCTCCAGCAGTTCGGCGCCTCCAGCCTGCTCGTCGTAGCTGGGGGCCTTGCGATGAATCGGCCACTTGGTGTCGCACTCCACTTCACCGGCATTGTCGATCGGGGTACCCAGAACGTTCATGATGCGGCCCAGCGTCCCCTTGCCAACCGGAACTTTGATGGGCTCACCGGTATTCTCCATCTGCATGCCCCGTTTCAGTCCGTCGGTGCTTCCCAATGCAATGGTACGTACCACTCCGTCACCCAGCTGTTGCTGAACCTCCAGAGTCAGACCGGCCTCCTCGTTGACCAGCGCATCGTAGACCTTGGGCACGGAATCCCGCGGGAACTCCACATCCACCACAGCGCCGATGATTTGTACGATGTTTCCAGAACTCATTTTCGTGGTACCCCTTGAATTTAGAATCTCTTCCGCGGTGCGGCTATACGCACCCAACTCCAGTTCAACCTATACAGCTGCCGCACCGCCAACAATCTCGGACAGCTCCTGCGTGATGGCCGCCTGACGGGCCTTGTTGTAAACCAGCTGCAGATCCTTGATCAGCTCACCCGCATTGTCGGACGCGCTCTTCATAGCCACCATCCGCGCTGCCATTTCACAAGCGATATTTTCCACCACCCCTTGGTAAACCTGGGATTCAATGAAGCGCATCAATAACCCGTCGAGCACCTCCTTGGCGTCCGGCTCATAGAGATAGTCCCAGTGGTGTTTCAGTTCCTCGTCATCCGCAGCCTCTATCGGAAGCAGCTGACGCACTTCGGGCTTTTGGGTCATGGTGTTGACGAAGCTGTTCTGCAGCAACATCAGCCGGTCGATCCGGCCCTCATAGTAGGCATCCAGCATCACCTTCACCGTACCGATGAGGTCCGTCAGATTCGGCTGGTCGCCCAGATGGGTCACCTCGCTGACGATATTGGCACCCAGGCGTTTGATAAAACCCAGACCCTTGTTGCCGATCACACAAACATCGACCTCGACCCCTTTGTCACTCCACTCCTTCATCGCCTTGACCGCGACCCGGAACAGGTTGACATTGAGCCCGCCGCAAAGACCACGATCAGTGGAGATGAGGATAAATCCAACCCGCTTCACCTCCTCTCTTTCGATCAGAAAAGGGTGCTGATACTCGGGATGAGCATTTGCCAGATGACCAATGACATTACGGATCTTTTCGGCATAGGGGCGGGAAGCGAACATCCGATCCTGCGCTTTACGCATCTTGCTCGCCGCCACCATTTCCATGGCCTTGGTTATCTTCTGCGTGTTTTGGATACTCTTTATCTGAGTACGTATTTCCTTAGCACCGGCCATCGATTATGCCTCGCTTACCAGGTATGGTTGGCTTTGAAGTCATCCATCGCCTTACGCATGGCATCGGCGATCTCGTCATTGTAGTCACCGCTGGCGTTGATCTTGTCCAGCAGATCCTTCTGTGACGAACGGAGGTAGGCGTGCAACGCCTGCTCAAAGTCCACTACCTTGTTGACTTCGATGTCGTCCAGATAACCCTCTTCCGCGGCAAACAGCGAGAACGCCATCTCGGCGATAGAGAGCGGCGAATACTGAGGCTGTTTCATAAGCTCAGTAACACGCTGCCCCCGCTCCAGCTGCTTGCGAGTCGCCTCGTCCAGATCAGAGGCAAACTGGGCAAACGCCGCCAGCTCTCGATATTGGGCCAGGGAGAGTCGCACACCGCCGCCCAGTTTCTTGATGATCTTGGTCTGGGCAGCACCCCCGACCCGAGACACCGAAAGGCCGGCGTTGATGGCCGGACGGATACCGGCATTGAACAGGTCGGTCTCCAGGAAGATCTGTCCATCTGTGATGGAGATGACGTTGGTGGGAACGAACGCGGAGACGTCACCGGCCTGGGTCTCGATGATCGGCAGGGCGGTGAGAGAGCCGGTCTTGCCCTTTACCTTGCCCCCGGTCAACTTCTCCACATACTCGGCGTTGATCCGCGCCGCACGCTCCAGCAGCCGGGAATGGAGATAGAACACGTCGCCCGGATAGGCCTCCCGACCCGGTGGCCGACGCAGCAACAGCGAGACCTGACGATAGGCCCAAGCCTGCTTGGTCAGGTCGTCATAGACGATCAGAGCATCTTCCCCTTTTTCCAGGAAATACTCACCCATGGAGCAACCCGCATAGGGAGCGATATACTGCATCGCCGCCGACTCGGAGGCCGTTGCCGCAACAACGATAGTGTGTTCCATGGCGCCATGCTCTTCGAGCTTGCGCACCACGGCGGCCACCGAGGAGGCCTTCTGGCCGATGGCCACATAGATGCATTTGATTCCAGTACCTTTCTGGTTGATGATGGCATCGATCGCGACCGCGGTCTTTCCGGTTTGCCGGTCGCCGATGATCAGCTCGCGCTGCCCGCGGCCGATGGGCACCATGGAATCGATCGCTTTTAGACCGGTCTGCACCGGCTGGTCCACGGACTGGCGCTCAATGACGCCGGGGGCGATTTTTTCGATGGGAGAGGTCTTCTCCGCTTCGATAGGCCCTTTGCCATCGATGGGGTTACCCAGCGAATCGACCACGCGGCCCAGCAGGGCCTCACCTACGGGCACCTCCAAGATACGCCCGGTGCACTTTACGCTGTCTCCTTCGGAGATGTGCTCGTATGAGCCCAGAATAACGGCGCCGACGGAGTCCCGCTCCAGGTTCAGTGCCATCCCATAGGTATCCCCTGGAAACTCGATCATTTCGCCGGACATCACATCCGACAAACCGTGAATCCGGGCAATACCATCCGAAAGGCTCACCACCGTACCCTCGGTACGGGCTTCGGTAACCGTATCAAAACCTTCGATGCGCTTTTTTATTAACTCGCTGATCTCAGCAGGATTCAGTTGCATTTCTATCGTCCTCTAATTCGACACGCCCTAGCGCAACAGCGCATGGCTCAAACGCTCAATCTGTCCCTTGGCCGACCCATCGATGACCAGGTCCCCGGCCCGGATGATTGCTCCGCCCAACAGGCTCTCGTCTACCTGGCATTCCAGCACCACATCCCGCCCTAGCCGCTTCTTCAACGAGTCGGCAATCTGCTTGCGCTGGTCTTCGCTGAGGGCAAACGCAGAAACCACCTCTGCAGTAACGACCCCTTCGGCTTCTGCCCGCTCTTGCTCATAGAGCTGGGAAATCTCGGGCAGCAAGGCCAGCCGGTTGTTTTCGATCAATGTGGATATGAAGTTCTTGCCGTGTTCGTCCAGCTTCTCACCACATAACTCGTAAAACAGCTCCGCCAGCTGTTTGCTATCGACCCTGGGATTACCAATCAGCATGCTTACTTCGGGATTGCTGGCCACTGCAGCACACAGCTGCAGCCTTTCGGACCACCCCTTGAGATCGTTCTGCTGCTGCGCCAGTTTGAATACCGCTTCGGCATAGGGCCGGGCAATCGTGGTTTTTTCAGCCATAAGTGTTGAACCACCCTTGTCTAGATTTGGGCAACCAGATCGGCAAGCAGCTTCTCATGGGCCTTCGCATCGACCTCCTTCTTGAGAACCCGCTCAGCCCCGGCAACTGCCAGTGTGACCACTTGCGATCGCAGCTGCTCCTTGGCCCGGTTGGCCTCCTGCTCTATCTCGGCATTGGCAGCCGCGAGCAGGCGTTCTCCTTCGGCACGAGCGTTCTCCTTGGCCTCTTCCACGATCTCGGAGGCCCGTTTCTGCGCCTGGGAAACGATCTCCGCTGCCTGCTGCTTGGCCTCGGCGATCTTCTCCGCCGCCCGCTTACGGGCCAACTCCTGCTCGTGCTCGCCACGCTCAGCAGCCGCCAGGCCGTCAGCTATCTTTTTCTGACGATCAGCGAGGGCCGTGGTCAAGGGCTCCCAAAGGTAACGCTGGATGAACCACACCAGTACCGCAAAGGTAAGGATCTGGCCGATCAATGTGGCTGTTATATTCACCTTATAGACTCCTTACGGTTCGTATATCGTGCGCCTTTGTCTGGCCTAATCAACCACCCATGACTGCCTTGACGGCATCTGCAAACGGGTTTGCGAATACGAACCACATGGCCATACCCAGAATGATCATCGGGAATGCTTCCATCAGACCACCGGTGAAGAGCATCTGACCCATGAGTTGCGGACGCATCTCCGGCTGGCGGGCAATCCCTTCCAGGAACTTGGAGCAGATCAGCCCCCAGCCCAAAGCGGAACCCAGCCCTGCTGCGGCAAGAATGATACCAACGCCAATAGCGGTCGAAGCGTAAACGGAAGCAAGTACTTCAGCATTCATCTAGAGGTCTCCTTGAGTGTAAAACAGTTTAAAAACAAAAGGCCAAACGAAAATCAGTGCTCTTCATCAGACGTATGCGCCATCCCCAGATAGACGATGGTCAGCAACATGAAGATAAATGCCTGCAGCGTAATGATCAGAATGTGAAAGATGGCCCACAGGCTACCCAGCGCCACCTGCGCCGGCAACATCCACCAGGCAAAGGAGAGCAGCGCTATCAACATGAAGATCAGCTCACCCGCGAACATGTTGCCAAACAGTCGCAGAGCCAGGCTCACCGGTTTTGCCACTTCTTCAATGGTGGTCATTACGATATTCACCGGAACGAGATACTTGCCGAAAGGATGAAACAGGAACTGTTTCAGATACCCCACCGGCCCCTTGATCTTGATGTTGTAATAGATGATGAGAGCAAAGACGCTCAACGCCAGCGCAAATGTGGTTCCCAGGTCGGTGGTCGGCACCACCTTGAGGTATTCGATGCCCACGAACCGCGCAAGCAAAGGCAGCAAATCTACTGGCACCAGGTCCATGGCATTCATCAGAAATACCCAGACGAAGATGGTGATGGCCAGTGGACCTATCAGCGGGTTACTGCCAGGAAAGATGTCCCTGACCTGGGTTTGAACGAACTCCACCACGCTTTCGATGACATTTTGCAATGTACCGGGGGTCCCCGTGGTCAGCTGCCGCCCCAGCGCAAAAGCGGCCCACGCCATCAACCCGGCCAAAAGCCACCCGAACAGCAGGGTATCGACATGAAAGGCCCAGAAGCCGGCCGCTTGGTGGGTTACCGGATCGCAATCGCCAACACACCAATTGACCAGGTGATGCTGGATGTACTCCGCAGGACTTTGTGCTTCTCCACTCACTCTTCTGCTCCAGAGGTTATGTTCTCAATCTTGTATCCACCTTGTTGAAGGTGTAGGCAAGCTGCGCAGCGGCATACCCTACGAGAACTGCCACCGGGGACAACTTCAAACTACCCATCCCAAGGGCCATCAGCACCAGGGTCAGAAAAAAGCGTTGCACTGCACCGGCATAGATAACCAGCGCCCCCCGATTGCTGTCCTGTGCCGCAGCTTCCGCCGCCTTGGTAATACGCCAAGCCATCAGCCAAGTCGAGAGCAATGCGATGCCCCCGCCGTAAAGGGCCGACTGGGCCATGTAGGTTCCAGCTGTTGCAAGGTAGGCGGCCGAGACACCCAGCACGATCAGCAGCTGGATTGCCAACACCCTGCGAACGGTGACGTGCATCACCTTTGCTGCAAAAGTCATCTGCTTTTAGTACGCCCTGGAAGTGGTAAGGAACCCTTGCCCGATGGATACCGCCAATCGTCTGGGCTGTCACTCTAGGGCGGGCAGTATAAGGACTACCGGACGTGTGGTCAATGGAAAATGTACATCCGACCGTTTCACCCCCCAATTTTTACTGGGAGAAGTAACTTTCTGTCTCCCGCGTCATTCGAAACGTTGCAACGGGGCTTCCACTTCCTCCCGTCGGCTTTTTCCGGCCAACACTTCTATCAACGCCAGAGCGAAATCCATGGCAGTACCCGGGCCACGAGAGGTAATGATGTTGCCGTCACGCACCACGGGCTCCGAACTCGGGATGACCTCCGCCCCCGGTAGCTGCTCCAGCACTCCAGGATATGCGGTGGCCTTTTTGCCTACCAGCAAACCTGCGTTGGCCAGTACCTTGGGGGCCGCACAAATGGCGGCGATGTATCTCTTTTCTGCGTTCATTTGCCGCAGCAGCTGCCGGATTCGTCGATCCCCATCCAGATGATCGCTGCCGGGCTGTCCTCCGGGGAGCACCACCATATCAAAAGCGGTTTGCAAGGCGGTATTCAAATCGGTATCAGGCAGAACGACCGTCCCGCGGCTCGCCTCGACCGGTCCGGCCTCCAGACCCGCCACAATCACCTCGAAGCGTGCCCGCCGCAACAGATCAATAACCGTAATCGCTTCCAGCTCCTCGAAGCCTTCCGCCAGCGGAACGAGAACTCTTGCCATCCCTTTCCACCCAGCTAATCGTTATATTCTCGCAGAATATAGAGCCCCTTGAGGAGATTGAGCGCTTCAAACAAGGGGTAATCGGTTTCAGCCAGTGACGCTTCCTCCTTGTCACCCTTTCTGGTCTCTTTCTCCGGCTTCCGTTTGCTGGCGCCGCCATTCTCGAGATGCCCCGCCAGATCCGCCTCTTTCAGCATCCGGAGACTGTGTTCCGCCTTGGCGAGCTTGACACTCTCCAGCTTCACGTCCGGAACGATCCCTTCCGCCTGGATGGAACGGCCCGAAGGGGTGTAGTAGAGCGCGGTGGTCAGCTTCAGCGCCGTGCCTCCCGGCAGGGGAAGAATGGTCTGTACCGAACCCTTGCCAAAGCTGGGCTGGCCAAGGATGACCGCCCGCTTGTGATCTTGCAGCGCCCCGGCGACAATCTCCGATGCGGACGCGGAACCGCCGTTGATCAACACCACCATGGGTGCCCCGTTCAGCAGGTCGCCTTGCCTGGCGTTGAAACGCATCTTGGAATTCTTGATGCGGCCATCGGTATAGACGATGGTGCCTTTGTTCAAAAAGGCATCCGAGACATCCACTGCCGCATTCAGCACACCCCCGGGGTTGTTGCGCAGGTCCAGCACCAGCCCCTTGAGCTGACCGCCACTCTCCCTGTTCAACTTCTTCAGCACCTTGTTCAGATCCTTGCCGGTTCGGGACTGGAACTGGGTGATACGCACGTAGCCGAAGCCATCTTCGAGTATCCGGCTCTTGACGCTCTTGACCTTGATGATGGCCCGGGTGATGGTAATGGTGAGCGGCTTCTCCTCCCCTTCACGCACGATGGTGAGGGTAATTTTGGTGCCGGGTTTGCCGCGCATGATCTTTACCGCCTCGCCAAGAGTCATCCCCTTCACCGGAGAGTCGTCGAGGCGGATGATCAGGTCTCCGGGCTGAATTCCAGCCCTTTGCGCGGGAGTATCATCGATGGGAGCGATGACCTTGACGAAGCCATCTTCCATTCCCACCTCGATGCCGAGACCACCAAATTCTCCCGTGGTACCTACTTGCAGTTCCTTGAAGGAGTCCGCATCCATGTAGGCGGAGTGAGGATCGAGATCGGCCAGCATGCCGCGAATGGCCCCCTCGATCAGCTTCTTGTCATCGACCTCCTTCACATAGTCGCTCTTTATCTTGCCAAACACCTCCGAGAAGGTACGCAGTTCCGCCAGCGGCAGGGAGAGCGAACTCCGGCCTTCGCTGCGATCGGCCCATACACCGTGCCCCAGCGAAAGCATTACGCCAACCGTGATCCCGAATATCAGAATGATGATGTTTCGATTAGATATCATGCGTCGTCGCTCTCCAGCCATCAGATCGTTCAATTATACTGTAGTTCTCTATTTCCGCGCCACGCACCAGCGAGCGGGGTCTACCGGCTGGCCGTTGCGACGGATCTCGAAGTAGAGACCGCTGTGTACGTTGCCCCCGCTGTTACCCACCGTGGAGATCACCTCCCCGGCCTTCACTTGGCTGCCCGCCTCCTTGCGGATACTCTGGTTGTGACCGTACAGACTCATGTAGCCGGAGCCGTGGTCGATGATCACCAGCAGGCCGTAACCCCGCAGCCAGTCGGCAAACACCACGCGGCCTGCCGAGATGGCCTTCACCGGCGCCCCCTCCGGGGCGTCGATGAGCACCCCCTTCCAGCGCAGCTCGCGGGTGCGGGGAGAGCCGAAGGCCGCCTTGATGGGACCGTCCACGGGCCACAGGAAACGGCCCCTGTTCCCTTCTCCGAATGGCGAAGGCCCCGATGACTGCTTCGCCTGTCGCTTCAACCGAAGGAGCAGCGCTTTCAGATCTGCCTCGTCCTTCCGCAACCGCTCCAATCTGGCGCGCCCCTTGCCGATTTCCTGCTGCAACGTCGCCAGCACCTCTTCCCTCTTCCGCTTGCTTCTGTCCAGAGCCTTTTTTTCCCTCTCCCGTTGCTCGGCCAGTCGGGCAATGATGGAGCGCTCCTCCTTCGCCTCCCCGGCAAGCCGCTGGAGAATCGCCAGTTGTTCGCGAAGCCGGTGGATCCGTTCGGCCCGGGCACGGTTGAAATAGTCGTAATAGATCAGTACCCGGCCCAGCTTCTGGGGCTCCTGCTGGTTCAGCACCATCTTCAGATAGGCTTGGCGGCCGGTCATGTAGGCAGTGCGGAGCTGCTTCTCGAGAGAGCGCTTCTGCCTCTCTACCGCCACTTCATGACGCCGCTGTTGCACCTCCAGCCGCTGCAGCCGGTTCCGTTGTTTGCGCAGCTTCTCCTTCAGAAGCCGGAGGTTCCGGCTCAACCGCCCGATCTCGATCTCGACCGTTCGCAACGCTTTCTGCTCTTTTTTGCTGCGTTGCTCGAGCCCTCCCAGATCACTCTGTAGTACATCGATCTGCTCGCGCACCTGTTCGAGCCTTTGGCTGGGCGTATCCTCCGCCCTGCTGTAGCCAACCACAGACACCAGCGAGATCAACGCCGCCACGAAAATGGCCCGCTCGGCAGGGCGGCGCCTGTTTTTTCTTTCGCCAGTATGTTCTGCCGGTCTACAAGCGGCTCGGGAGCCACCTCGCCCTTTGGGAGGGGAAAGAGGTAGAGATTGGTATGAACTCCTCACCCTGAGAGCGATACGGCTTGCCAATCAACCTTCGAGGGTGAACAGGCGCCGTCCCGTCATCTCCGGAGGCTGCTCCAACCCCAACAGGTAGAGCATCGTCGGCGCCACGTCACACAGCGCTCCGTTGACCTCCATCTCCGCCGGCCGTCCCACATAGATGAACGGCACCGGATTGTGGGTGTGCGCGGTATGAGGCTGGCCGGTCTCCTCGTTACGCATCAGCTCGGCATTGCCGTGATCCGCGGTAATCAACACCTCTCCGCCCACATCACGGACCGCACCGACCACCCGCTCCAGGCAACGATCCAGTGCCTCGATGGCCCTGATGGTCGGTTCCAGCTTGCCGGTGTGGCCCACCATGTCGGGGTTGGCATAGTTACAGATGATGGCATCGAATCTGCGGGTTTGAATTGCCTCCACCAGCCGATCGGTCAGCTCGAAGGCGTTCATCTCTGGCTGCAGGTCGTAGGTGGCCACATCCGGTGACGGGACGAGAATCCGCTCTTCCCCTTCGTACGGCTCCTCTTCACCGCCATTGAAAAAGAAGGTGACATGGGCATACTTCTCGGTCTCTGCGATCCGCAGCTGCCGCAACCCGTGCCCTGCGATGTATTCACCAAAGGTATTGTGCAGCCGTTCGGGTGGAAAGGCCACCTGCACGTTGAAATCCGAGCTGTACTCGGTAAGGGTCACGAACGCCCCCAACTTGATGCGTTTGGGACGCGGGAAACAGTCGAACTTCTTCTCAATGAACGGGCGGGTTATCTGACGCGCCCGATCGGAGCGGTAGTTCATGAAAAATATCACGTCCCCCTTCTCGATGCGGACCCCCTCCTCTCCGGGCGGAATGATGCTGGTGGGCTTCACGAACTCGTCCGTCTCCCCCCTGGCATAGGCCATCTCCAGCCCCTCGCTGGCGCTACGCGCTTCGTACTCCGCCTTGCCCTCTGTCATCAACTCATAGGCGGCCTGAATGCGGGGCCAGCGGTGATCCCGGTCCATGGCGTAGTAGCGACCGACGATAGAGGCGATGCGGCCATTACCCAGCGCCTCGAACTTCTCTTCCATACGTCGTATGGACTCCCCGGCACTCTTCGGCGCCGTATCGCGGCCGTCGAGAAAGGCGTGCAGGTATACCCTAGGTGCACCGCGTTTGATCGCCAGTTCCACCATGGCATGGATATGGTCTTCATGACTGTGGACCCCCCCTGGAGAGAGCAGGCCCATGATGTGAACGGCACGGTCTTTCCGTTTCGCCAAGTCGACGGGCTCGGTCAGGGTACGGTTGGTAAAGAAGGAACCGGTGTGTATAGCCCGATCCACTCGAGTATACTCCTGATACACCACCCGGCCGGCACCCAGGTTGAGATGCCCCACCTCCGAGTTGCCCATCTGATTGGCCGGCAACCCCACTTCTGCGCCTGAGGCCCGAATCAAAGTATGAGGATACTCCTCCCAGAGCCTGTCCCATACCGGCTTTTTCGCTTGTGCTATTGCATTGTCCTTGGTCTTTTCACTGTATCCCCAGCCATCCAGTATGACCAGGAGAACGGGGCGGTGATTACTGTCTCGCGGCATCGGTTTCTTTTGCTCGTATTCTCACTTTACGTCCCGGCATAATTTATGCAATACTGGACTTGATCAAAAATTGTCCCCCTGCCAGACGAGCAGGCAAGGAACGCCTAGGATAGCAGGATTAGGGACGTTTTTGTGTCACGGCGTTCCGTTTTTGTGAGAAACACCCTAGACCATCTGTGTGAAAACTATGTAAAAGAGGGCCGGAAAGTATTGTTTATAACTGTATAACGGTTAATTTATAAGCATGGGGTACAGGGGGATACCCCCGGATAAGGCACGATATCAAATCGGCTAAACACACGGGAAACCCTTCATGATAAAAACAGACGCGCCAGACTTGAATGTAGTCTCTTCAAAAAAATTGATCTCCTCAGATGAGGACATAGAACGTGCAGCACGCGCGGTCAAGGCCATGTCGCATCCGCTACGGCTAAAGATACTCTGTACCTTGGGAGAAGATGAGATCAGTGTGCAGGAGATCGTTGAACAGGTGGGCACCTCTCAGAGCAATATCTCCCAACATCTGGCCATTCTCCGGGACAAGGGCATTCTCTCTTCACGCAAAGATGCCAACCGAGTGTATTATCATATCGATGATCCTCGAACGCTGCGGTTGATTGCATTGATTCGGGAGGTTTTTGTCCAGTAATCGCAGGATAGCAGATGATGGTCGCTGGCAGGCGTTGCCGGTGGTAGCAAAGGCTCCGTGACCGAGAGCCGTCACCGGCAACGACGCTTCATTCCAACCCTGCGGCTACCCAAACCTTTCTTGCTGGGCCTTTCAGCCCATTGAGCCCGAAAGCCTCTTTATAGCACCAACCCCTAAGAACCGGCTGCCCGCAGATCGACACTGTGTTTTCGTTCAGCTAGCAAAGCAGAGATAACGTCCGCGCGCGCCTCCTGGAGCAATTATCCTCTTTAAGAGGAGTCGCTAGCGACACAAGCTTATTAGGATTACTGCGGGTAGACATGTGACAATCCATAGGCCCTTTTTTCCGGTATTGCGGCAAAGGAGGGATTGGGCTTGGGATGTGCCTTCTTCGTTTCGAGCGCAAAGCTTGGATTCCAACCCTTACTCTCTCGCAGCTTGTGGGACCAGCTGGCGGAGGACAGAGAACCTGTCCCCCGCCCAGCTGGAGCATGATCGGCTACTTTAGCCCGAATATTTCACCTGGTCGCCGGGGTCAAGACGCAGGTCACCGTATTCAAGCGAACAGCCTGGAATACTTGCACGCGTCTCAACGCCGGCTTCCCCTGAACGCGCCCCCGCACCGGTCTCACCGACTATCTGCGGTATTCGCTCAATCGTCAATGGCTTAGACTATCGTCGCTATCCCGCAGCTGGACGACGATCCCGGCACGATCAAGGCATTCTCGTGATGCGAAATTCGGGTTAGCTTTTGGTCTTGTTATTTTTCGCTCCGGACAGATTGTTCTTTTTGCCTTCCAGACGCGTGACTCCACGTGTAGTGGAGATCAGCTTCCTGTTTTTCTTCAAGGTTGCCTTCCCGATACCGGGAACCTTTACCAAGTCATCGACCGTTTTGAATTTGCCGTGTTTTTTCCGATAGGCGACGATTGCCTGGGCTTTCACTTTGCCAACCCCGGAAAGATAATGCTGCAGGGTTGCCGCATCCGCCTTATTGATGTTGACGGTTTCCGCCAGAACTGGCTGGGAAACCACCAGTGCAGCGACCAAAATCAGCAAGCAGCTCCAGAATGCACGCCTAATTTCCATTCTAGAACATGTAAGCAAGACAGACATCATCTATAACCTCCTTTTGTTGTTGCCATTCCCCCCTCAGGCGTCGATCTTTGATGATCTCTGTGCATAAAAAAACCCCGCAAACACATAGTTTGCGGGGTTTTTACATTCAAAGCCTGGCGGTGACCTACTTTCGCATGGGGAGGCCCCACACTATCATCGGCGCTGAGTCGTTTCACTTCCGAGTTCGGGATGGGATCGGGTGGTTCCAACTCGCTATGGCCGCCAGGCAAACTGGCTCGCTCCGCATGCTGCGCATGCGACGAATAAGGGAAATCAGGTGTCTGGATATGCCTGCCTCACATAGCACCCAAACCGTTTGGGTGTTATATGGTCAAGCCTCACGGGCAATTAGTACTGGTTAGCTTCACACATTGCTGCGCTTCCACACCCAGCCTATCAACGTCGTAGTCTACGACGACCCTTCAGGGACTCAAAGTCCAGTGAGACCTCATCTTGAGGTGGGTTTCCCGCTTAGATGCTTTCAGCGGTTATCCCTTCCGTACATAGCTACCCGGCAGTGCCACTGGCGTGACAACCGGAACACCAGAGGTACGTCCACTCCGGTCCTCTCGTACTAGGAGCAGATCCTCTCAAGTCTCAAACGCCCACGGCAGATAGGGACCGAACTGTCTCACGACGTTCTAAACCCAGCTCGCGTACCACTTTAAATGGCGAACAGCCATACCCTTGGGACCTGCTACAGCCCCAGGATGTGATGAGCCGACATCGAGG
>WFNS01000097.1 GCA_015488495.1 Gammaproteobacteria bacterium | reverse complement strand
CCGGCATAATTGAGGTGGGAAAAGTAGAATTTTTCCACCCCCTCTTGCTTCATCAGCCGCAGCAGCGCCGGCAGATCGGCCGCGTTCCCCTCGGTCATGGTGAAACGCAGCCCTACCTTGATACCCCGTGCCCGGCACATCCGTACCCCACGCAGAGCCGCATCGAAGGCCCCCTCCTTGCGCCGGAAGGCATCGTGGGTCTCGCGCATCCCATCGATACTGATCCCGACATAATCGAAACCAACCGCCTCAATCGCATCGATGTTGCGTTCGTCGATCAACGTCCCGTTGGAAGAGAGGGCCACATAAAAGCCCATGCTCTTGGCGCGATGGGCGATGTCGAAGATGTCCGGCCGCAGCAGCGGCTCACCTCCCGACAGGATCAGGACCGGCACCCGAAAGCGATGCAGATCGTCCATCACCCGGCACACCGTATCGAAATCCAGCTCCCCCGGAAAATCCTTGTCGGCGGAGATGGAGTAGCAGTGCTTGCAGGTGAGATTGCAGCGCCGCACCAGATTCCAGATCACCACCGGTCCCGCCGGAACCCTGGCAGGGGTCGAAGGACCCGGTTCCAGCAGCTCTCGCATGAAATGGGAGATACGAAGCATCAACCACCTCCAGAGCCGGAAGGGATACGCAACCCGGTCTTCTTCAGGATTCGGGTACTGAAGAGGATCTCGTGGCCCCGACTGTGTTCTCCCAGCATGTCGGCGATGATGGCCACTTTCGCCTCCACCTCCTTCCGATCGCGGCCGTGCACCATGGCGAACAGATTGTAGCGCCAGATCGGCAGGCGACGAGGCCGGTGATAGGCGTGGCTGACGAAGGAGAGTGCTCCAATCCTCCGCCCCCAATGATCCACCTCCTCATCGGTCACATCCCAGACCGACATGCCGTTGCCGCGAAAACCCAGCCGGTAGTGGTTGGGGACCGCACCGATGCGGCGGATCACTCCTTCCCGCTGCATGCGCTCCATCCGCTCCATCACCTCCTCCGCCGTCACCCCCAGCTTCCCGGCGATGTGGCGATAGGGCTCGGGAACCAGTGGCAACCCCTCCTGGGTGGCGAGTACGATCTTGCGATCCAGCGGGTCCAGACCCCACTCTGTCTCTTCTCTCTCACCCATTTCCGCCGCCCTAGACATCGAACCGCAACCCCACGAAATACTCTGCTCTCTTCGGCATGTCATGGACCGGGAGTCCGGTCTCCCGTTCGATTTCGTCCAATACCTCGCGGATGCGTCCTGCGGTTTCGGTGGCCAGCACGAACCACATGTTGAGCTCATGCTCACGCCGATAGTTGTGCGCCACCTCTGGAAAGGCGTTCACCCGCCGGGCCACCTCCTCGAAGCGCCCCTCCGGAACCGCCATGGCGCAGAGGCTGAGCCCCCCGTCCATCCTACCGGCATTGAACAGAGGACCGAAACGGGACAACACCCCCTGCTCCAGCATTCGTTGCAAACGTTCCAGCAGCTCCTGCTCCTCGATGCCCAGTTCGGTGGCGGCCCTCGCATAGGGCCGCTCGCAGATGGGAAAACCCGCCTGCAGCCGGTTGACGATGGCACGGTCCACGGCATCCAGGTTCAACGATAATGCCCTCCCCGCTGCTTGAACCGGCGGACACTGAACAGCAGGCGACGGGGTATCCCCGTCAACCCCAGCTCCACAGCCATCCTCCTGACCGTCTCTCTCACCTCGTCACGCCTCCTGCCATGGACCATGCAGTACAGGTTGTAGGGCCACTGGGGCAGATGCCTGGCCCGCTGGTAGCAAAGAGTGACCCAGGGCTGGGCCCCGAGCGCCCTGCCCACCTCCTCCACCTGCCCGTCCGGAACATCCCACACCACCATTGCATTGGCCCGATAGCCCAGCTCCCGGTGGCGCACCACCACACCGAAGCGGCTCATGATCCCCTCCCGTTGCATCCTCTCGAGACGCTGAATCACCTCCTCCTCCCCCATGCCCAGCTTCTTGCCCAGCTCCGCATAGGGGTGGCTCACCAGCGGCAGTCCGTCCTGGATGACGGAAATCAGCCGGTAATCCTGCTCGCTCAGGACCACAACGGGAACCCCAGATCGATGTGGAATGCCCGCTGCAGCGGCAGGCTCATTACCGACAGGCCGGTGTGCTCCTCGATCTGCTCCAGCACCTGCCGCAGACGCGCCGGGTCGGGCGCGGTCACCACGAACCAGAGATTGAAACGGTGATCCCGCTCATAGTTGTGGTTCACCTCGTCAAAGGCATTGACGTAACGGGCCACCGCCTCCAGTCGCCTGCGGGGCACCGCCATCGCCGCCAGGGTACTGGCTCCCACCCGCCTTACCCGGAATACCGGACCGATCCGGGAGATATATCCCCGCTCCTGAAGGGACCGCAAGGTGTCGATGACCTCTCTTTCACCGACCCCCAGCCGCTCCGCCACCCGCGCAAACGGAGCGGACGAGAGCGGAAAATGGTGCTGGAACTCATCCAGCAGACGCCGCTCCAGCAGATCCAGATCCTCCACCTCCTCCCGACGTCCGGGAGAGGCAGAAAGCGGGCCACTGCTACGGGGTTCCATCGGCATCGTTACAATCCTGTCTCGTGCGCACGCGCGGTGAAGAAGATCCCACTGGGTTTGGTCACTGGCAGGGAACCGATCCGGGCGAGGGAACGGGTATCGAAGATGGCCACCCGATCCTCATCCCGCAGCGATATCCAGACCGCCTCGCCGCGGGGAGTGAACTCCATGTGCAAGGCCCCCTTGCCGGGCTTGAGGGTTTTGATCACCTTCAGGCTCTCGCTGTCCACCACCTGAATGGTGTCGTTGTTGGGAAAGGCGAAATTGACCCAGATCTGCCGTCCATCGGGCCGGGCCACAGCGAACACGGGCTGCCCATACAGTGCCACCCGGCCCCGCTCTTCCCATCCTTCGGTATCCACCACCAGAAGCTCGTGGTGTCCAACGGCGGGCAGAAAGGCCTTCGTTCCGGCGATGGCCCACCCTTCCAGATGCGGCATCTTGTAGACCGGCAGCCTCTTCTCACCCCGGCCATAGTGCTCGAGGATCCGTTTCACTCCCCGCTCGGGATGCCACAGATCCAGCAGTGCCAATCCATCCTCTCCGAACAGGCCGGCGAGATAGTATCTCCCATCCGGCGAGATCAGGGCATCATATGGCTGCCGCCCTATCCCCTCGAATCTCCGGATGCGGGGGGAAGCCGGCTCGCTGAGATCGGCAATCCAGATCTCACCGGTATCGAACAGGCTGAATACGAAACGCTGCCCCGGCGCATCCACCAGACCGACGGTCTTGGAACGTTTCTCCTTTCCAATGGGCGTGGCGGGAATATCCGCAACCAGCTCCAGGGTCTCTGCGGAGAAGACCTTCACCCCTCCGGGCTCGTAGTTGGAAACGGCGATCAACCGGCCATCCTGCGATATCGCACCCCCGATACTGTTTCCTCCCTGGACGATACGCCGGACCAGCTTCCCGCAGAGCAGGTCCACCTTGGACAGCCCGCCATCCCGGCCGAACAGATAGGCATATCGCTCGTCTCGGGAATAGACCGCAGAAGCATGGGACAGATCCCCCAGCCCTTCGACTCGCCAAAGCACTTCCCGCCGGGTGGTATCCACCACCACCACACTGCCGCTGGCCCGTTCCACCACGATCCCCAGATCCCCCGTTCCCCTCGTCGGGCAACCGGCAGCCTGTGTCGCACCGATCAGCAGGGAGAGAACGAAAAAGAGCGTGAGGCGAATCACGGAACATCCCCCTGCTTGAGCCGTTCGGCCAGCCAGTTCGCCTCCTGCTGCGAGAGAAAGGGACTCCATGGCGGCATCGGTGTTCCAGGCCGGCCGTTCAGGATGGTGGCGGCCAGCTGCTCAGTGGAAAAAGAACGAAGGCGTTCCGGTACGAGGGCTGGCCCAAGCCCCCCTTTCAGGCGCATGCCATGACAGGCGCCGCAGTCCTGTCTAAGCAGATGGATCAGCTCCCGTTGCCGCTCCGGAGTGAGCGTAGCGGAAGAAGCGACACCCCAGCCAGCCACGAGGACGACCACGACCAGGTGAAGAAAAAGGGGGCTTTTCGGCATTGATTCTCCTCGAGGATTTCACAAAAGGCACATCGCCACTCCTGGTTTCGAATGTATCAGCTTACCTTTTGGAGGAACATTGATGTCGATCAAGGTGGCAGGTGAATATATATTCGATATACAACTTTATTGATCCATTCCCCGATCACATGAATCGATTGGCCAGCCGTACGGTGGTACACCATCCGATGGATGGCTTTCAAGTATTCTTCCTGGTGGGAGCTGGTTGAGCCAAGTGTCCGCCCCCCGAATTGGGGGCCGCACAGGGGGCCGTACGCACTTGACAACCGCCCCGCTTCCCGACCCAACCATCGCTCCATGGGGAGGTGTTATCGGATAGCGATAAAGAAAAGCCCCGCCTCTGTATCCATCATCTTTGTTCAGATGGCATACCGGCGGGGCCGCAACATAGAAGCCCGCAACAATGAGATGAGTTTTATATTTTAGAAATTTCTAGCTTATAGCTGGACCACACAATCGAGGGAAAAATCCGCCCTCCTCACGCTGTCACGGCGGCCGCTGCCTTTCTTCTCCTGCTGATACCCAGCAGTGCCAGGATCCCGGAACCAAACAGCCACAAGGCAGCAGGAACGGGAACGGGAGCGGTAATCACCCGGGCCTGGTCCATCAGATGTTCGTTGGGATTGAACCAGCTCTTGGTATTGATGTGAAGGGTATAATCATCCACCAGATAGCTGTTTTGCTGGTCGAAAGACTCATACTTTCGACCGGTCTGCCCCGTTGGATAGGATGTACCCGTTGCCCCCAGCACCGGATCGGAATCGGCCAAACTGCCCCAGTTGAAAATGACGGCGATAATCTTCTGGGAAAAGGTCAGATTCCCGGACACCTCGGAGACGGTACTTGCGGGCTCGAAGTGCACGAAATAACTGGTCAACTGGGTTCCAGCCCCAATCGTTCCGCCCCCCCCATTCGCGAGGTTTCCTCCATTACTGGCGAACCAGTCGACCACCAAAGGGGCACCCAGCGTAGTGGTCTTCTCTTCGAACACGTAGAAGTTGGAGTCGCTGGTGAGGGCGCCTGTCATCACGGAGCTTGGCGCAGCGATGGCGACTCCATCTCCCGATGCAACCACCGACGCATGGGCAGAAGAGGCAATCCACAATGCTCCCCCGACAAGAAGAGCGCTCAAGCTATATGTTCCGAACATTCTTTTAATCATCTCAATGGCTCCCCCTCAATGACTCAATCTGGCCAAACCAGCCGCACGTACATAGCTTGCAAGAAAACCAGCCAAAAGCATGCCATCGAAAATTATTGCTTGTTTTTCAATGCCCTGCCTCAAATCCTTCAACTGGAAGCCGTCTCATCTGTATAAAATGTGGACACCTTGGAGGCGATTCTCAGCCCTTCAACCCCGAAACATCTCCAGAAGCAGCGACAAATATCGCCTTGCATCAACTTGTTACGATACAACTTCTGGCAACTCACCCATGTAAAGATAACTGACAGGCTCTACAGATTGCGCAATGCCCTTCTCGCCTCATCTCTTCCCCAAAAGTCGGCCTTGCTATCCAGAGCCGCTCGAAGATGCTGTCTGGCCAGCTCCTTCTCTCCCGCCATTCGATAGGCCATGCCCAAATGATAGTTGAAGATGGCTGTATTGGGGGACTGTTTTACCGCCTTCTTCAACAAATCCGTCGCTTTGTCATATTTCCCCAATTTATAATATATCCAGCCAATGGTATCCAGATAGTTGGGGTTGGCGGATTTTTCGAAACGACTGGCCAATTTCAAAGCCCGTTGCAGGCTGGCTGTATCGCTCCGGTGCTCGGTAAGCAGCGCGGCGAGGTTGTTGGCGACGATTTCGTTGTTGGAAGATCTGCTCAGGATCTCGTCATAGAGCTGTATCGCTTCTTCGTATGCCCCTATCGTTTCGTACAGACCGGCGACGGCCACCGCAGTCGCCTCATCATCCATATCCATTTCACGAGTCGCCTTTTTGACGAGCTTTACCGCCTCTTCAGAATCTCCCCTGCTTGCATGGAGCATCGCCAGATTTCTGACCGGGATGAGCCATCCTTTTTTGGCGGAGATGGCTTTGCCGAAGGCCACCATTGCTTTCTGTTCCTCTCCTGCGGATAGATAGAGCTCACCCAGCAGATTGTAGTAGCCGGCCCTGTTGGCAGGCGATCTCTTGATCTCGCGCTGTAGCCGGGAGATGGCCTTTCCCCTCTCCCCTTTGGCCACGTAGACCCTGACCAGGGAGATCACGGGTCCGGCCTCTCCCGGCGCCTTGTCTACTGCCCGTTCCAGCTCCCTGAGTG
>WFNS01000096.1 GCA_015488495.1 Gammaproteobacteria bacterium | reverse complement strand
TGCCACCGCCCCCATTTCCCGCGCAAAATCCGCACCCTCGAAATCGTAGACCGACAGCACCAGATGCAGCCCGCATCGTTGGCAGTACTGGAACAGTTCGGCGTAGGCGTCCAGGGAAACCACCTTGCGTTCGATCAGGGTCCGGTAGTCCTCTTCGACGAAACGGTTGCGGTGGGGGCTCCAGTAACGCTCTTTTCCTGCCCTGGGCAGGCAGATGTCGGCATCGTGGAGGATCTCCCCCTTGATGACCTTGCATCCCGACTGCGCCAGTTTGGTTACCAGGGAGTGGGCCAGTGCCATGTCCTGATTGAAATAGGTGCCGATATCGGGAAGAAACAGCGGCGTCTGGTCGATCCCGAACAGGGGGGCAGGCCGCAAAAGGGGAGTGGAGCGCATCAGCAGTTTCCTCAGCTTTGCAGAAAACGGGCGATAAGCTTCAGTCCGGCGGTGGCGCTCTTCTCGGGATGGAACTGACAGCCAAAACAGTTCCCGTTGGCGATGGCTGCGGTCAATGAGTGGCCGCCGTAGTTGCACTCCGCGACGATATCCTCTGGTCGTTGCGGACGGACTACCAGTGAGTGGACGAAGTAGAAAGCCTCTCCCGGTGGTGTTGCCTCCAGTGGAGTCTCGTTCCAGTTCCCTTTGGTGGCCGGGTGAATGGGTGCCCAGCCGATGTGGGGTACGTTGAGCGGCTTCCCCTCCGTGTCTGTCGAAGGGATGCTCTCGACCCGTCCAGGTACGATTCCCAGTCCCGGAGTGGTACCGAACTCTTCGCTCTCGTCCAGCATCAGCTGCATCCCGAGGCAGATACCGAGAATAGGTCTTCCACTGGCGGCGAATTCCCGCAGTGCTGGTACCATCCGTCGCTGCCGCAGCTGTTGCATCGCCTTGCCGAAGGCCCCAACTCCCGGAAGAACGATCCGATCGGCGGCAGGGATCTGCTCGGGCCGGGTGACTCTTTCCACCTTGGCTCCCAGATGTTCAAGAGCGCGCTGGACATTGAACAGATTACCTGCGCCGTAATCGACGATGCTTACCACGCCGTTCATGCCGCCACCTTGCGTGTCGGAATTCCGATGCGGCTGGCGGCATCCCGGATCTCCGGCAGAGATGCGCGACCGTAATGGAGGATGTCTGCCATGGCGATCGCACTGGCTCCTGCACCTTGCACCACGGCGGCCAGATGCTCCATCTGTCCCATGCCGCCCGAGGCGACCACCGGGATACGGACTGCCTGGGTCACTGAAGCCACCAGCTCCAGGTCGAATCCCCGGCGTGTGCCTTCCCGATCCACTGAAGTGAGCAGAATCTCGCCGGCTCCCCGATCGGCGGCCTCTCTTGCCCAAGAGATGACGTCACGGCCACTCTTTTCCCTGCCATTATCAGTGTATGCCTCCCACCGGTTTCCGGTTACTCGCTTGGCTTCGATGGAAAGCACCATGCACTGCGAACCAAACTGACGGGCTATCTGGTCGATCAGTGAAGGATCTCGTATGGCTGCGGTATTAACCGCAACCTTGTCGGCGCCAGAGAGCAGAATCTTGCGTACGTCGTCCAGGGAACGGATTCCCCCACCTACGGTGATGGGGATGAAGACATCCTGCACCGTCTCGCGAACGATCTCGGTAAGATTGTTACGATCGTATAGGGATGCCACCGCATCCATGTAAAGCAGTTCATCGGCACCCTGCAGGTAGTAGCGCCTGGCAAATTCGTGCGGATCCCCCACCTTGCGCACTCCTTCCAGCTGGACGCTTTTGATCAGGTACTTCCCCTTGATGTCGAGACGCGGGATGAGGCGGATGTTGGCCATCAGTTTCCCTCCTGCCATACGGTGTGGCGAAGCTGCCAATGACCATTCTCGTAACGCCAAAGATGAGGCGAGCGGAAGGTATCGGTCAGCCGATCGAAATAGTCTCGATCCATGATGGGCTGTTCAAACATTCGTGAAGCCACCGGGAACTCCTTTTCGGGGATGGAGAGATATTCGAAGATCTCGTCGGCGAAACGCTCCGGAAATTCCAGATCGAAACGCTTTACCAGCGCCACTCCCTCCTCCCGATCGATATCACCCGATCGGATCTCCTGGGCGGCGTCGTAGGTGGCGCGGCCGATGCCAAATTTGATTCCTGTAGTGTAGTAGTGAAAGTCATCCATCTTGTCGTCGATGGAGTTGTATTTGCTGTAGGTTCCCGGTGTTCTCTCCGGAGAGGACTCGAAGCCGCCATGCTCCTGGGCGTAGTAGTAACAGCTCTGCGGGTGCCACTTGAGATAGTAGCCGAGGTAGTGCACCTCTATCTCTTTGTCGTGCAGTCGCTGTGGATCGATGGGCATGTAGGGTTCCAGGTCCTGCCGGACCAGTCCAAATTCCTCTTCCAGTTCGGTGATGCAAATGCCGCCGAGATGGATCTTGCTGCGATCGCTGGCGGCAAAATAGTCGTAGTCGCGACGGGCGCTTTCGTTGTCCCTTTTCGGGTTTCCATACTCTGCCTCGTTTTCTCCGTAGAACACCAGAGGGATGTCAAGCATCTCTGCCATCTTCGGGGCAAAGGATTTCTGCCCGATCATGAAGGGTTGAAAAGGGTGGAACAGCTTCTCCAGTGCCAGCCTGGTCAGCAGGCGGTGAACCTTTCCATTGGGAGTCATGAGTTGATTGTCGAAACCGGCATGGATCCAGCGCTGAAAGTTGCGCCAGCCCCATTCGGTGTAGATATGAGGGGCCCAGGTGACGGTAAACGGATGCATACCGTATTTGTGTTTGAGAACGTGGGCGGCGTAGAAGCTGTCCTTGCCGCCAGAGCCGGGCAGCAGGCAGTCGTAGGAGCCATCTTTGCTGCGGTGTTTGTCGCACAGCTCCTGCAGCGCTTCTTCCCGTTCCTTCCAGTCGATGCGCTCCTTTTCCTCGGCGACCCGGCAGGCATCGCAGACGCCGTCGGCGTCGAAGTGAATGGTGTTTTTTTCCGATTCCCGCGTATGTCGGTATTCCACTGCGGAATTTGGTCGCTGGTTGGATATTACGCATCGACGGCAGAAACGGACCTCCTGTGGCAGGCCGTAGCGAGCCTCCAGCAGATGTTCCGGTCTGTCGAATCGGGCCATATCGATTGGCTCAGGGTAAGGGATTATTCTTGAGTCGCTGGACATGCCTCTATTTCTGGTTCCTCTGTAAGAAAAAACAGCTCATGGAATGAGCAGGCAGGGTGGGAGCCCGGCCTGGTTTGCTTGAGTTGCTGGAGACCGGATTTTTCGCTCCTTTCGAACGATCTCATCTCACCGCCCGGCCCCCTCGATGGCCGGCTCCAGTCCGGCATTCTCCAGCAGGGTACGGGCGGCCCGGTTGCCGGGATCCCGTGCCAGCACGTAGTTGAATGCGTCCGTGGCGGCCTGTGGTGCATCCAGTTCCAGATAGAATTTACCCACGGCGATCACCGCAGCCAGGTCGTCCGGCGTCTGGTTCAGATAGCGGTGGTATGCCTCGAGCGCCTCCGCATGGCGGCCGGTGAGGCGAAGAATGTTGGCGTATGAAGGGAGAAAAAGCGGTGAAATCTCGCTCAGTACCTCCAGCGCCAGGGTGGCGATGGGGTAGTCTCCCCTTTCCAGGGATATGTCGCTGATGCGCAGCAGCACCGGCAGCAGAGGTTCTTTCTGCACGATGGGCAGGTAGTGTTCCAGGGCCTGCTCCGGATGTCCCTGGACCTCTGCGAGATAACCGCGAGCGATGGCGGTCAATCGTTGGGCCTGCTTCGAATCGATCTGCTCGAGGGCAGAGGCGATCAGAGACAACCCCGCCTCGTCCCGTTGTCGGAAAAGCTGGTTCAGTTTCGGAAGTATCCCGTCGAGTTTCTTGCGCCGTTCCTCCAATCGGTCCCGGTAAGAGGTGCCATCGGCGAATCCCTTTATCTCGCTGGCTTTCTCGAG
>WFNS01000095.1 GCA_015488495.1 Gammaproteobacteria bacterium | reverse complement strand
TCTACCTTCACGCCTCCCTGGACCGGCTTCTGGAACGGACGGCGCGGGACAAGAGGCGTCCTCTCCTGCAGACAGAGGACCCTCGCGCCCGCCTGCAACAGATCCTGGAGCAGCGCGGGCCACTCTATGAGCAGGTGGCAGATCTCAAGGTTTCCACCAATGGCCGCAACGTCCGCAAGGTGGTGCGGGAGATCCTCTCCTGTTACCGCAGGCAGGGAAGCGGCGATCGCTGATCTTCACTGCGCTCTCGAGCGCCGGAGCAATAGTTGCTTCTCCCCAATACCATCGCGCCAAAATCAGAAAATCTTCCGTTTGCAGCCTAAAGATTTTCTCCGTCACGTCGAGTTAGTGGGGGAGTTTTTCATTTTCATTACAGAAACTGGAAAAGGTTTTGCTTCGGCAAACCAGATCGACAAACGGGTGAGGATTTTCGATGAAAAAAACGGCTCTTTCCCTGGCAGTATGTAATGCGCTGGCACTTCCCCTTGCGGCCCACGCGGACAGCATGACCCTCTATGGCACTGCTGCCGTGGCGGTGGAGGCGCTGGACAACGGTGGCAAGAACACCACCAATGTGAGCAACAACCACTCGGCCCTGGGTATCAAGGGTAGCCGTTCTCTCGGCGGGGGACTGAGCGCCGTCTATCTGTTCGACATGTTTGTGGGACTGGATGCCGGCGGTGGTGCAGGAGACGACGGTCTGCTCGGTGGCGGCCGGGACGGCTGGGTTGGGCTGTCCGGAGAAGAGTGGGGTATCGTGGCTCTCGGATACCAGGGACGGCCCTGGAAGACCTCCACCAATCATCTGGATCTGTTCGGCAATACCATCGCCGACTACAGCGCCATCATGGGTAACACCAATTCCGATAGCACCTATTTCGATGGCGGTATTGGCAACAGCATCATCTACTTTGGCCCCAATCTCGAGGGACTGAGTTGGCACCTGCAGTACGGCGCCGACGAGGCCGACGATGGCAGCAACGACTGGGGCGCACAGGTGAACTACAGCCGTGGCCCGCTCTACACCTCGTTGTCCCATGACGTGGATGGCCGAGCGGGGGCCGCTGAAGATATCGCCGCCACCAAGCTGGCGGCCAGCTATCGGGTGACTCCGGCCACGCAGTTGATCGGCATGGTGGAGACCATCCCGGGAGACAAGGCCGATACCCGGAATGCCTACTATCTGGGCGCCTCCCACCGGATGGGCAACACCACCTTCAAACTGGCCTATGCGATGGCCGATGACAGCGACGCCGGCGCCGATACGGGGGCGAGCTATTTCGCCGTCGGGGTATCGCAGCGGTTGGCCTCCAACGTCGAGGCCTACGCCTTCTATTCGGCGATAGACAACGCCACCAACGCCTCCTATGGCTACGTGTCGGCGCCCCATACCTCATCCAACAGCAACACCACCGTTGCCAAAGGTGACGACAGCAGCGTATTCGCCGTTGGCCTGCGCTACGACTTCGCCTGGGAGAAGTAACGCGCTGTAACCTGTCGAACGATGCGATCCCGGTCGTCACCAGTGACGGCCGGGGCTCTCTCTTCCCTGGCGGTTACCGGTGATACCGATTGGCAGCGAAAGGCTTGAAGCCGTATCCCGCCGTATTTCCAACCATTGCCGTCTCCATCGTCTCCTCTGAGCGAACCATCCCGGAAGCGGTGTAGCGATGGGCGGCGAAGGGCCGGAACCCCTCTCCCTCGTTTCCTATATGCTGCGTCGTGCAGGTCGGCTGGATGGCGGGAACCGGGGCTGTCTCCGCGGAATAGCGATTCGCCCCCATCGGATCGTAACCACCGGCGTTTGCGGCGATGCTGGCGGTGGCCAAGGCGATTCCGGCGATGATGCCGTGAAAGGCAGTCATTTTCTTCATCTTTGTTTCTCCCCTGTTTTGTTCTGGTTTCGTCTGAATACTGGTGATTTGGAATTAGACCAATTACAAATAGTATCGTATAAAAAGGGTGGGAGGTGAAATAGTATTTTTCAACCCTGCCGATAGATGGAGTCTATTGAAGGGATGCCGCCATCAGCTCCAGAGCGGCTCGCCACGTTTCGCCCTTGCGGCTATCTCCTGCTGGAACGCGGGTGGTCCGAAGCCGAACCAGTTTTCGTTTTGCTGGAAGATGAAGGGACGCCGTTCGCGGACGGATCGCTCCTTGAACCAGCTCAACAGCTTCTCGTCCGGATCGTGGCCGGCGGAAACCAGGATGTCCACTGCCAGGCCGCGCCAGATCGAGCGGCCGGTGAGGACGATGATGCCGCAGCGGTCGGGACGCATCCATTCCGGCAACCGGCTGTTCCGTTCGGCCCAGCCGCAGAAGAAGACCCGGCAAGGCTCCTTCGGTCGTTCATCGTGGATGGTGCAGTTGTGTCCCGAGCTGTAGGGGCAGGGCTTGCCCAGCTCGATGGTGTGCCCCAGTACGCGGGTCTTGACCCACCCCTCACAACAGAGAGAGCAGTCGCCGCAGGGCCGGACCTCCCCTTCGCTGGCTTCGGGTTTTGCCGGGTCGTTCGGCTTGCCGCAGCAATGTTTGAACTTCCTGCCGCTGCCGCAGGGGCAGGGATCGTTGCGTCCGGTTCTGTTCGCCCTGTTCATCTCCTGTCCCACGCCATTTTTTCCTAGGAATGGCCGAAAATCGTCCTGGCGGATGCGAAGGTGGCCAAAGATGCTGATCGTACACGTCGTTGCGGCTATTATAGAGGGACGGTTGTAGAAACCCCATATCTGTCGGTCATCACAGCGATATCATGAAAACCATTCAGCTCGATCTGGGCGAGCATAGCTACCCCATATTCATCGGCACCGACCTGCTGGGCAGAGCGGATCTGGTCCGCCCCTCTGTTCGTGGCCACCAGGTGCTTATCGTCAGCAATGAGACGGTGGCTCCTCTCTATCTGGAACAGGCCGCCGCCGCCTTCAGGGATTATCACAGCGACTGGGTGATTTTGCCGGACGGAGAGCAGTACAAGACCCTGCAGACGTTGAACGTCATCTTCGACGCCCTGCTGGAAAGGCAGTTTGACCGCAAGTGCACCCTGGTGGCCCTGGGAGGAGGGGTGGTCGGGGACATCACCGGTTTCGCCGCTGCCTGTTACCAGCGGGGCGTGGACTTCATCCAGATTCCGACCACCTTGCTGGCCCAGGTGGACTCGTCGGTCGGGGGCAAGACCGGCGTCAACCATCCCTTGGGCAAGAACATGATCGGCGCCTTTCACCAGCCCCGTTGCGTGATAGCCGACATCGGTGTGCTGGATACCCTCGACGATCGCCAGCTCAGCGCAGGGCTGGCTGAGGTGATCAAGTACGGTCTCATCCAGGACGCCGAATTCTTCACCTGGCTGGAGGAAAACATGGATCGCTTGCTGGCCCGGGAGCCGGCTGCGCTGATCCACGCCATCCACCGTTCCTGCGAGGACAAGGCGAAGGTGGTGGCGGCGGATGAACGGGAGAGCGGACTCCGCGCCATTCTCAATATGGGGCACACCTTTGGCCATGCCATCGAGACGGGAGTGGGTTATGGCCGCTGGCTGCACGGCGAGGCGGTGGCCACCGGCATGCTCATGGCGGCGGATCTCTCCCATCGTCTCGGATGGCTCTCGGCGGAGGATGTGGCCCGTATCGACAACTTGATCGACAAGGCCTGTCTTCCCACCCGCGCACCGGCGGATCTGGAGTGTGATCGCTTCCTCGAGCTGATGGCGGTGGACAAGAAGGTCTCCGGCGGCAAGATTCATCTGGTGCTGCCCAAGGCGATCGGCGAATCGGTGGTCTGCGGCGACTACGATCCCGCGCTGTTGCGGGAGACACTGGAGGCCCATCTCGCAGTGGGATGCGGGAGCGCCTAATGCTCGCGCCCTACGCGGTCAGCGACGCGGAGACACGGGGGCGGCGCCATCCGGAGGAGCCGCCACGCTTCCGGAGCGAGTTCCAGCGGGATCGGGATCGCATCGTCCACTGTTCGGCGTTTCGGCGCCTGGAATACAAGACCCAGGTGTTCGTCAACCATGAAGGGGACATGTTCCGCACCCGGCTGACCCATTCCATCGAGGTGGCGCAGATCGGGCGTGCCATCGCCAGGGCGTTGAATCTCAACGAGGATCTGGTGGAGGCCATCGCCCTTGCCCACGATCTGGGCCACACCCCTTTCGGTCATGCGGGCCAGGACGCACTCAACGAATGCATGCGCGAGCATGGCGGGTTCGAGCACAATCTCCAGTCGCTGCGGGTGGTGGACGAGCTGGAACAGCGCTACGCCGAATTCGCCGGTCTGAATCTGACTTTCGAGACCCGTGAAGGGATCCTCAAGCACTGTTCGCCTCTCGATGCGGGGCAGCTTGGGGAGGTGGGTGAGCGTTTTCTGCGTGGCCAGCAGCCTTCCCTGGAGGCGCAGGTGGCCAATCTGGCCGACGAGATCGCGTACAATAACCACGACGTGGACGACGGGCTGCGGGCCGAGCTCATCACCGTGGAGCAGCTGACGGAGGTCGGGCTGTTCGAAGAGCACCACAGGGAGGTGATGAAACGCTATCCCGAGCTGACCGGTCGGCGGGTATGTCACGAGGTGAATCGACGGATGATCAATCATCTGGTGGTGGATCTGGTGGAGGCCAGCCGGCGGAGGTTGGCCGAACAGGCACCCGCCGACGTGGCTGCGGTACGTGCCTGTTCCGGTCCGCTGATCGGTTTCAGCGAGGGAGTGAGGGAGAAAAACCTGCAGTTGAAGCGTTTTCTCCGGCGGAACGTCTATCGCCACTACCGCGTCCACCGGATGACCGCGAAGGCGAAGCGTATCGTTCGAGCCCTGTTCGAGGCCTTCATGGCCGATCCCCTGCTGCTGCCGGAGGAGACCCAGGAAGGGGTGCGTCAATATGAGCGGCAGAGCGGAGAGAGCGGAAAGGCACGGGCGGTGGCGGACTACGTGGCTGGCATGACGGACCGCTTCGCCATCGCCGAGTACGAGCGGCTTTTCGACCCCTATCGGACCTGACGGTCGGAGAGGGGGAGGGGGAACACGGGGCGGTTCCCCGAACAATGATACTGGAGAGAGAAAGATGTCGATCGGTACCGGGAGTTATCCCTATCTTGGCTATTTCAACCTGCAGCAGGCACCCTTCACGCCGGTGGTCGATGACGCCTTTTTCTTCGCGGATCCGGCCATCAGCCAGCGACTGGAGATGCTCCGTCACCTGGTTCGCTACAGCGATCTCTTGTTGCTGGTGGTCGGCGAGCTGGGAAGCGGCAAGACCACCCTGTTGCAGCAGTTTCTTCTCTCCTCCGGGGAGCAGACGCACCTCTGCCGGGTGGATGGGGAATATGGTATGGATACCGGTCGCCTGCTGGAGCGGATCGCGGCCGGCTTTGGTCTCCCTTCCGAACCGCGGAGTACTGCCGAGCTGGCGGAGTCCTTGGGCCACATTGCGGGGAACCAGCCGTTCCTGCTGTTGATCGACGATGCCCATCGGCTCTCCATGGAGGCATTGACGGCGCTGCTGGAGCTGGCCGAGAGGGAGGGCCCCGGAGGCCGGCTGCTGCGTATCGTGCTGTTTTGCGAGCCTTCCATCAACGAGTTGCTGGCCGATCCCGCCATTGCTTCCCTGCGCGACCGGATCACCCAGACTATGGAGATGCCCCTGCTCACTGAAGAGCAGACCGCCGCCTATCTCGTTCACCGGATGAGGGTGGCAGGTCTGCGGGGAGAATCCCCTTTCTCGGCAAAGCTGGTGAAGATGATCCACAAGGGGGCGGGTGGCAATCCGGCACGCATCAACGAGCTCGCCCACCAGGCGCTGATGGAGATCAGCGGGGAGGAGCCGCGGCGCAGTCCCCTCGCCCTGCTTGCCAGCGGGGGAAGCGGAATTCCGCCGGCCGGCATCGCGGCAGCGGTGGTTCTGGTGCTGTTGCTGCCGCTGTGGTTGTTGTTCAGCGGTGGTGAAGAAGAAAAAGGGATGGAGCAGCGGGCGAGTCGGGAAGTCACTCTGCCCATCGGCTCCGACGATGGTGATGAGACAGTGGTGGTGTTGAACGATGAACCATCCGCAGATGCGCCAACGGACAGCGGGGAGGACATCTCACCCGATGTCAGAGGGGATGAATCCGCGGCTCCCGGGTCGGAACGGCATGCTCCGCCTCGTCTGAAAGGGTGGCATTCGGAAGGAGAGCAGGGGACGAAAGTGGAGGTTGCGAGCGCTGCCCCTGCCGGGGGGGCCGTAGTGGAGATTCCCGCGGCCGCTCAAAACCAGTCCCCGGTGGCCGAGATCGTCCCGCCGGTCATCGAGGCCGTCCTTCCCGACCCGGTGCCCGCTTCGAGCAAGCGCCAGACGGTGATCCTGCGTGGCAGCGGCTTCGGGCCCGGAAGCCGTGTCACCGTGGGGT
>WFNS01000094.1 GCA_015488495.1 Gammaproteobacteria bacterium | reverse complement strand
GTTCATGGCCGGTGCCACTGCCAGCGGCGCCTCACTGGCCAGGCAGGTGGTGGTGAGCAAATCATCCGCCAGCCCGTGATGCAACCGCGCCAGGGTATGGGCCGTAGCCGGCGCGATCAGGATGGCCTCTGCCCAACGCGCCAGCCGAATGTGCTCCATCACTGCCGGATCCCCGTTGTCGAACAGGTCCAGGGCCGGAGGGTGGCCGCTGAGCGCCTGGAAGGTCACCGGGCCGACGAACCGCTCGGCCGAACGGGTCATCATCACCCGCACCTCGGCACCTGCCCTGCGCAGCAGGCGCACCAGCTCCGCACTCTTGTAGCAGGCGATGCCACCCGTCACCCCCAGCAGGATCCGTTTGTCTCGCAGCCGTTCCATCGTTGCAAGTGTAACAGAACATCCGGTATCTTGTGGCCGGCCTCCCTGGACATCGATAGTTGACGGAATCTGCCATGACGCTGAACAAAGACTGGTTTACCGAGATCTGCCCCGAGTCCGGCAGCGCTTTCTCTCTCAAGCTGAAGGAGAAACTCCACGAGGAACAGACCCCTTTCCAGCACATCGAGATCTACGAGACCGAACATTTCGGCACCCTGATGGTGATCGACGGCTTCATCATGCTCTCGGACTACGACAACTTCTTCTACCACGAGATGATGAGCCACCCTGCCCTGTTCACCCATCCCGGCCCGGAGCAAGTGTTGATTATCGGCGGCGGGGATTGCGGGACGCTGCGCGAGGTGCTCAGGCACCCGGAGGTGAAACGGGTGGTACAGGTGGAGATCGACGAGCGGGTCACCCGGCTTGCGGAGCGCTACTTTCCGGAGCTGTGCGAAGCCAACGACGATCCGCGCGCCGAGCTGCGCTTTGCTGACGGCATCCAGTGGGTGAAAGAGGCACCACCCGGCTCCATCGACCTGATCATCGTGGACAGCACCGATCCCATCGGTCCGGCCGAGGGTCTGTTCAGCGCCCCCTTCTACGCGGCCTGTCATCGGGCCCTGGGCGAGGACGGGATGGTGGTTCATCAGAGTGAATCCCCGCTCATTCACCAGACGCTGATCCGGGAGATGCGCAAGGCGATGCGCAGTGCCGGATTCTGCCAGCTGCAGACCATCCATTTCCCGCAGCCGGTCTATCCTTCCGGCTGGTGGAGTGCCACCATGGCGGGGAAAAACGCGCCGCTGGACCGATTCCGCGAGGAGGCGAGCCGCAACAAACCCTTTCCCACCCGTTACTACAACTGCGAGATCCACAAGGCATCGCTGGCGATACCGGAGTTCTGGAAGGGGGAATGGTAGCCGGCGGAAGGAAACGGACTCGGGTTTTCCCCGAATCGTGTGGGTAGAGGTGAATCACCGCGTAGCGGCTTCGTCCCTGACAGGCGGAAAGTGCACCATATACTCGCCAGCCAGAAGGGGATTGGGGCCGTTCCGGCTGGGGACCATCGGATATCCACCATTTGTGCGAATGGCGAGCGCAGGCGGCTTGGCCATCCCATAGTGGCCCCAATCCCTTCTGCCGACCATCTTCAGACGCACTTTCCGCCTGTCAAGGATGATTCACCGCTCTACCCCTACGATTTGGGCAAGAGCCGCGGGCTCAGGACACTTCCACGACACGGGGCAGATCCACCCAGAAGGTGCTGCCGACGCCAAACTCGCTCCACACCCCGAGCTGCCCTCCCATCAGTTCGGTCAGACGGCGCGCGATCACCAGCCCGAGGCCGCTGCCGTGGACATTGCCATCCTCCTGTCCGAGCCGCTCGAACGGCTCGAAGAGATGCTGCATCTTCTCGGGGCGAATCCCGATCCCGGTGTCACTCACGTTGATACGCACCTTTTCCGCCTCCACCACCACGCTGTAGCTGACACAGCCGTTGATCTTGTTGTACTTGATGGCGTTGGAGCCCAGGTTGAGCAGCACCTCCTTGAGACGCGTCCGGTCCGCGAGCAGCAGGAGATCGTCCGGTACCGGCATCAGCGCCAGGGTCACGTTGCGCTCCTTCGCCAAGGGTTCGAGCAGGTCCCGGCACTCCTGCAGAAGCGCTGCAACAGGCACGGGTACCGGCGCCACCCGCAGGCCACCGCTCTCGATGGAAGAGAGACTCAGGATGTCATCGATCAGCTCCAGCAGATGCCATCCCGCATTCAGGATCTGGCGGACCTCTTCCCGGTGAGGCTCCGCCAGGGGGAGCTCCTGGTCGCTCTCCAGCAGCTGGGCGAAACCCAGGATGGCATTCAATGGAGTCCGCAGTTCGTGGCTGATGCGGGAGATGAACTCACTCTTCGCCCGGTTGGCCCGCTCTGCGCTGACGCGCGCCCGGATCAGCTCCGCCTCCATCTTCTTGCGCTCGGTGATGTCGTGGAGGATACTCTGGATCACCCGCTGCCCGCCGCTCTCGATGACGGCACAGGAGAGATCCACCGGCACCGTCGTGTCATCCTTGCGTAACAACACCCCTCCGCGGAACGAATCGCGCCGCTTCTCCAGCACCTCCTGATGCAGGTCCAGCAGCCGATGGCGCAAACCCTCGGGCACCAGTTGCTGCATGTGCAGGTTGAGCAGCTCTTCCCGGGAATAGCCCGTTATCTCCTCTGCCCGCCGATTGACCGCCACCACCCACCCATCCATGTCCACCAGCAGGATGGCATCGTTGGCCTGCTCGAGCAGTCCGCGATGACGATCCTCCGAGGCCTGGAGGGCTGCCTCCACCCGTTTGAACGAGGTGATATCGGTATGTACGAAGACATGGCATT
>WFNS01000093.1 GCA_015488495.1 Gammaproteobacteria bacterium | reverse complement strand
AGGGAAAAGGCTATCTCGAAACGGCTCATGGCGATGCGCTTGAACACGGCTTCCAGATGCCCCTGCTCGGTGCGCTCACTGCGCAGGAAGCGGCGCCTGGCCGGCGTATTGAAGAAGAGATCCCGCACCTCGACGGTGGTACCCTGCGGGTGGGCATGGGGTAGCACGTCGCCCTGCCGTTCGCTGCCGCTCAGCTCGATGGCCCAGCCGCTCTCCTCGCCCCTTCTTCTCGAGATCAGACGACAACGGGAGACCGAGGCGATACTGGCCAGCGCTTCACCGCGAAATCCCATGCTGGCCAGTCTCTCCAGATCCGCCAGCCGATCGATCTTGCTGGTGGCATGGCGGCTGAGGGCGAGTTCCAGATCGTCCCGGTGGATACCGCACCCGTCATCCACCACCCGGATCAGACGGCTGCCCCCTCCTTCGATCTCCACCCGGATACGGGTGGCACCGGCATCCAGGCTGTTCTCCAGCAGCTCCTTCAGCACGGAGGCGGGGCGCTCCACCACCTCCCCCGCCGCGATCTGGTTGGCCAGACGGGGGGAGAGACGATGCACGCGGGGAAGGTCGGTCATGGCTCAGGCGCGCGGCACGTCAAACAAGCTGGTATAGCGGTGGCGGGAATTCGACGCCGATCGATACTGCAAGAGATATGTTGACGCCGCTTCAGCCGTCACGTGTGCCGGGAATCAGCAATACATCCCCCACCTTCAGCAGATCGGTATCCAGTCCGTTGCTGCGCCGCAGCACCTCCATGGGAACCCGGTAGCGCCGGGCGATGGTAGAGATGGTGTCTCCCTTGCGGATGACATAGCGTTTGCCCTCCTTGCGCAGCGCCAGATAGGTACCCGGCGGAGGATATTTCTCGAAGTAGGCACGGACCCCCTTCAGTATCGCCTTCGCCAGCTTCCGCTGGTGGGCGCCGCTCCTCAGCTTGCGCTCCTCTTCCGGATTCGAGATGAATGCGGTCTCCACCAGTACGGAAGGGATGTCGGGCGACTTGAGCACGGCGAAACCGGCCTGCTCCACGTGGGATTTGTGCAACCGGTTGACATCCCCCAGATGGTCCAGGATCCGGGAGGCCACCTTGGTGCTCGCCTCGATGGTCGCCGTCTGCGACAGATCCAGCAACACCGACGCCAGTACCTCGTCCTTGTCGTCGAGCCTCACCCCTCCAATCAGATCCGCGGCATTCTCCTTCTCCGCGAGCCAGCGGGCCGCCTCGCTGCTGGCGCCCTTGGTAGAGAGTGTGAACACGGAGGAGCCCCGCGCCCGGCTGTGCTTGAACGAATCGGCGTGGATGGAGACGAAGAGATCGGCCTTGTATTGCCTGGCCTTCTTGATCCGCTCCCGCAGTCCCACGAAATAGTCGCCATCGCGGATCAGCACGGCACGCATGCCCGGTTCCCCGTTCACCATCTTCTGCAACTTGCGCGCAATGGCCAGCACCACATCCTTTTCCCTGGTCTTGCCTCTTCCGATCGCACCCGGGTCTGCCCCGCCGTGTCCGGCATCGATGGCGATGACGATGTCTCTCCCCTTCGTCCGGAGCGGCGGCGCCTTACCTTGCCTGGTACGCGCCTCTCCCTTCCGCGCCTCGTTGCCCGAGGTCGGCCTGGCGCTGGAGCGCGCCACGTCGCCACCCTGCGAGATCAGATCGACCACCAGGCGGTGACCATACTTCCCGCGGGGCTTCAGCAGATAGCCGTTCGGCTTCAGGGAGCGATCGAGGTCCAGCACGATACGCAATCCGCCACCCTTGCGAGGCGCGGTCCGGATGGACTTCAGCCAGCCGTTGGATGATCGGATACCGGACGGAATGTTTCCCCGCCGGGCATTTTCCAGGTCGATGACCACCCGCTCGGGGTCACTGAGACGAAACAGGTTGTATCGCAACGGGGAAGCGATATCGAACACCACCTGCAATTTGCCGGGGGAAGACCACAGCCGCACGCCATCCACCCGCACGGCGGCCGCCTGCGCGGAGAACGACAGAAACACCAAGAAGATGGTGGCAATAAAACTTCTGGTTCTGAAATCCATCCCCATCCACCCGTTGTTTCAGGGAAAAAACCTTTTTCTACTTATAAAGCTACGCCAGTTTATTATAGCTCATTCTCTTCTATCGGCAGGAGCCGGTCAAGGGCAGAATGGAGCGCAATGCGCTGACGTCGGCAATTTTCAACATCTGCTCTGGCACGTTGCAAAATTCGATCCGGATATTCCGTTTTCTGGCCTGGCGCAGCCAGCAGACCAGCAAGGCGAGTCCTGCACTATCGGCCCTTGGCACCCCGGCCAAATCCACGCGCACCACCCCATCCCCGTCGATGGATTCAAAGATCTCCTCGCCTCGTTTCAACAGGCCCGGGACGCTGGCGAAATTCAGCTCGCCACACACCTGCCAGCGCCCATCCGCCGTCTTGTCGATATATGCTCTGCTCAATGGGCGGACGCCTTACGGTTGTGCTCGGCAAGCCGGGCGATGAGCGCATCCAGCCCCGACTTGCGAATCTCCTCGGCGAAAGAGCTCCGGTAGTTGGCCACCAGGCTGACCCCTTCCACCAGGACATCGTAGGCCTTCCAGCCATCTCTGCCGCGGAACAGGCGATATTCGATGCGCACCGGCTGCGCACCCTGCCGAATCACGTCGGTACGCACCGTCACCCGTTTCGCCCCCGGTTTCATGCGCACGGGAGGATAGCGAAACTGGTCATCGATGAACTCCAGCAAGGAGGTGGCATAGGTCTTGACCAGCAGGGTACGGAACTCGTTTTCAAACCTGCGACGCTGCTCCGGGGTCGCCTGGCGCCAGTACTTGCCCAGCACCCAGCGGGAGATACGTGAGAAATCGAAATGGGGAATGACGATTTCGTTGACCAGATCGTAGATACGCTCCGGATGTTTCTCCAGTTGCTCGCGCTGTGCCCTCAGGACGGAGAGCATTCGCTCGGAGGTATCCCTTACCAGGGCCTGGGGATCACCGCTCTTGTCCTCCGCGGCCATACCGGGCGACAAAAACAGGGCCAACAGAAAAAGCAGCAGAGCACGTTTCACCTACTTGTCACTCCCTTGCGAACGACTGAACAAGAACTGTCCGATCAGCTTCTCCAGTACCAGCGCGGACTGGGTGATTTCGATTCGGTCCCCATCCTTGAGATACTCCTCCTCACCACCAGGCTCCAGCCCCACGTAGTTCTCCCCCAGCAGGCCATCGGTGAGAATGCTGGCCGAAGTATCCAGTGGCAGGCGGTCATACTGGGCCTCTATATGCATGGTGACGATGGCCTGGAAGGTATCCTCGTCGAACCGTATGTCGCTGACCCGCCCGATACGCACGCCGGCGACGCGCACCGGGGCCCGCACCGTCAGGCCACCGATGTTCTCGAACGCGGCACTGATTTCGTAGCCTTCGTTGTCGATGTAACTGGTGATGTTGCTCACCCGCATGGCGAGCATCAGCAATGCGGCAAAACCCATCGCCACGAACAGCCCCACCCAGATCTCCAAGGTCTTCGTACGCCTCATCCATTGTCTCCAAACATCAATGCGGTCAGGATAAAGTCCAGTCCCAGCACGGCCAGCGAACTGTTTACCACGGTCCGGGTGGTGGCCCGTGCCACCCCTTCGGAGGTCGGAATGGCATCGAATCCCTCGAACACCGCGATCCAGGTGACCACCATGCCGAACACGACACTTTTGATCACCCCGTTTATGACGTCGTCGAACAGATCCACATTGGCCTGCATCTGTGACCAGTAGGCGTTGCTGTCCACCCCCAGCAGACCGGTGGCCACCACGAAGCCGCCACTGATGCCGATGGCACTGAACATGGCCGCGAGCAACGGCATGGCGAGGATCCCGCCGGCGAGTCGGGGGGCAATGATCCGGCGCAGCGGATCCACCGCCATCATCTCCATGCTGGAGAGCTGTTCGGTCGCCTTCATCAATCCGATCTCGGCCGCCAGCGCCGAACCGGCGCGGCCGGCGAACAGCAGCGCAGTGACCACCGGCCCGAGCTCACGAACCAGACTCAGGGCCACCACCGGGCCCAGCGACTGCTCCGCGCCGAAATTCACCATGGTGTTGTAGAGCTGCAGTGCCAGCACCATCCCCACGAAGAGCCCCGCCACCAGGATGATCGGCAGGGAGAGCACTCCGATGGCGAATATCTGTTGCACCACCAATCCGGGGCGCGCCAGAAGCTCCGGCAACCCGACCACCACACGCAGGATGAACAGATGGCTGCGCCCCAGACGCTCCAGTCGCTGCAACGCCCACGCTCCCAGCTGCTGCAATGTGTCAATCATGGTTGACTCGAACCACTCTGCTCATGGTGAGGGAAGCTCCAGCAACTCCCTGGCGAAATCGGGGGCCGGGTAGTGAAACGGCACCGGACCATCCGGCAACCCCTCGAGAAACTGCCGGGTCCACTCGGAACCCGACTCCTGCAGCCGCTTCGGCGTTCCATGCTCCACCACCCTGCCTTCCGAAAGCAGGTAGAGATAGTCGGCGATACCGGCGGTCTCGTTCACGTCGTGCGAAACGATGATAGTGGTCATACCCAACGCATCGTTCAGCTCCCGGATCAGCTTCACCAGCACCCCCATGGAGATGGGGTCCTGGCCGGAAAAGGGTTCGTCGTACATCATCAGCATGGGATCCAGAGCAATCGCCCGCGCCAGGGCGACACGACGCGCCATCCCCCCCGACAGGGCCGAAGGCATCAGCTCCCGCGCACCGCGCAATCCCACCGCCTCCAGTTTGATCAGGACCAGATCACGGATCATGATCTCCGGCAGCTCGGTGTGCTCCCGCAACGGGAAGGCAACATTCTCGAACACATTCAGATCGGTGAGCAGCGCACCGCTCTGAAACAGCATTCCCATCCGCTTGCGCAACTCGAACAGCTTCCTGCGCGAAAGGGCCGGCACATTGGCCCCATCGATGCGGATGGTCCCCGCATCCGGGCGTTCCTGTCCGCCGATCAACCGCAACAAGGTGGTCTTGCCGGTGCCGCTGGGCCCCATGATGGCAGTCACCTTTCCCCGCTGGATGTCGATGTCGACACCATCGAAGATGGTCCGTCCGGCATAACCGAAACGAAGCCCGCGAATCTCCACCAGCGGTGTTTCATCCAGCATTCTCTCGAACCATCAGTACACAATAAAATTGGACCCCGGCATTGTACGCAGTTCGTCGGGACGTTCAAACAATCGCTGGCTGGCAACCCTCCAATTTGGATAGAATGGACGCTTTTCAACGACCTGGCTCCAGACAATTGTTGCGAAAAGCACACACATCGCTACTTCGTCGCCTTGCCACCCTGATGGCTCTGTTCGCCTCGCTGTTCCTGGCGGGGTGCGCCACCACGCCCGCAGGCGATGAATCCCGTGATCCCCTGGAACGCTACAACCGGGCCATGTATGCGTTCAACGAAAAGGTGGACAACTATGTGATGAAGCCCCTTGCCAAGGGTTACCAGGCTGTCACCCCCGCCTTCGTGGACCGCGGGGTCACCAACTTCTTCAACAATCTGGATGACGTCACCAACCTGGTCAACAACCTGCTGCAGTTCAAACCGGGTGCGGCGCTCTCCGATCTGGGCCGAATCACCCTCAACACCTCTCTCGGCCTCTTCGGGCTGGTGGACGTGGCCTCGGCGTTCCAGCTGGAAAAACACGATGAAGATTTCGGCCAGACTTTGGGTTACTGGGGAATCGCCTCGGGACCCTACCTGGTACTGCCCTTCTGGGGGCCGAGCACGGTGCGCGACACCTTTGGACTGGGCGGGGACTACTTCACCGAGCCCTATACCTATGTGGAGGACAGAAACACCCGCTACGAACTTTTCGCACTGGAAGCGATCGACACGCGGGCCGACCTGCTTGCCGCCAGCCGTATCCTGGAGCGCTCCACCTTCGATCCCTACGCCTTTCTCAGGGACGCCTATCTGCAGCAGCGCAGGAACCAGGTCTTCGACGGTAACCCTCCGCCCGAACCGGACGAGGAGTTCCTGTTCGATGACGAATTCGACGACGGAGATGCGGAATAGACCATGCTGACCCCTTCCCTGGCCGTTCTGGCCGGCTTCGCCTTGCTGGTGTGGAGCGCCGACCGCTTTGTCATCGGTGCCGCGGCGACCGCGCGTAACCTGGGGGTCTCGCCGCTGGTGATCGGCCTGACCATCGTCGGTTTCGGCACCTCGGCACCGGAGATGCTCATCTCCGCCATCTCGGCATGGGAGGAGAATCCCGGCGTCGCGGTGGGCAACGCGCTGGGCTCCAATATCACCAACATGGGTCTGGTGCTGGGCGCCACCGCCCTGGTAAAACCGCTGACGGTCCACTCCGGCACCCTGCAACGGGAATACCCCATGATGTTCATTGCCATGATGCTCGCCCTGATACTGATCATGGACGGTACCCTGGGGGCAATGGACGGTGTGTTGCTGGTGGCGGGACTGTGCCTGGTGATGTACTGGATGGCACGCATGGGGAAAGCTCCTCCGGACGGCCTGGATCCGATGGCGGCCGAGTTCGAAGCGGAACTTCCGCCCCCGATGACCACTGCCAAGGCCCTGATGTGGCTGGCGATTGGCCTGGCAATCTTGCTGCTCAGCTCGAGGATGGTGGTGTGGGGCGCCGTGGACATCGCCCGTCATTTCGGGGTCAGCGATCTGATCATCGGTCTTACCGTGATCGCCATCGGCACCAGTCTTCCGGAGCTGGCCGCCTCCGTCATGAGCGCCCTGAAAGGGGAGCACGATATTGCCATCGGCAACGTCATCGGCTCTAATATATTCAACATCCTGGGGGTATTGGGAATCTCCGGCATCATCTACCCGCACACTGTCGATCCGGAGGTCCTGAGCCGCGACTTTCCGGTGATGATTGGTTTGACCATCGCCCTGTTCGCCATGGCCTACGGATTTCGACGGCCGGGATCGCTGAACCGTTTCGAGGGGGTGCTGCTGCTGACGGCCTATGTCGGCTATCTCACACTCCTCGGATTGACCGTGGCGGCACGACCGGCGTGACTGATGTCCGGTGCCTTTTTCCGTTTTTCCCCTTGAGGAGAGAGCCATGCAGACAGAGACATTCAAGGTACCGAACATCAAGTGTGGTGGATGCGTCAAGGCCATCGAGGATGGCCTCTCCGCCCTGCCCGAAGTGGCCGAGGTGAGCGCCAGCGCGGAGCGGAAAGAAGTCGTCGTTCGCGGCGAAACGCTGGACCGTCGGCAGCTGGCAGACAAACTGGCCGAGCTGGGTTATCCGGCGGAAACCGGAGCGGAATGAGCAGCGAGCGCCTCCAACGATTGGGCCGCGCAGTGCTGGAGGTGGAGGCGCAGGCCATCCAGGACCTGATCCCCCGTGTCGATCGGAATTTCGTCCGTGCCTGCCAGTACATGCTGGAGTGCCAGGGACGTATCGTGGTCACCGGGATGGGAAAGTCGGGACATGTGGGCAGCAAGATCGCCGCTACCCTGGCCAGTACCGGCAGCCCCGCCTTTTTCGTCCATCCCGGGGAGGCCAGCCACGGCGACCTGGGGATGTTCACCGCCGAGGACGTGGTACTGGCCCTCTCCAACTCTGGAGAGACAGAGGAGCTGCTCACCATACTCCCACTGCTCAAGCGACTGCATGTTCCGCTGATCACCCTGACCGGAAACCCCCGTTCCCGTCTGGCCCAGGCGGCCGACGTCAACATCGACGTCAGTGTCACCCAGGAGGCCTGCCCGCTGGGACTGGCCCCCACCTCCAGCACCACCGCGGCCCTGGCGATGGGCGACGCCCTGGCCGTATCGCTGCTCGAGGCACGGGGCTTCACCGCTGACGATTTCGCCCGCACCCATCCTGCCGGCCGGCTGGGAAGACGACTGCTGCTGCTCATTGCCGACATCATGCATACCGGTGATGAGATCCCCCGGGTTCACGCCGGGGTTCCACTCAGCGAAGCACTGGTGGAGATGAGCAACAAGCGGCTGGGATTCGTCACAGTGCTGGACGAGGAGGGCAGAATCGAGGGGATCTTCACCGATGGAGATCTCCGGCGCCTGTTCGAGCACGAGCAGGTGGACGTTCACACCACCCGCATCGGTGAGGTGATGATTCCCGGCGGCAAGACCGTTTCCCCCGACATCCTGGCGGCGGAAGCGCTACAGATAATGGAGACCAGCAAGATCAACGCCTTGCCTGTGGTGGACGAGAGCGGCAAGGTGATCGGTGCATTCAACATGCACGACCTGTTGCGTGCCGGGGTGGTCTGAAGAGAGCGACGAGAGGGGGAAACGGATGCAGGACATTCTGGAAAAGGCCGCCACCATCCGACTGGTGGTATTCGACGTGGACGGCGTCCTCACCGACGGGAGCCTGTTCCTGGGCGACGACGGGCAGGAGTACAAGGCCTTTCACTCCCGGGACGGCCATGGCATGAAGATGCTGCTGGCCACGGGAGTGGACATCGCCGTCATCACCGGCCGCACCTCCCAGGTGGTTCTGCACCGGATGGACAACCTGGGGATACGCCATGTCTATCAGGGTCAGCTGGACAAGCTGCCTGCGTTCGAGGAGCTGATACGGAAACTGGGGATCCCCGCAGAACAGGCCGCCTACGTGGGAGACGACGTGGTGGATCTGCCGGTGATGCGGCGGGCCGGTCTGGCGGTGGCGGTGGAGGATGCCCATCCGCTGGTGAAGAAACATGCCCACTGGTGCACCCCGAATGCCGGCGGCCGGGGGGCGGCAAGAGATCTCTGTGAGCTGATCATGGGGGCGCAGGGCACCCTGGACACCCAGCTGGGCCGCTATCTGGATTGATGCTATGCCCTCCATGCGCTTGCCCACCGGATTTGCCGACCGCTACGGAAAGAGGCGGGCAATGCTGCTCATGCTGCTGATGGCGCTGGCAGCCTTCACCTTCTGGCTGCAGTGGTACAACCGCTCGTCACCTCCTGCCGCGGAGGGGGCCGCGGCAGGCCCGGACTACTATCTGCGCAACTTCACTCTGACCGCCACCGGCGCGGATGGCCTGCCCCGCTACGTCATCGACGCGGAATACATGGAGTATGTCGCAGGCCAGGAGACGCTCACCTTCCTTCGACCCTCCCTGTTCCTCGACGACGAGGAACAGCACACCACCTGGCGAATCGAGGGCAGGAGGGCCAGGGTCACCGAGCAGGGCCGCTGGATCCGGATGCAGGGAGAGGTAACGCTGAAGCAGCATGACGAGGTCCGGAACGAGACCGTCCGGCTGGAGACGGACGACCTGGTGGTGCTCCCGAAGCAGCGGCGGGCGGAGAGCAGTTCGAGGGTATCCCTGATGACCAGGGACGCCCTCGTCGAAGGCGTCGGCCTGCGGGCAGACCTGGCCCAGGGAAGGCTGGAGCTGCTGCACCAGGTGCGAGGAAGATACCGTGTTCCGCCCTCCTAATCCCCCTCCCCTCCCTGCCATTTTCCGCCAGCCCCCTTTCCGGTCGGCCATCGGCCTGCTGCTGGCCATCCTGCTGCTCATCGGCGTGACGGCTGGAAACGCCGCCGAACCCATCGACATCGAGGCGGATCGGGCCGCATTCGACGAGCGTGCCGGAACTAGCCTGTTTCAGGGCGACGTCCGCCTGCGACGGGGGGACCTGACCATCTCCGCGGACAAAATCACCCTCTACCGGAAGGGAGGGCGCCTGGAGCGGGCCATGGCCGAAGGCAAACCCGCCCGTTACACGCAGAAGCTGCCCGACGGGGAAACCGTCCACGCCGAGGCGCAAACCATCGAATATCTCCCTCTCGGCGAGGAACTGCGCCTGACCGGCTCCGCGGAGCTCCGGCGCGGCAAGAACCGGTTCATCGGCGAACGGATCATCTATCACATCGGCAGCGACCGGGTGGAGGCCAGCGGTAACGGTGGAGACAAGCAGCGGGTGCACGCGGTCATCTATCCGGACGAGGCGCCATGACCGAACTCCATTCAGGCTCCCACCTGCTGGTTGCCCGCCAGCTGGTCAAACGATATCGCGAGCGCCAGGTGGTGGACGGCTTTTCGCTGGAGATAGGCAGCGGAGAGATCGTCGGGCTGCTCGGTCCCAACGGCGCCGGCAAGACCACCAGTTTCTACATGATCGTCGGCCTGGTCCCCTGCGACCAGGGGCAGATCACGCTGGATGAGCGAGACATCACCGCCTATCCGATGCATATCCGCGCGCGGCTGGGAATCGGCTATCTGCCCCAGGAGGCTTCCGTATTCCGCAAGCTGACCGTGGAGGAGAACATCCTTGCCATCCTGGAGACACGCAAGCAACTGGATCGCGAGCAGCGGCAACAGATCCTGGAGCAGCTTCTCCAGGACTTCCATGTCACCCATCTGCGCCACACCATGGGGATCAGCCTCTCCGGCGGCGAACGCCGCCGGGTGGAGATCGCCCGCGCCCTGGCCACCGATCCCCGCTTCATCCTCCTCGACGAGCCTTTCGCCGGCGTGGATCCCATATCGGTACTGGACATCCAGGAGATCATCCGCCAGCTGAGCAGCCGCGGCATCGGTGTCCTGATCACCGACCACAACGTCCGCGAAACCCTGGGGATCTGCGAACGCGCCTACATCATCAGCGCCGGAAAGGTGATCGCCAAGGGGGCACCCGGCGAGCTTCTCGAAAACCAGCAGGTCCGGGAGGTCTATCTGGGCGAGAGCTTCACCCTGTAGGCGACACGGAACGACCGAAGCGGCCCACCTCCATCGGCACAGACTCTCAGTATTTCCCCCGGCCGGCCGAATAATCAACCAAAGCGGGCGGGGGTTCTATTCTCCAACCCGCACGTAGGGTAAAATAGGACCATATGTTTCGGTATACGGGCTAGATGAAACAGACACTACAGCTTCGTCTCGGACAACAGCTGACCATGACGCCACAGCTGCAGCAGGCCATCCGGCTGCTGCAGCTCTCTTCGGTCGAACTGCAAGCAGAGATCCAGCAGGCGCTGGAATCCAATGTGATGCTGGAGCGGCAAGACGACACCAGCGAGTCCCCCGCAGAAGAACAGAACAACGCACCGGAACAAGCATCTCAGACCGCCACGGCCAGCGAGAACAGCGACAGCGAAATGCGAGCACTGGAGATCGGCGAGCAGGCCGGTGACATCCCAGCCGAACTGCCGGTGGATACCCGTTGGGAGGACGTTTATGAGCCCGGCCTCGCTCCATCGGGAGGGGGCAGCGACGAAGGCAAGGATTTCGATTTCCAGGGCAGCACCACCGAGGATCTGGGAGAGCATCTGCGCTGGCAGGTGCAGATGGGTAATTTCAGTGAGACCGACCAGCTGATTGCCGAAGCCATCATCGACGCCATCAACGAGGATGGTTATCTGACGGCCTCCCTTGAAGAGATCCACCAGCTGCTCGCGGAAGACCTCCCAGAGCTGGATCTGGATGAGGTCTCCACCGTCCTGCGTCGTATCCAGCACTTCGATCCCCCCGGAATAGCCGCCCGGGATCTACAGGAGAGCCTGACCCTCCAGCTGGCACAATTGCCGGAGGATACGCCCTGGCTCACCGAGGCAAGGATGATCGTCGACCGCCACTTCAACCTGCTGGCGAAACGTGACTACACCCAGTTGATGCGCCGCGCCCAGCTCGACGAAGCGGCTCTGCAACAGGTCATCCGGCTGATCCAGTCGCTCAATCCCAGGCCGGGTGGGCACATATCCAGCAGCAGCCCCGAATATATCGTGCCCGATGTATTCGTCACTAAGGTGAAAGGGCAGTGGCGCGTGGAACTCAACCCGGAGAATGCCCCGCGCCTCGGCATCAACAGCCGTTACGCGAAGATGATCCGGCGGGGAGACAACACCGCCGACAATCTCTGCCTCAAGAACCACCTGCAGGAGGCCCGCTGGTTTCTGAAGAGCCTGCAGAGCCGCAACGAGACCCTGCTCAAGGTGGCGAGCACCATCGTCGAGCGCCAGCGCGACTTCCTCGAACATGGGGAGACCGCCATGAAACCCATGGTCCTGCACGACATCGCCGAGGCGGTGGAGATGCACGAATCGACCATCTCGCGGGTCACCACCCGCAAGTACATCCACACCCCTCGCGGTATCTTCGAGCTCAAGTATTTCTTCTCCAGCCATGTGAAGACCAGTGGCGGCGGAGAGGCTTCATCCACCGCCATACAGGCCCATATCAAGAAACTGATCCTGGAAGAGGAGCCGAGGAAGCCCTTGAGTGACAGCAAGATCGCCGATATCCTCTCACAGCGGGGGATCAAGGTAGCGCGACGTACGGTGGCCAAGTACCGTGAAATAATGAACATTCCCCCGTCCAACGAGCGCAAGCGGCTGGCATGAACCTTTTCACAACCCTTACCCCTTTGGAGCAATCACCATGCAACTGAACGTGACCGGACACCACATCGACCTCACCGACGCACTGCGCAGCTATGTGGAAGAGAAACTGGGAAAGCTGGAACGCTATTTCGACAAGGTGGGAAATGTCCACGTGATACTCAGCGTGGAGAAGAATCGCCAGAAGGCAGAGGCCACCATGCATGTCAACGGTGCCGAGCTGTTCGCCAACGCCGAAGACGAGAACATGTACGCTGCTATCGATGCCCTGGGCGACAAGCTGCACCGGCAGCTCAAGAAGCACAAGGAAAAGATCACCAACCACCACGCCTAGCCTGGATATTTCACCCGGCCATTGAGATTTCACCGCGCCCTCCCGGGCCATGGCAAGCAGCCGGAATACAACCAAGGTGCGCTGTGTCACCCGGAGATACCGGCAGCCCGGGGAGAGCGCACTTCCCGCTGCTGCAGTAATGGCGTATCCTTTACCGCTGGCCGAACGGCGGGAAGATGGCGACTCAAGGGGTCGGTAGGCGCGGGATTTCAAAAACAACAACGGTATCGATGAAGCTATCGGACATATTGAGCCTCGAGCGCATTGAGGCGCAGGCCGACGCGCCCAGTAAGAAACGCGCCCTGGAACTTTTGAGCAGCAAGCTCGCAGAGGGTCAGAAAGGACTTTCCAGCACACAGATCTTCGACAGTTTGCTCGCCCGGGAGCGGCTGAGCAGCACGGGACTGGGCAAGGGGATCGCTCTCCCCCACGGGAGAATGGGAGGTATCGACCAGGCGTTGTGCGCTTTCGTCCAGTTGCGTGAGGGAATCGATTTCGACAGCGTCGATCAACAACCAGTGAACCTGCTTTGCGGTCTTCTGGTACCGGAGGAGTCAACCGAAGAGCACTTGCAGATACTGTCTGCCCTTGCGGAGATGCTGCGTGACGAGACGTTCTGCAAGCGGCTCCGGGAAGCACCCTCCCGCGAAGAGCTGTATCGGCTGTTGACCCACTATCCGCTCCGTTCCTCCAGGAAGGAGAATCGCCCTCCTCCCGAGTGACGCCCGTGCCGGCCATCACCATGAGTCCTGCCACAGAACGACCCGCTCCAACTCTGCCATGAATGGCCATTCCGGGATGCCTCCCGCCACCGCCTCCACGACGCTTCATGGGGTCTTCATCGAGGTGCTGGATCTGGGTGTACTCCTCGAGGGCCCGGCCGGGATCGGCAAGAGCGCCTTGGCGCTGGAGCTGATCGACCGGGGACACCGACTGATTGCCGACGACGCCCCCGAGTTCCGGTGTTGCTCTCCTGCAACAATCGTGGGAAACTGCCCCGCTCTCTTGCAGGATTTTGTTGAGGTATTTGGTCTGGGGGTGTTAAATATCCCCGCCATGTTCGGCCCGGACGCGGTCAAAAAAAACAGCCGGCTCCGACTGATCATCTCGTTGCTCGAGAGCAAGGAGTTTTCGCGGGACAAAGAGCAACCGTTGAAATCCCCTTGGGAACAGCGGACGGTTCTCGGCGTCGTAATCCCAGCACTGCGGCTTCCGCTGCTGCCCGGATGCAACATGGCGGTAATGATCGAGAGTGCGGTGCGCAACCACAAGCTCCATCTGGCCGGATACGATGCCGCAGAGGTGTTCGAAAGCAGACAGCGCTCGTCGATGGGATTGAAGAGATGAAACTACTGATTGTCAGCGGCATGTCCGGATCGGGGAAGAGCGTTGCCCTCAACGTTCTGGAAGACCTCGGGTACTACTGTCTCGACAATCTGCCGGTCTCCCTGCTGCCGGCATTTTCCGAACGGGTACTGCTCAACCACCAGTCCCGTGTCAACAAGGCGGCCATTGGTATCGACGCCCGTAACCTGACCGGTGATCTGGACTCGTTCCCGAAAATCATCTCGGATCTGCAGGAAAAAGGGATCGAGTGTGAAATCTTCTTTCTCACCGCCGATGAAGATACGCTGTTGAAGCGATTCAGCGAGACCCGGCGCCGCCACCCGCTGACCTCGGAAAGCATCCCCCTGGCCGATGCCATCAAACGGGAGGGGGTCCTGCTGGAACCCATCGCCGCCAAGGCCGACCTGCGCATTGAGACCAGTCACACCAACGTCCACCAGCTGCGCGACCTGATCGTGACCCGCCTGGAGGATGCGCATCCCGGCACCATGTCAATCCTGTTCGAGTCGTTCGGTTTCAAGAACGGCGTGCCCAGCGATGCCGATTTCGTATTCGATGTCCGCTGTCTGCCAAACCCCCACTGGCAACCCGCCCTGCGCCCATACAGCGGACGCGATGAACCGGTGATCGAATTCCTGGAGGCGGAACCCCTGGTGAATCAGATGAGCGAACAGCTGTGCGGGTTCATGAATACCTGGATTCCCCACTTCGAGGCCGACAACCGTAGCTACATGACCGTTGCCATCGGCTGTACCGGGGGGCAACACCGTTCTGTCTACATGGCGGAACGCCTTGCGGCCCACTTTCGCCGCATCCGGGTCAATGTGCAGGTACGTCACCGAGAACTTTCATGAGCACCGGCCTGCTCATCATCACCCATAACGAGATTGGCCAGGCGCTGCTCGATGCAGCACTCGGCATGATCGGGGAGCAACCCCTGCAAACTAGGACAGTGGCCGTCACCGCCGATTCCAATCCCGAACAGACCACTGCGGAGGCCCGTCGGGCATTGAAGGAGCTGGATCAGGGGGAAGGGGTACTCATCCTCACCGACATGTTTGGTTCCACCCCCAGCAACATCGCTGCATCCTTGCTGGATCAGCCCCACATCATGGTGGTCACCGGGATCAATCTGCCCATGCTCATCAGGGTTCTCAACTACTCACACCTGGGGCTGGCGGAACTGGCGCAGAAGGCGACCAGCGGCGGGCACGACGGCATCATCTGGAGCAGCTCCAGATAGTTACGGAAAAGGCCTTGGTCAAGAGAGAGATCACCATCATCAACAAACTGGGGCTGCATGCGCGGGCTGCGGTCAAGTTCGTCAACCTGGCCAAACAGTTCGATGCAGAGATCCAGCTGACCGCCAATCACCGCTGCGTCAACGGAAAGAGCATCATGGGCATCATGATGCTCGCCGCTTCCCGTGGTACGCCGGTGGTCATCAGCGCAGAGGGAAGGGATGAAGAGGAAGCACTGAACCGGCTGGAGGGACTGATTCTGGAACGATTCGGCGAGCCCGAATAGCCAGGGAAAGCGCTACTTCAGAAATGCTTCTCCACGATATGCATCAGCAACCCCTTCGAGGCCTCCTCGACCAGATCGAGTACCCGCTCGAAACCTTTCATCCCCCCGTAGTAGGGATCCGGCACCTCCCGTAGCGGGGAATCCGGCAGAAAATCGAGCAGCAGGCAAAGCTTGTGCTCGTGGCCCTCGGGACAGAGCTCCTCCAGCTTCATCAGATTCTCCTCGTCCATGGCCACCACGTAGTCGAACTGCATACAGTCCTGCGCGGAAACACGACGCGCCTGCAGGTCGGAGATATCATACCCTCGTGCCTGCGCCGCCTGCTGGGCGCGGGGATCCGGCGCCTTGCCGGTATGGTAGGAGTGGGTGCCAGCTGAATCGACCTCGATCAGATGCTCTACATCCGCCAGCCGGACCAGCTTCCGAAACACCCCGTGGGCGGTGGGGGAACGACAGATGTTCCCCATGCAGACGAACAGGACCTTGATCTTCTCGCTCATGGATTTCTCGGTATGGGAGACGGAGCGATCACTCAAACAGATCTTCGATCGTCACCGGCAGCTTGCGGATACGCGTCCCGGTGGCCGCATGGAGCGCGTTGACCACGGCGGGGGCCACGGGCGGCACTCCAGGCTCACCAACCCCTCCCGGAGGCTCGTCACTGGGCATGACATACACCTCGATGGGCGGCGTCTCTCCTATTTTCAGAATGGGAAAGTCCCAATAGTTGCTCTGCTCCGCGCACCCACCGCGAATCGTGATGGCGCTGGTCAGGGTCGCAGTCAGTCCAAAAATGATGCCCCCTTCCATCTGAGCCACCACCATGTCGGGATTCACCACCATCCCGCAATCGATGACACAAACGATGCGGTGGATCCGGATCCCCTTGCTTCTGCTCACCGAGAGTTCCACCACCTGAGCCACCTGGCTGCCGAAGCCGGGATGGGCAGCGATCCCCTGAAAGTGTCCCTCCGGCAACGAACCACCCCAGTTGGCCTTTTCCGCCGCCTTTTCCACCACCGCTTTTAGGCGGGGTTGCTCCGCCAGCAGCCGCAAACGGTATTCCACCGGATCCCTGCCGGCGTTCACCGCCAGCTCGTCGATGAAACTTTCGATTACAAAGGCGTTCCAGGAGTGACTCACCGAACGCCAGGGGCCGGTGGGCACACCGGTTTCCAGCTCCACGCTGTCGGCAGCGGCCACCGGGATCCTGTAATAGGGAGCGCCGTAGGCAGAAACCCCGACGGCCAGTTGATGCCAGGCTACCGGCATCCCCTCATCGTCGATCCCGGCAGTCATACGATGCAGACTGGCTGGGCGGAAGAAATCGTGGCGGATATCCTCTTCCCGCGTCCAGATCAGTTTCACCGGGGCATCGACCGCCTTGGCGATCTGCACCGCCTCGACTACGTAATCGTTCTCCAGACGCCGGCCGAACCCTCCTCCCAGCAAGGTGTTGTGGACCTTGACCGAATCGAAGGAACGTCCCAGCAGCTTGCCCTTCAGCCGCTGAATCAGGTACTCCACGCGGGACATGGAGAACCGCCCGGCAATGATCTGCGCATCGCTCGGAGCCTGGCTCGGCACCCACACCTCGCAGATCCCGTCATGAATGTGCACCGTGCAACACATCGGCTCGAGAGCGGCATGAGCCTGAAAGGGCAGCTGATATTCGGCTTCGAAACGCTGGACCCCCTCTTTCATCGCCGCAGCGATACGCTCCTCCGCCTTGTTCGCATGGCT
>WFNS01000092.1 GCA_015488495.1 Gammaproteobacteria bacterium | reverse complement strand
GCGCCGTTGCCGGGGGTGTATTGCAACAGCTCCAACTGCGCCGGGGTCCGCGCCTCGATTTGCAGCGGTACCATCGCCGTGGCGCGGATGGCGCCGTTGGCGCGGTAGTCGATACGCAATGGATCGTTGCTGCGAGGAGCGTCGGCGGGAGGAATCAGCTCCGCCGCCAGCGCAACGATACGGTAGGGGGGGAGATCCGCCACCGGATAGCGGTAAGTCCCCGGCGAAGACTCGCTCACCGCCACTCCGTCGATGCGCAGGAGGGAACCCGGCGGTGCGGAAAAGATCAGGCTGCCCCCGGCGAGAGTGTTGTCACCGGTGTTGCCCAGCTCGATGGCGAGATGGACCGGATCCCCGGCGAACAGCTCGTTGCTATCGGCAGCCACCCCCAGCCGGGCGCTGTCGTCGACCCCCATCCCTTCGACCGTGAAGGTCTCGGTGTTGGAAATGGCGGCCTGGCCCCCCACACCGAAAACGGAGTAGTCGATGCGGGCGGTATTCTCGATGACGGTGCCGGGAGCGGCGGCCATGGCCACGGCGGGCAACAACAGGCAGAGGAGAGCGGCACGGCTGCCGAGTTTCGAGCCGGTGACGTAGCACTGCAGCCACCTCGACCACCCCCTCTGCATGTCATCGCTACTGGATGGTGACGCGGAACCTGACCGTGGCCGACTCACCGGCGTTGAGGGCGATGCCGCTCACCGTGACGGCATTGGTGGTCGTGGCCCCAAAGTCCCCCTCGTCGTCGCCGCCGGCATCGGTGAGCGCCTTGGCGGCGCCGCCATTGATGTTTGGGGCGGTCACCACGATGGTACCGGCGTCATAGGCGATGGTCCCGTTGCCGATCTCGGTGCTCAGATCGTCGCTGACCGTGACGTTGGTCGCCGTGGTACCACCGGCCGCATTGTCGATCTGGATGGTGTACTCCACCACGGCTCCCGGAATCCGTTTGGGATTGGTGGTACCGTTGAAGGGGTCGCTGATCACCGTCGAACTCTTGGTGACGGTCAACGCCGCGGTCAATATCTCGTAGTCGTCCTGGCTGGAGTGCTTCGCATCCCGGGCCGCGTCGTTGGTGGTGTCGCTGCCCTGCCCGTCGGCAAACACGATATCGACGGAGTTCGCTGTGTCGGCACCCGTCGTCTCTGTGAGCGCGTTGCCGGTTGCCGCATCCCGTGCCTCTGCCACCAGATGATAGGAGGCGATATCTCCAGTAGCCTGGCCAAGGGGAATGTCGGCCACGATGAACACCGTTGCACTGCCGTCGGCAGCCAGATCGTTGATGCTGGTGGCGGTATCGGTACCGGCGTCGTAGGTGCCGTTGCCGTTGCCGTCCACATAGATGTTTACGTTGGTGGCATCGAAGTTGTCGGTGCCTCCGAAGGCACCGGTTCCACCGCTCACCACCGTGGCGCTCAGGTTGAAATCCTGGGTGGCGTTACCGGTGTTGGTCACCGTGAAGGTGAGCACCTGCGCCGCGGCACCGGGCGCGACCTTCACCGATGCGGTGTCTGTGGTGGCCACGGTGAGATCGATCTTGGTATCCACCACGAAGGTTGCCGTGTTGCTGTTGACGGTGGGCTGGGCAACCCCCCCGACCTGATAGTCGACGGTGGCGGCGTTGCTCACCGTGGTTCCCGAGGCGGTACCCGCAGCTTGAGCATTTGCGGCCAGCCCTGAAATCACCACACCCAGCAGCGCGGACGGCACCCATCTGAAACAGCAAAAATTCCTCATTTGTGATCCCTCCGGTAATCACATTCAGTTCAATCTGGCGCGATAGCTGACCGCGCCGGCTGCGCCTGGGGGCAGCGGCTCGATGAACTTCCAGCGGATGTGGGTGTAGTCGGCGGCAGTGGCCGGCCTGCGGTGACCGTCACGCGACCCTACGAGCAGACGGCCGGGATCGGCAAAGTGCGCCCCGCCATCCACGGAGTAGGTGATGAGCGTGCCCGCGCCTCGGGCACTGTTGGCGACGTAGGTGGTTTCCCTGGCGATGGGGATGGTGATGGAAACGTTTTCCGCCGGCTCGTCGCTTCCGTTCCGGTAATGGATGGTGTAGATCACCTCATCGCCCGGGACGACCCTCGTGGCGGCAACGCGTCGTTTCTCTTTCTCTCCCTTTTCGTTGGTGACCACCCTTTCCTGCTCCACCATGACGTTCAGCGTCACACCGGAGCCGCTGCCTTGCGCCAAGGCGGCACCGGGAAGAAGCATCGACAGCAGCATGATCCACGGGCACCAACGTGCTCTCCCTGGGTTTTCCATTTCCGTAATCCCCCCGATTATCCCAGACATTCCTCCCCTGCCATTGCGACAGGGGAAAACACCGCTCGCCGTTCCGGCTCACGGGCCAACGCAAGAAAGCTGCCTTGTCCCGGCAGTCCTGTCTGTCTGTTGTATCGGTGTTCGGGGAAAAACCTTTAATCGAGGCGCAGAAAAGGCCCGGAATATGCATCCGTGGCAGGGGAAAGGGTTCGGTCAACGGGCATTGTCGGCATAGGCATCGATCGCTTGTTGTCCGGCCGAGAGGTCTCGCATCTTTTTCAGGATCTCCAGTTTGCCCGCCTCGGCCAGGGCAATGATCCTTTTGTCCAGGGTGATGATCTGCCGGATCATCTCCTCTATCTGCCGCACCTCATGGCGATCCGTTTCGCGCTGGAAAAACTGTTCCATCAGCCGGCGGCGTGCTTGCTCTTTCTCTATCATGCTCTCCCAGCGCTTCTCCTTTGCATCCGACAGGATCTCCTCGGTCAGTGTGAGCAGCTGACGTAGCTGGTTGTGACGCAGGCCATCCATCGCAGCTCAACGCACGGAGGCAGAGACGATGGTGGTCTCAGTGACCTCCCTGGCTCGAACCGCCGGATCATCCGCAATGGCGTCCCATGCCGATTTGATCCGCTTCAGCAAACCACTCACCTCGTCCAGCTTTGCCGGATCATTGCTGATATTGGCCTCTACCAGCTGCACGCTCATATATTCGTAAAGCGCATCGAGATTGGCCGCCAACTCTCCCCCCGCCTCCTGATCCAGGCTGGTACGCAACCCCTCCAGGATGTCGATGGCCCAGCTGATGGCCTTGCCCTTGTCTGCGATTTCGTTGCGCTCCATGTGCCCCCGCGCCACGGCGATCTTCTCCAGCGCCCCTTCGAGAAGCATCTGAATCAGCCGGTGAGGAGTTGCTGCAGCAACGTCGGCCTGCCGGCTGGAACGTGTGTATTGCTGAATGGCGGATTTGCTGTTCATATCTCAGATTATCGGTAGATTCTTATAAACCTTTATCCTGCGAAAGGGCTTCGGGCCGTACGACCACGCGGCTATCCCTTCGCACCCGGCAGCCCGGCGAGCTGCTTCGTCAAAAAGGCACCCGTACTGTTGAGCGACGCAATCAGGCTGTCCAGGCGGCTGAATTGCGCAGTGTAGCGGGCCCGAACCGATTCGATACGCAGCTCCAATGCATCACGTTGTTCGCTCAGGTCCTTCAGCGTCGCGTCGAGCCCCTCCGTGCGCGTAGTCAGCACGCCGTCGGTCCCCAGCTGGGTGTCCACATAGTCACTGATCTGGGTGGTGTACTCGGCGATCAGTCCTCCCACACCGTCGAAGTTGCTCTTCAGTGCATTCTCCAGCTTGGTGGTATCCAGTTTCAGTTGACCGGTCTCCGGATCGGAGGCGAATCCGATCTCCATCAGGCTGGAAAAATCTCCACCGCTGGTGCTTGCGCTACCGATGATGCTACGGATGCGCATGTCCATGCCAAATACGGCGGAATCCGACAACAGTACGCCGTTGTTCCCCCCTTCCCCTTCATACTTCGTGAGCTCCCTGATGGTGCTGGAGAGCTCATTGTATGCATCGACAAAAGACTGGATTTTCTCCTTGGCAGCGTCGATATCCTCTTCCACGGTCAGGGTCGAACTACCGGCGGATTTCAACTCCACGCTCAGACCGGAGATGGTACTGGTCAGCGTGTTGGAAGAGCTGGTGATGGCTATCCCGTCGATGGTGAACTCGGCATCCAGCGCCTGGGATACCTCGGTGGCATTGGATGCTCCTGCCCCGGTCGGATCGAAAGCGAATGCCGACAACCCGGCCCCATCGACATCACTGCCATCGGAGTCACCGGAAGCACTGATACGAATGGTATTGGCGGTACCGGTATCATCCGCCGTGATACTGAGGATGTCGTTTGTACCATCGTTGATCACCGTGGCACTGATGCCAATATTGGCATCGTTTATGGCATCGCGGATCCCCTGAACGGTGTTGTTGCTGCTGTCAATGGTCAGGGTCACGCTCTGGCTAGCAGTAAAGCTGTTGCTGCCAGCGTCGTACTGCCCGATCTCCAGGGTGAGCGTGCCGGTCTGGCCGCCGTAGCTCCCGCCGCCCGCCGTCAACTTGTGGGCCTGCGCGACACGCGTGACATCGAGCGTGTAGGAGGCCGCAGAAGCACCGCTGCTGGCGGTCACCGTGGCCACCTGTTCATCACTGGATGCGGCCGTCCTGTCGCGGAAGGTGTTGGCATTCTTGAGTCCATCCAGAGTATCGCTGAAACTGGACAGGGCGCTCTTCAGCCGGCCGAAGGCGGAGAGCAGGGTGTTGATCTCCCGCTCTCGTTTATTGATCCGCGTTTCGGCCGGTGCTCGCTCCGCTGCTACCAGCTGATTGACCAGTGACTGGATATCCAGACCGGAACCGGCACCGGAAAGTGTCAAACCTGCCATCGTTGCCTCTCTCTATGGTGTAATCGTCTGCCTGCAATAAACCGAGCAGTTCCCCGCTCACACCTCTGCATCAAAAATCAGACTGCGGCTTTCCCTCAGCGCCTTGCTGATCTCGATAAACTCCTCCGACGGAATCTGCCTGACCACCTCTTCAGTCCGAGAGTCGACCACCTTGACCACCGTCATGTTCAGCTCGCGGTCGACGCTGAACTGGACGCTCCGCCGCAGATCCTGTGCCTTCCTGTTCATATCATCGACCGCCATCTGCAACTCTTGAACGGACGTTCGCCCTTTCTCCTTCGTTCGCTCCTGCTCCTGGGAAACGGAGCTCGACCGAATTTTCCGCTCCATGGGCTCTCTCCCTTGCTGCGCGGAAACCCTCTCCAGCACATTTGGTCCCAGCGTTACATCTAAAGGTGGAGCCATATCTGTTACCTCCCAAAAACCCGAAACCGCCCGGACACTACCGCATCCGGGCGGTTCCATACCTCACCTACCTGGTAGTGCCGATTATCGAAGCAGACTCAGTGCGTTCTGTGGCATCTGATTGGCCTGCGCCAGCATCGCCACACCGGCCTGCTGCAGGATCTGGGTCCGCGTCAGCTCGGCGGTCTCCGCCGCGAAGTCGGCATCCCGGATGCGGCTGCGCGCAGCGGACAGATTCTCCACCGCATTCTGGTTACTGCGTACGATGGACTCGAAGCGGTTCTGGATGGTACCGAAATCGGAACGGATACTGTTGACCGTATTGATAGCGTCATCGATCATGCCGATGGCACTCAGAGCACCAGACACGGACGACACCTCCGTAGTAGCAGCCAAAGTGGAAGTAACACCCGCCGCACTGACCAGTACCCGGGCGCTCACCGAGACCCGGTTGGTCCCGGCCGCCGCATTGGCCCCAATCTGGAAGGTCAGCGAGGCGCTGTCGTTCAGTACCGAAACCCCGTTGAAGTTGGTGGCCTGCGCGACACGGGTGATTTCGTTTTTCAGCGCGGTGAACTCCTCGTTCAGGGAGAGACGGTCGGAGTCACTGTTGGTGCCGTTGGCCGACTGCACCGCCAGCTCACGCATCCGCTGCAGCGAAGCCGCCACCTCCTGCAATGCACCCTCGGTGGTCTGCGCCAGGGAGATACCGTCATTGGCGTTGCGGGTGGCCTGGTTGAGGCCGCGGATCTGCGCCGTGAAGCGTTCCGAGATGGCCATTCCCGCCGCATCGTCCTTGGCGCTGTTGATGCGCAGACCGGACGACAGACGCTGTAGCGCCACCGCCATCGCTCCCTGGGAGCGGTTCAGGTTGCGCTGAGAGTTCAGGGACATGATGTTGCTGTTGATAATCTGTGGCATTTCTTCTCTCCATTCCGCCGGGGCGCTTTCTTCCACCCGAGCGGTATTGGTTGATTGATCTCTGACGGATATACGTCATCTACGTATTCACCGCCTCCGGAAACCTTATCGGCAGCGCCAAAAAATAGCTTTAACCAGGCGACAAAAAAACGTCACATCCCGCTCGAGTACCGTAAAACCACGCCTCCGGGGAGATTTACTCACTCCAGCGGAGCCCAGGCACGATAACTGCATATCGTCTGGAAACAAACGGGACAGCCACAAAACAGACACCATGTCATCCAACGACAAATTCCTGACCAATCAGTTTGGCGACAGTTATCTCTATGACGTCAATCGGCACAGCTTCAATCAGGTTGGCGCCACCGCGACGTTCGAGAAGACCTACGCCGATACCCTCTCGGCACCCGACACCTTCTATCTCGTCGTCGGTACCGACTCCGGGCTGCTGTTCAAGCACATTGCGGAAAAAGGCATCCCGGAAGGAAGCCGTTTTCTGTTCGTCGAACTGCCCTCGATCATGGAGTTGGTGGGCACCATGCTGCCAGACACCG
>WFNS01000091.1 GCA_015488495.1 Gammaproteobacteria bacterium | reverse complement strand
TCGTCGAACGGCTGCAGTCACTGCTGGCCAGCAGCCGGCAGGGCTGTCTGTTGCGGGAGGGGATCCGTCTGGTCATCGCCGGCAGGCCCAATGCCGGAAAATCCAGCCTGTTGAACGCGCTCGCCCGACGGGAGAGCGCCATAGTGACCGATATTCCCGGCACCACCCGGGACGTGGTGCGGGAGCAGATCGCCGTCGCCGGTGTGCCGCTTCACATCATCGACACCGCCGGACTACGGGAGAGCAGTGATCCGGTGGAGCAGGAAGGGATCCGGCGTGCCTGGGAGGCCATCGAAAACGCGGACCATCTGTTGCTGGTGATCGATGACGATGCCGATACGGATGAAGGTCCTCCCGGGTTCATGGAGCGGATCCCCGCGGGCATTCCGATCACCGTGGTGCGCAACAAGATCGATCGGAGCGGTGCCGCGCCCGCCGTGACGGAAGGGCGGCTGGGCAAGGAGATTCGACTCTCTGCGCTGACCGGCGAGGGGATCGAGCTGCTGCGGCAGCACTTGATCCACTGCATCGGTCTGCAGAATACGGGAGAAGGGGCGTTCATGGCCCGGCGGCGCCATCTCGAGGCACTCAATCGGGCGCTGGCGCATCTGGAGGAGGGTCGCGCCCAGCTGCGCCAGCGGGCCGGGGAGCTGCTTGCCGAAGAGCTGCGCCAGGTGCAGCATGCGCTGGGTGAGATCACGGGGGAGTTTTGCAACGAGGATCTGCTGGACCGAATCTTCTCCGGCTTCTGCATCGGCAAGTGATCCCCGAAGACCGATTGAATGCCATCGGTCCTTCTGGCAGCATTGAAAAATCAAACGACAATGATCCATAAAACGTGAATCGCCCCCTCGTCTCGCTGATCATCTGCTGCTACAACCGCGCAGAGTGGTTGCCCCTTACCCTGGAGTCGGCGCTGTCCCAGCGCTATCGGCCTGTGGAGATCATCGTGCTGGACGATGGTTCCGAGGATGGCACGGCAGAGCTGATGGCCGGTTACGGGGATCGTATTCGCTATCACCGGCAGGAGAATCAGGGGATCGCCGCAGCGCGGAGCAACGCCTGCCGGTTGGCCACCGGGGAGTTCATCACCTTCCTGGACGACGACGATCTGATGCCACCGGACCGGATCGAGCGCTTGCTGGGCGCATTGCGGCAACACCCCAGCGCCGTGTTCGCGGTGGGGGATCTGGCCTATATCGACGAAAAGGGGGAACCCACCGGAAAGCGCTGGCTGCCGGAGAACCACTACGGAACCGAAGAGAACATCCTTTTCGAGCACGGTGACGAGGCGGTACTGTGGCCCAGGGTGGCCGCGCTGCCCCACACCACCCTGTTCCGCCGGGCCGACGGGGAGCGGATCGGCTGGTTCGACGGGCGATACCGCTTTGCCGCGGAGGACAAGGATTTCTATGCTCGTCTGGGTCGGCTGGGCCCGGTGGTCTATGTGCCCCATGTGGTCTCCCTCTATCGGCAGGGACATGCCTCCCTGACCCGCAACGCGATGCGGACCTGGTCCAGCCAGCTGCAGCTGTTCGAGAATCATCTGGCGGCCGTGGAGCCCGATCGGGCGGCGTTCAGAAGGCGATTGCAATGGCGCATCCTGACCACGCTCAAACAGATGGAGCGCTACCGGACAGCGGAGGGATCCGGCAACGTTCCGGAAGACGATCGGTCCCGGGCGCTGGCCCTGCTTCCGTGGCGGGATCGGATGAAATACTACTGGTTCGCCGGCAAGATGAGACTGCGCAGGCGGCCGCAGGGGGAATCTTCGATGTCAGGCAAGGAGAACGAGGATGGTATCTGAGGACACGAGAACCGGCGAGATCTCTCGACCGGGAACCCTTTCCAGGCGCTGGAGCCGCTTCTGGATGCGTTTTTCCTCGACCACGCCGCTGGGTCGCCTGGCCACCCGGCTGGCGGTGCTGCCGGCACCGCCCCATTATGCCCGCGAGTATCTGGCCCGCTTTTCGCCCCTTGGCTACGTCTCTCCGAGTGCCGTGATCCACCACTCCGGGCTGCGGCGGGGATCCCGGGTGTTCATCGACGATCGATGTCTGATCTACCAGAACCGGGGGGGTGGTACGGTATCACTCGGCGACAATGCACGGATCTATCGGGACGTGATCATCGAGACCGGTGCCGGTGGATACGTGGAGATCGGGGACCATTCGAGCATCCATCCCCGTTGCCAGTTAAACGGCTATCTGCAGCCCATCCGTATCGGCAGCCAGGTGATGATCGCCGCCAATTGTGCTCTCTACTCCTATGATCACGGGGTGGAGGTTGACCAGCCGATCCATCAACAGCCGCTGCAGTCCCGCGGACCCATCGTCATCGAGGACGAGGCCTGGCTGGGCACCGGGGTGATCGTCCTCAGCGGTGTGACCATCGGCCGGGGGGCGGTGATCGGGGCCGGTTCGGTGGTGACCCGGGACGTGCCGGAGAACGGCATCGCGGTGGGCAACCCGGCGCGCCTGATCAAGCTGCGCGGCGCCGATCAGCGGAAGTGACGGCGCTCCCATAGTGCAAGGCTCAGCAGGGGCCACAGCCCCCACGCCAGATTGCGTTCCCCTTTCAGGTGACTGTCGAAGATCCGCCGCAAGGCGCTACGGTCCAGCTCCAGCCCCAACAGCTCGTTCCGCTCCAGCAGGCACTCCTCGAAGATCGGCCGCAGGGCACCCCTCAGCCATTGATCCATGGGAACGCTGAAGCCGCGCTTGCCACTGGTCTGGTAGGAAGTGTGACGGCGCAGGGAGCGGCGCAGGGGAATCTTGCCCACCCCCTGCTCCAGATCCAGACAGCTGCGCCAGTCCACCCGGGCTGCCACCGAGATCACCTCCCGGTCCAGCAGGGGAACACGCACCTCCAGGGAGTGGAACATGCTTGCACGGTCCACCTTGAGCAACACCATGGGGAGGTGGGATTGGAGTTCGTTCCAGCGCAGCCATCCGGCCACCTCGTCCCGTTGCCAGCCGTTGTAGTCGAACAGCGAAAAATCGGCCGGCCAGACGGGCAGGTGCGGGAAGATGGCCTGCAGGCTGGCCTCCTTCAGATGGGTGTGTTTCTCCCGTTGCCAGTGACCCACGGAGGAATAGCGCTTGTGCACATGAGAGGCGTTTCCGAGCCCGAGGCGCTTCGCTCCCCAATGCAGGGTTCGCAGCCAGTGGGGGAAGCGGAAACCGGGCGCCTCCCCGATCAGCTGGGTGGCGCGCTTGGTGTATCCCCAGAACAGCTCGTCACCTCCATCCCCCGAGAGGATCACCTTGTAGTCGCGGGCGGCGAGCCGGGAAACCAGCATGGTGGGGAAGATGGAATAGTCCCCGAAGGGCTCGCTGCACGCCGTCATCACGTCGTCCAGCATCTCCAGCGCCTGCTCGGGAGAGGCGTGTTCGATCACCTGCTTCACCCCCAGCTCCCGGGCGTACTGCGCGGCGTCCGCCGATTCGTCGCTGGCATCGTCCCCCGTGCCGATGGTAAACGCCTCGATGGGGTTTCCGGTAATGGATCGCATCTTGGCGGTGACCAGCGGGGAGTCGATTCCACCGGAGAGGAACGCCGCCACCGGAACGTCACTGACCAGTTGCCGCTCGACCGCTGCGGTGACGGCGGCGTCCACCGCCTCATACGCCTCTTCCCCGCGCAAGGAGGGAGACGGATGGACGGGAAACCGGTAGTGCGTTCCCTGACGAACCGAACCGTCCCCGCGGTACTCCCGCCAGCATCCCGGCTCCAGCATGTGGCTCCCCTGGAGGATGGCGTAGGGTGCCGGAACGTAGGCCAGCCGCAGGTAGAGTGCCAGCGCCTCTGGGGATACCGGGAGGTCGTTGCGCCATGGGTGAGCCAGGATCTGATCGTACTGCGATGCGAAGGCGACCCCCTCCGGCGTTTCCAGATAATAGAGGGGTTTGATTCCGGCGTGATCCCGCGCGATCAGCAGGCGGTGCTCCTCACGATCGTGGAAGGCGAGGGCGAACATCCCGTTGAACCGCTCCAGGGCATCGGCACCCCACTCCATCAGGGCGCGCAGCACCACCTCGCTGTCACCACTGGAGCGGAAGGTGTGCTGGCTGGCCTCCAGCCGGCTTCGCAGCTCTCGAAAGTTGTAGATCTCGCCGTTGAACACCAGCGCGTAACGACCATCCTCCGACAGCATCGGCTGATGGCCGCTGGGGCTGAGATCGAGAATGGCCAGACGGCGGAAAGCGAAGGTACACGCTTCTTCGGGAGAGGACCAGATCCCCTCGTCGTCCGGTCCACGCCGCTCCATCAGCCCGGCGATCCGTCCCCAGTCGGCCCCGCTGGGCTTCCCCCCTTTCCAGCACATTTCTCCCGCTATGCCACACATTGTGTTGTCCGATGGTTGTTGGTCGACAAGGTCGATGGTGAATCCAGAAGGATGTTCCCGCCGCGAGGGCGAAGGAAATTCTGCTTTTTGTAAATTGCAAACGTTAAAGTATACTGTCGTCCGGTCGAAGATTGAATTCAACCCTTGAACAACAACAATCTCGATTCCCTCCCCGGTGGGGATACCTGCTTTTCAGCGCCCAGTTGGAACGAAGAATGAACGTTGAGCCCGTGCGCCCGTTGGTGACCATCGCCATCCCCACCTACAATCGCGCAGACCGGTTTCTGCGAGATGCCATCGAGGGGGCATTGCGGCAGACCTACCCCAACATCGAGGTGATCGTTTCGGACAACTGCTCCACCGACGATACCGAAGCGGTGGTCCGCTCCTACGACGACGAGCGCATCCGTTATTTTCGCCAGGAACGGAACATAGGAGCCAACAACAACTTCAATTTCTGTCTGCAGCAGGCTCGGGGAGACTACTTTCTGCTGTTCCTCGATGACGACCAGATCGATGAAGATCTCGTCGAGACCTGCATGGATGCCGCCGAGGACCGGACCGACGTTGGCATCATCCGTACCGGTACCCGAATCATCGACGGAGAGGGAAAGGTCCGCGTGGAGCGGCCCAACCGGGCCAGGGGACTCACTTTCTGCGAACTGCTGCGGGCCTGGTTCCGGAATGAAACCACCTTCTATCTCTGCAGCACCTTGATCAACACCGAAGGATTGAGGGAGGTCGGGGGGCTGGGCTCCAGGCACAACCTGTTCCAGGACGTGGGGGCTGAGCTGAAGGTCGCCGCCCGCCTTGGCAGGGTGGATGTGGAAGAGGTAAAAGCCGGTTTTCGCATCCACGACGGCAATATGGGATCCGCGGCCAGGATCCAGGCCTGGTGCGAGGACAGCCTGGAGCTGTTGGACATCCTGTGCGAGCTCTGCCCGGAAGGGGGAGAGGAATTGAGGAAGGAGGGCAAGCGCTTCTTCTGCCGGATGAATTACGGATATGCCCGCGCGATCCCCTCTCCCCTGGAACGTCTTCGATCCTACCTGCAGGTGGCCAGATACTTCGACTCCGCCGAGCCGCTGGGCGGCTATCTCTATCGGAAGGAGCTGCGGCCCTTCCTTCGTTCCCTGAAAAGCCGGCTCCCCTCCTCATCCTGAAGTCGCCTTCCCCACTTTTTATGAGAATCGCATTCTTCGTCAGCGCGTTTCCGGTCGTTTCCGAGACCTTCATCGTCAACCAGATCACCGGCCTGATCGATCGCGGTCACGAAGTGGACATCTTTGCCAGAAGCGTGCGCTCCTTGGATGTGGTCCACCCGGAGATCGAGGAGTATCGCCTGCTGGATCGGGTCTTTTGTCTCAATGCGGTTCCCGATGGAACCTGGAGCCGCTTTGTTCATTCGGTTTCCCTGGGATGGAGGCTCTGTCGATCGGGACGGATCGAGGCGTGGAAGCAGCTGCTCCGCATACTGTTTTCCTCCAGCAAGGGGCTTTTGCTCACCAGATCCGGACAACTCGCCCTGCTGTGCCGTCAGTTGGAACAAGGATCGTATGACATCGTTCACGCCCAGTACGGGACGCTGGGCAGGCGGTTGATTCCGCTGAAAACGGCCGGGGTCCTGCCAGGCCGGCATGTCACCTCATTTCGCGGTCACGACGTGACCCAGCATGGAACCCGGGGGTCCGGTTTCTATGAAGAACTGTTCGCCAGGGGCGATCTGTTTCTTCCGGTCAGCGAGAGCCTGAAACAGAAGATAGTCTCTCAGGGCTGCAAGGAAGAGAAGATTCACGTGCTCCATTCGGGGATCAACTGCGGACGTTTCCGGTTTCGAGCCCGAACCCTGCCGGAAGGAGAGACGGCCCGAATCCTCACCGTTGCCCGCCTGGTAGAGATGAAAGGGGTCGCTTACGGCGTCGAAGCGGTGGCCAGACTGCTCCAGTCGGGCAGGAAGATCCAATACCAGATCGCGGGGGACGGGGTCCTGCGAGGGGAACTGGAGCAGCTGATCGAAAAACTGGGAATGAGGGAGAACATCCGATTGCTGGGCTGGAAGGACCACGACGAGCTGGCCCGATTGATGGAGCAGGCCCATATCCTGCTGACTCCCAGTGTCACCGCCGCCAACGGGGAGCAGGAGGGGATTCCAAATGTGGCCAAGGAAGCCATGGCGATGGGAATCCCGGTAGTGAGCACTTACCACAGTGGTATTCCCGAACTGGTGGAAGATGGTGTTTCCGGTTATCTGGCAGCCGAGCGGGACGTGGATGCGCTGGCAGACTCTCTGGCGAGACTGCTCGACCATCCGGAGCGCTGGCCACAGATGGGCCGGGCCGGAAGGAAGAAGGTGGAGGAGGAGTTCGACATGGAGCGGCTGAACGACCAACTGGAGGCCCTCTACCGTTCCCTCATCACTTGACACCCCCCCGTCCAGCCGGTTTAATACCCGACTCCCGGCCAGGTAGCTCAGTTGGTAGAGCAGAGGACTGAAAATCCTCGTGTCGGCAGTTCGATTCTGTCCCTGGCCACCATCCTCTCGACAGCGGCCGACGGAGGGCATCCTGCCCGGCGCTGCTCTTCAGGCCATCGCAACGTAGTTTCCGCCGGCGGCTTGGGCCTTCTCCATTGCATCGGCCACCCGCGTCAGGAGGGTGTTGGTGTCGTCGCCGGTACGCCAGGCGGTGACGCCGAAGGCGGTGCTGAGTTGTTTGTCGGGGTTCAGCGCAGCAGGTAGCTGCTGAATCTGCTTCACCAACCGCTCGGCGAGCTCGCATGCCCCCTGGCTGGAGGTTTCGGGCAATACCATGATCAGCTCGTCTTCTCCCATGCGTGCCAGGGTATCCGCCCAGCGGGCCTGATCCTTGATCATTCTGGCAACGGTGGACAGATCCCCTTCTTCCAGGGGCTCCTTGCCCTGGTTGCGCAGAAGCTTGATCATCACTACCGACATGACGGTGTTGTAGCGGCGGCAGCGTGATACCTGGGGTTCCAGGCGGCTGAGCAGCCCGCGGCGGTTGAACAGGCCAGTATCGGGATCGGTGGAGGAGTGTTCCCGCAGCGCCTCCTCCATACGGCGAACCTCCCCTTCCAGACGGTGCTGCCGGGTGACGTCGGTGTAGTAATGGATGGCCCAGTTGCTGTCCAGGCGGTGACTGTCGCAGCGCAGCCACCGTTCCGGCTTGCCGGCGATGGCCGGAATGAAGATGGTCTGTCGGGGTTCGAAGAGGAGCTGCAGCTGGGGCTCGGACAGGTCTGTCTTGTTTTTCCCCTTGAGTGCATCGAGATCGGTGCCCAGAAAATCGAGCAGGGTCGAATTGACCGAAGAGATCTTGCCGGCGGCATCCAGCAGCAGGATTCCAATCGGCGCCTCGTTCAGCATACGCTCCATCAAAGGCATTTCGAGTTGCATGGTCATAACTGTAAATTCTCCTGTTCAACCTCTGCTGCCAGCTCCTGAGATCTGCAGCCCGCTATCTGCAAAGGTGATGTTTTTGTCGTCAACCCGCAGAAAGCCGATGCCATCTGCAGGCAAATTCTTATGCAAAAATCGGGAGGAGTGTCGTAGCGGAAACTACCGACGCACCCTTGGATGATCGGGTTATCGGACAGTGAAAACTATTTTTAACCCCCCACAGAGTTTTTCAGCCAATGGTTATGAAGAGATTGGTCCCCGATCCACGTTTTACCAGCTGTCGGTGCGTTTCCGAGGAAAGCCTTTTGGACCAGTAAATCAGATTTTATTAATAGTTCAAATTTACCTGTTGCCGGACCGGGATGCAACCCCGATCTGTTTCCACACGCAATGGCATTCCCTTTTCAATGTCCTGCGTAGAGTCTCTCGATGTTTTTCCTGTTGCGCTCGAGAATCCGGTTGCGGCGCAGTTTCAGCGTCGGGGTCATCAGCCCCTCCTCGATGGTCCAGGGGACCAGGCTCAGGGAGACCCTTCGAACCTGTGCGTAGCCCGGGAACGCCGTGGTCTGCTTGCTGATGCGCCGCAGCACGACTGACTCCACCTCCCTGTCGCGCAGCAGCTCGTCTTCCCGGGACTCCCATTTGTGCTCCTGGACCAGAAGGTCCCACTGCTCCCTGTTGAGTACCGCCAGCACAGAGAGAAAAGGGCGCTGTTCCCCGATGACCATCACCTGCTCGAACAGACTGTCGGCGATGATGGCCATCTCCATCTCGGCCGGCGGGATCTTTTCCCCGTTGGCCAGTACCAGAATCTCTTTCAGGCGCCCGGTGAGGAAGATGTGTCCCTGTTCATCGATATGGGCCTGATCACCGGTATGCAGCCATCCTTCCTCGTCGATGGCCTCGGCGGTGGCTTCGGGGTTGCTCCAGTAGCCGAGCATGACGTTGGGGCCTCTGACCAGCAGTTCATCCTTTTCCCCCAGGCTCACCTCGACACCGGGGAGGGCCTTGCCGATGCTGGCGGGAAGGTTGTCTTCCAGGGTGTTGACACTGACTACCGGGCTTGCCTCGGTCAATCCATATCCTTGCAGGACCTCTACCCCCAGACCGACGAAGAGCCGGGCGATGGTGGGCGCCAGGGGGGCGCCGCCGCACACGGTCAGGCGGACCTTTCCTCCCAGTTTCTCCCTCACCTTTCCTGCCACCAGCCGATCGAGCAGCGGCCAGAGCAGCTCACCCGGGCGCCACGATCCCCTGCCCTGGGCGCGCTCGTGACGGTGCCAGCCGATCTCCACGGCCAGCTCGAACAGCTTGCGCTTCCACGCCGGCTGGGTTGTGAGCTGATCCTCGATCCGCAGATGGATGCGCTCGAAGATGCGGGGTACCGAAACGAAGACGGTAGGCTGTACTGTCTCGAAATCGGAGCCCAACTGCTGGATGGAACGGGCGAAGGTGACGGAGGCTCCCGCCATGATCGGCAGGTAGTAGCCCACGGTACGTTCCAGCATGTGTGACAAGGGGAGGAAAGAGAGGAAACGGTCGTGCGGATAGATGGTGACGACCTGCAGGCCGGCATGGGCATCTGACAGGATGTTCCGGTGACTGAGCATCACCCCCTTGGGCCGGCCGGAGGTGCCGGAGGTATAGACGATGGTGGCCAGCTCGTCGGAAGCGCTCTCGCCGGCGACGAGATCGCCGTCTTCTCCCGCCGGTAGCCACTCCTCTGTCCAGCACAGGCGGGAATCCTGCCCCGGAGTCACCCGCTCCAGGGAGACGATCCGTTGTAGCCGGTCGAGCCGGTCTGCGACCTGTGAACACTGTTGCCACTGCCGGCTACCCTGGATCAACAGCAGCCTGGCGCCGCTATGGTCCAGCACATAGGAGAGGTTTTCCGGATTGTCGTTGACGAACAGCGGTACCACCACCAGCCCCAGACCCAGGGCGGCCTGGTCAAAGGCGACCCACTCCCGGCAGTTGCCCAGCATGACGGCGACCCGGTCGCCCGGCCGAAGGCCCTCCTGCTGCAGGGCTCGTTGCCAGCGGCCGACCAGCGTTGCCATCTCTCGCCACGATGTCTCTTCCCACTGCTGGGAGGCGGGATCGAATTGTCCGTAGGCGACGGCATCCGGCGTGCGCCGGACCCGCTCCCGGAACAGGCCCGGAAGGGTGGCGGCCTGCTGAGGTTCGATGATGTCGGCGGCGTGCTGCATCCGTCGAGGTGTCCTCAGTTCCTTATTCTGCGAAGCATATAGGAAGTGACGAGGATGGCGCAAATGGTGGGCAGCGTGGCGCTGAGGAATGGCGGGATGGAGTATACGATCCCCAGCTGTCCCAGCCCGCGATTGAACAGGTAGAAACCGATTCCGATCAGGGTGCCCGTCAGCAAGCGGCTACCCATGGTGGCCGAGCGCATGGATCCGAAGATGAAAGGGATGGCCAGCAGCATCATGGCGCCGGTGGCCAGCGGTGAGGCCAGCTTGCTCCAGAAAGCCACCCAGTAGCGGGCGGAGTCGAGGCCGTTGGCTTCCAGGTAGGCGATGTAGCGGAGCAGTTCCCGGCTGGAAAGCCCTTCGGGTTCCACCGCCACCACGTCGATCAGCCCGGGGTCGAGGATACCCTGCCAGAGGGTCTCGCCCTCCCGGCGAGTGGTGATACGGGGTTCCCCGAATCGGGTCTGGGCGCTCTCCTTCAGGAGCCAGCCGCCCTCCTCGTAGATGGCTTCGGGGGCGAAGGTCAGGGTCAGCGGTCGCTTCGCCTCGTCGAATTCGTAGAGATAGACCCCGCCGAGATGGGTGTTGGAATAGACGGTCCGGGCGTTGATGTAGCTGTTTCCCTCCCGGATCCAGAGGCCGGAGCCGGTATTGACCGAGACGTGCTTGCCCATTGCCGAGGCGCGCAGCTTGTAGGCGTATTGCTCGGCGTGGGAGGCCAGTCCTTCCCCGATCAGAACCACCGCCACCATCATCAGCAGGGCCACCTTCATCACCGCCCAGGTGATACGCATCACCGAGATTCCGGCGGCCCGCATCACCGTCAGTTCGCTGTTGCTGGCCAGCGTGCCGAGCCCCATGAGGCTGCCGATCAGGGCCGCCATAGGAAACAGGTCCCCACTCCAGCGTGGCAGGGTCAGCAGCGTGAACTGCAGCGCCCGCAGCGCGGTATATTGCCCCTGCCCCACCTTTTGCAGCTCGCCGATGTAGGTCATGAAGATGTAGAGGGCGAGCAATACCGCCAGGGCGGTCAGGGTACCGAAAAAGACCGTGCGGCCGATGTAACGGTCCAGGATGGTCATCTCCCCGCCCTCCCCCACTCCGAGAGGCGCCAGCGGATACCGCTCTGACGCACCACCTCGAAGGCCACGTAAAGCAGCATCAGGCCGTGTACCCACCACAGCCCGAGATGGAGGGGGGTCTCTCCCCGTTCCAGCCAGGTCCGGGCGACTCCCAGCATGTTGGCGTAGATGATGTAGATCAGGATGGCGCTGAACAGCCGGGCATACCGCCCCTGCCGGGGTGAGGTGCGGCTCAGCGGCACCGCCAGCAGAGCCAGCGGGATGACCGAAAAGGGAACTGCCAGCCGCCACTGCAACTCGGCCATCCGTTCGCGATCGCCGGAGCCGACCAGCTCCATGGTCGGAACCGCCCGCAGCCGGGGATCCCGGTAGCTGGTGCGGGCATCGATGCGGATGGCATGTTCCTCGAAGCGCACGATGTGGAATGCCGCTTCGCCAGGGATGCCTTCGTACCGGGTGCCGTTTTGCAGGATCAGATAGCGTTGGCCGGTCTGCGGGTCCTCTTTCTGGTAACCCCGTTCCGCCGCCACCACCTGTTGCTGCAGCGGTGACTCTCCCGGCATCTGTACGAAGACCTCCTTAAGGCGGCCTCGCTGCGGATCCACCTTCTCCACGTAGAACACCCCTTCCCCGGTTTCGGTGCCAAAGCTGCGGAACGTGCCCACCGGTATCCCGCCGATCTCGGTGACCGATTTCGCTTCGTCCTTGAGCCGTTGCATCCGGTATTCCGCCCAGGGTGAGAGCCACAGCGAAAGGGTGCCGATGATTACCGCCAGCACCATCGAGAACAGCCCCACGATGCGCAGCAGGTGCCCCAGCCCCACGCCGCAGGCGGCCAGCGCAATCATCTCGCTGTCACGGTGCATTCGCCCCAGGGCGATGATGATGGCGATGAAGAAGGCAAATGGCAGCAACAGGGCGAGGTTGTTCACCAGGGTGAGCGCAAGCATCACCAGCACCTGTTTGCCGATGAGTTCCCCCGCCACCACGGCGTTGAACAGCATCACCAGCTGGTTTCCGGCGAAGATCAGCAGCAACACCAGGGTGATGGCCAGCCATACCCCGGTGATCTCCCGGAAGATGTAGCGCGTGATAATCATCTATAATGCGTGCACGGCAGAAACCCGTTTATGATATGTAACAATTCGGCCGATTGCAGGATTTTGTGGTGATCGCCCGGATCTTCCTTCCGATCCCACCGGTTCGGTACGGCAGCCTCGAGGGGACGACCGCGCGGTTACCGTGATCCGTGGAATTGGTCAGACAACCAGGAGTGGCCATGAAGTTCAACATAAAGAGTGGAAGCCCGGAGCAGCAACGTACGGACTGTGTGATCGTCGGCGTATTCGAAAAGCGCCGCCTTTCCCCGGCGGCCCAGCAGCTGGATGAAGCGGCGGGCGGGCTGCTGACCGAGGTGGTGAAACGGGGCGACATGGATGGCAAGCTGGAGCAGGTGCTGCTGCTGCATGCGGTTCCCGGCATCGAGGCGGAGCGGGTGCTGCTGGTGGGTTGTGGTCACGAGCGGGAGCTGGGAGACAGCCCGTTTCGCAAGATCGTGCGCAAGGCGGCCGTCACTCTCAACGAGACGGGGGCCACCGGGGCGGCCAGCTATCTCGGTGAGCTGCCGGTCAAGGGGCGTCCCCTTCACTGGAGGCTGCGCCAGGTGGTCGAGACCACCGATCAGGCCCTCTACCGTTTCGAACCGTTCAAGACCAAGACCGAGACCACCTATCGCCCGCTGCGCCGGATGACGCTGATGGTCACCGACCGCAAGGAGCTGCCGGAAGGGAAGCGGGCGGTCGCCGAGGGGACCGCCATTGCCGCCGGCATCCGTCTCACCCGTGATCTCGGCAACACCCCCGCCAACGTCTGTACCCCCACCCATCTGGCCCGCCAGGCGGCCGCGCTGGCGAAACGCTACGCCACCATCACTCACAAGGTCCTGAAGGAAAAGGAGATGGAGAAGATGGGGATGGGCGCCCTGCTGGCGGTGGCGCGCGGCTCCCGCCAGCCGGCCAGGTTCATCATCCTGGAGTACAACGGCGCGGGGGAGGAGCAGCCCGTCGTGCTGGTGGGCAAGGGGGTGACCTTCGACTCCGGCGGCATCTCCATCAAGCCTTCCGCCGCCATGGATGAGATGAAATATGACATGTGCGGTGCAGCCAGCGTTCTGGGAGTGTTTCGGGCACTGGGCGAGCTGGCGTTGCCGCTCAACGTGGTGGGCCTGATTCCGGCCACGGAGAACCTGCCCGACGGAGAGGCCACGAAGCCGGGGGACATCGTCACCAGCCTTTCCGGACAGACCATCGAGATTCTCAATACCGACGCCGAGGGGCGCCTGATCCTTTGTGACGCCCTCACCTATGCCGAGCGCTACCGGCCGCAGGTGGTCATCGACATCGCCACCCTCACCGGCGCCTGTATCATCGCCCTCGGTCACCAGGCGTCGGCGGTACTGGGCAATCATAGCCCACTGGTCCACGACCTGCTCAAGGCGGGTCAGGAGAGCGGCGATCGCGCCTGGGAGCTGCCGCTGTGGGAGGAGTACCAGGAGCAGCTGAAGAGCCGGTTCGCCGACATGGCCAACATCGGTGGACGTCCGGCAGGAACCATCACTGCGGCCTGTTTCCTCGCCCGGTTCACCGAAAAGATGCATTGGGCCCATCTGGACATCGCCGGGACCGCCTGGCAGAGCGGCGAGAAAAAGAATGCCACTGGCCGGCCGGTACCGTTGCTCATGCAATACCTGCTGGATAAAGTGGCCCGATGACCCGGGTGGATTTCTATCTCCTGGCCACCGCTGACGAGGCCGGCTGTGAACGGTTCGCCTGTCGTCTGGCCGAAAAGGCGTTCCGCACCGGTCACCGTATCTATCTGAACGGTGCCTCGCGGCAACAGGTGGAGCGGCTGGACGAGCTGTTGTGGACCTTCCGTCCCGGCAGCTTCGTTCCCCATCGTCTCGCCGACGCCGGAGAGGAGGAGCTGCCGGTGCTCATCGGCTGCAGCGAGCAGGATCCGGGCGAGGTGGCCGATGTCCTGATCAACCTGGCCGACGATCCCCCGCCCTTCTTCAGCCGCTTCCGCCGGGTGGCCGAGATCGTCAACCGGAGCCCGGAGCAGCGGGCCAAGGGGCGGGCGCGCTACCGCTATTATCAGGAGCGGGGCTACCCGCTCGCGCACCACAATATCGATTGAGAGACAGAACCATATCCATGGAGAAGACCTACGACCCCCACGCCATCGAACAGCGCTGGTACCGTTTCTGGGAAGAGCGGGGTTACTTCGCGCCCCGGGGAGAGGGCGAGCCCTACTGCATCATGATCCCCCCGCCCAACGTCACCGGCCGGCTGCACATGGGGCATGCCTTCCAGGATACCATCATGGATATCCTGATCCGTTACCACCGGATGAAAGGGGACCGAACCCTCTGGCAGCCGGGGACCGATCATGCCGGCATCGCCACCCAGATGGTGGTGGAGCGGCAGCTCGACGCCGAAGGAAAGAGCCGGCACGAACTGGGGCGGGAGCGCTTCGTCCAGCGGGTCTGGCAGTGGAAGGAGGAGTCCGGCGGCACCATCACCCGCCAGTTGCGCCGTCTGGGCGCGTCGGTGGACTGGTCCCGGGAGCGCTTCACCATGGACGAGGGGCTTTCCGAGGCGGTGCGCGAGGTGTTCGTGCGCCTCTATGAGGAAGGGCTGATCTACCGCGGAAAGCGGCTGGTGAACTGGGATCCGGTGCTGCATACCGCAGTCTCCGATCTGGAAGTGATCTCCGAGGAGGAGCAGGGCCACCTCTGGTATCTGCGCTATCCGCTGGTCAACGAGGAGGGTTACCTGGTGGTGGCCACCACCAGGCCGGAGACCATGCTGGGGGATGCCGCGGTGGCGGTGCATCCGGACGACGAGCGGTATCGCCACCTCATCGGCCAGCAGGTGGAACTGCCGTTGACCGGCCGGCGAATCCCGATCATCGTGGACGAGTATGTGGATCCCGAGTTCGGTACCGGCTGTGTGAAGATCACGCCGGCCCACGACTTCAACGACTACGCGGTGTGGCAACGCCACCGGGACAGCAGCGAGATGCTGGCGCTGCCCTGCGGCGGACTGATCAACGTGTTCGATGAGAGCGCCCGCATCGTCGCCGGTGACGCCCCCAATGCCGGCCTGATTCCGGAGCGCTATCAGGGACTGGAGCGCTATGAGGCCCGCAAGCGCATCGTCGCCGATCTGGAACGGGAGGGGCTGCTCGAGCGAACAGAGGATCACCGGCTGATGGTGCCGCGCGGCGACCGTTCAGGTGCGGTCATCGAGCCGTTTCTCACCGACCAGTGGTATGTGAAGGTGGCGCCGCTCGCCGGGCCGGCCATCGAGGTGGTGGAGAAGGGGGAAATCCGTTTCGTTCCCGACAACTGGAAGAACACCTATTTCGAGTGGATGCGCAACATCGAGGACTGGTGCATCTCCCGACAGCTCTGGTGGGGCCACCGCATACCCGCCTGGTACGACGACCAGGGCAACGTCTATGTCGGGCGCAGCGAACAGGAGGTGCGGGAGAAGCACGGTTTCGGTGACGAGGTATGTCTGCGGCAGGACGAGGATGTGCTCGATACCTGGTTCTCCTCCGCATTGTGGCCTTTCTCCACGCTCGGCTGGCCCCGGGACACCGCCGAGCTGAACACCTTCTACCCCACCAGTGTGCTGGTGACCGGCTTCGACATCATCTTCTTCTGGGTTGCCCGCATGGTGATGATGGGGCTGAAGTTCATGGGAGACGTGCCGTTTCGGGAGGTCTACATCCACGGCCTGATCCGGGATTCTCACGGCCAGAAGATGTCCAAGTCCAAGGGGAACGTGCTCGATCCCATCGACCTGATCGACGGTATCGGGCTGGACGAGCTGGTGAAGAAGCGCACCGCCGGAATGATGCTGCCCCATCTGCGCGAGCGCATTGAGAAACAGACCCGGCGGGACTTTCCGCAGGGCATCCCCGCCTTCGGCACCGACGCCCTGCGCTTCACCTTCGCGGCGCTGGCCTCTACCGGCCGGGACATCAACTTCGACCTCGGTCGTATCGAGGGGTATCGCAACTTCTGCAACAAGATCTGGAATGCCGCCCGTTTCGTGCTGATGCACACCGAGGGAAAGGATTGCGGTGCGACGGGCGAGGTGGAGCTGTCGCTGGCGGATCGCTGGATCGTCTCCCGTCTGCAACGCACGGAGCAGCAGGTGGAGAAGGCCATTGCAGAGTACCGCTTCGATCACATGGCCCAGGCCATCTATGAGTTCATCTGGAACGAGTACTGCGACTGGTATCTGGAACTGTGCAAGCCGCTGCTGATTCCGGAGCAATCCAGCGAGGTCCGGTTGCGCGGTACGCGGCGGACGCTGGTGCGGGTGCTGGAGGCACTGCTGCGCCTGACCCATCCGGTGATGCCCTACCTCACTGAGGAGATCTGGCAGCGGGTGGCTCCCCTCGCCGGCAAACGGACGGAAGAGAGCATCATGCTGGTGCCCTGGCCTCATCCCGACGAATCGAAGATCGACGAATCGGCAGAAGCGGAGATGGCGTGGGTGATGGAGTTCATCCTCGGCGTGCGCCGGATCCGCGGTGAAATGAACATCCCGCCCGGCAAGCCGCTGCCAGTGCTGTTGCAGAACGGCTCGGCAGAGGACAGGGAGCGGCTGGAGGCCCACGGGCACTACATCACCGCCCTGGCACGCACCGAGTCCATCCGCTGGCTGGAGGCGTCCGAAACCGCCCCGGAATCCGCCACTGCCCTGGTGGGCAGAATGCGGGTGCTGATCCCCATGGCCGGGCTGATCGACAAGGAGGCCGAGCTGGCGCGCCTGGGCAAGGAGATCGAAAAGCTGCGCAAGGAGCTGTCCCGCAGCGAGGCGAAACTGGCCAACGGGAACTTTCTGCAGCGGGCCCCGGCGGCGGTAGTGGAGAAAGAGCGGGCGCGGGTGACCGGGCTGGTCGAATCCCTGCGTCAGCTGGAGGCACAGCGGGAGCGGATGGAGCGGTTATAGAACGGGGCCCTTTCCGTGGGGGCCACACTTTGTTACATTGTGTCCATTTTAATAAGCTGATTAGAGGCATCTAACGTGCTGGAGTTCGTTCAGGCCGGTGGCTGGCTCATGCTGCCGATCATCCTCTGTTCCATTCTCGCCGTGGCCATTGTCGGTGAGCGGTTCTGGAGTCTGCGCAAGTCGAAGATCGTGCCGCCGGGGCTGGTGGATCAGGTGTTGCAGTGGCACCGAAACGGCCAGCTGACCACCGCGCAGATCGAGGAGATCCGCAACGGTTCCCCCCTTGGGCGGGTGCTGGCGGCCGGGCTGGTGAACCTGAACCACAGCCGGGAGGTGATGAAAGAGGCCATCGAGGATACCGGTCGCCAGGTGGTGGCGGGTCTGGAGCGGTTTCTCAATACGCTGGGAACCATCGCATCCATCTCTCCCCTGCTCGGCCTGCTCGGTACCGTGATCGGTATGATCAAGGTGTTCGCCACCATCACCACCCAGGGCGTCGGGGATCCCGGCAGTCTGGCCGGGGGCATCTCCGAGGCACTGATCACCACGGCAGCCGGCCTGTCGGTGGCGATTCCCAGCCTGATGTTCTATCGTTTCTTCCGTCGCCGGGTGGACGAGCTGGTGCTCAATATGGAGGAGGAGTCTCTCAAACTGGTGGAGGTGATCCACGGTGAGCGGGAGCCGGATCGGCGCAGAGAGGTTGCCTGATGAATCTTCGTCCCCACCGCCGAGAGGAAGATCTGGAGATCAACCTCACCCCGCTGATCGACGTGGTGTTCTTGTTGTTGATCTTCTTTATGGTTTCCACCACCTTCACCCGCGAGTCCGAGGTGACCGTGGATCTTCCAGAAGCCAGCGGGGAGGCATTGGAGCTCAAGCCACAGGTGGTGGAGATCAGCATCGATGCCCAGGGTCACTACTTCGTCAATCGCCAAGGTGTGATCAACACCCAGCTGGATACGCTGAAGCGGGCCATCAAAAAGGCAGCGGGGGGAGCCAGCGAGCCGCAGCTCATCATCAGCGCCGATCGCAAAACCCCCCATGAGTTCGTGATCCGCGCCATGGATGCGGCCCGCCAGCTCAACTTCACCCACCTCACCTTCGCTACGCGACGACCCGACAAGGAGTGATCCTGCGTCCTGTGTCGTCGGTGGAATCCTGAATTGGTTGGCTAGAAATATTTCGCTCGGGCGCAAAAAATTTCATCGCAATTCTTTACCTCAACGATGATTCCGGCGCGAGCATCGCATTCCCGGGTGTAAACTATTGACCTTTGCGGGTTCCGTCGAGCAGATGTTTTCCGGCGGTGCGGGCCAGACATGAGGGGTACAGGACGGTTCGATGTCGTCATCCAGTGAGACAACCAGCGGTTGGGCTACTTATCGTCGGCTGCTGCGTTACGTATTTGCCTACAAGGGCGTATTCCTGCTGGCGCTGGCGGGAATGGCGATCGCGGCGGCTACCGAGACTGCCTTTGCCGCATTGATGAAACCGCTGCTCGACGGCACCTTCGTGGAGAAGGATCCGGACATCATCCGCATCATTCCCTTTGCCCTGCTGGCCATCGCCCTCCTGCGCGGGGCGGCCGGCTTCGCCGCCTCCTTCGGCATGAGCTGGGTGGCGCGCAATGTGATTCGGGATTTGCGTGGACAGATGTTCGAGCAGCTGCTGCGCAAGCCAATCTCCTATTTCGATTCTGTGGCCGCAGGTCAGCTCATCTCCAAGCTGATCTATGACGTGGAACAGGTTGCCAATGCCAGCACCCAGGCGGTGACCATCCTGGTGCGGGACGTGCTGACCCTTGTCGGCCTGCTGGGCTGGATGCTCTATCTGAGTGCACCTCTGGTGCTGGTCTTCGCCATCATCGGCCCCATTGTCATGTTTACCGTGCGGCTGGCCGGAAAGCGCTTCCGCATGCTCAGCCGGCGGGTGCAGGCGTCGATGGGCAACGTGAGCAGCGCGGCCAACGAGGCGGTGCAGGGTCAGCGGGTGATCAAGATCTTCCGGGGAGAGGCGTTCGAAAACCGGCACTTCCAGAAGGTCAACGAGTACAACCGGCGCCAGAACCTGAAGCACGACGCCACCAAGATCGTCAATGTGTCGGTGGTGGAGTTTCTGGTGGCGCTGGCCATTGCGGTGATCGTCTATATCACCACCCTCCCCGGCATGCTGGAGAACATAACCGCCGGTACCTTCATGTCCTTCATCGCCGCCATGTCGCTGCTGGTGCGGCCGGTGAAGCGGCTCACCACGGTCAACGCTGCGCTACAGAAGGGGATCGCGGCTTCGCAGACGGTCTTCTCGCTGCTCGACGTCCCGCCGGAGAAAGATACCGGAACCCACCGCCTGGGGCGGATCCGGGGAGAGGTGGAGTTCCGGAAAGTCACCTTCGCCTACCGCAAGGATCAGGGGCCGGTGCTGCGGGATATCTCCTTTCATATCGAAGCGGGGAAGATGGTGGCGCTGGTGGGTCGCTCCGGCAGCGGCAAATCCACCCTGGTGAGTCTGTTGCCCCGGTTCTACGACCCGGACAGCGGCGTCATCCTGATGGATGGGCACGACATCCGCGACTGTACGCTGGCTTCGGTACGGGATCAGATTGCCCTGGTCAGCCAGGAGGTGGCCCTGTTCAACGATACCGTGGCGAAAAACATCGCCTACGCCCGCCAGGGGGAGGTCAGTGAAGCGGAGATCGTTGCTGCTGCCGAGGCGGCCCATGCGATGGAGTTCATCAACCGGCTGCCGCAAGGTCTGGAGACCCCCATTGGCGAGAATGGCACCCTGCTCTCGGGTGGTCAGCGGCAGCGGCTTGCCATTGCGAGGGCCTTTCTGAAGGATGCCCCCATCCTGATTCTGGACGAGGCGACCTCGGCTCTGGACAGCGAGACGGAGCGGCACATCCAGGTGGCGCTGGACCGGCTGATGCGTAACCGCACCACGCTGGTCATTGCCCACCGCCTCTCCACCATCGAACGGGCGGATACCATCATCGTGATGGATGCGGGAACCATTGTGGAAAAGGGTACCCATAGGGAACTGCTGGCGCGTGGTGGTTACTATGCCCGCCTCTACCGGATGCAGTTCGAGGAGCCAGAGCAGCAATGAGCCTGGAGTGGCTGTGGTACCGCAGCAGGGTGGCGGCCTTGCCGCTGGTTCCGCTCTCCTGGCTGTTCCGTGCGGTGGCAGCGTTGCGGCGCGAGGCCTATCGCAGAGGGAGCCTTGCCAGTCAGCACATACCCAGGCCGGTAATCGTCGTGGGCAATCTTACCGTCGGCGGCAGCGGCAAGACTCCTTTCGTCATCTGGCTGGCCGGGCAGCTGCTCGCTGCCGGCTACTGGCCGGGTATCGTCAGTCGCGGCTATGGAGGGAAGGCCAGCCGCTGGCCGCAGCAGGTGCGTCCCGACAGCGATACCGCCGTGGTGGGTGACGAAGCGGTGCTGATAGCACGGCGCACCGGTTGTCCCATGGCGGTGGGACCAGACCGGGTGGAGGCCTGCCGGGCGCTACTGAAGTATCATGATTGCGACGTAATCATCTCCGATGACGGCCTGCAGCACTACGCGCTGCAACGGGATCTGGAGATCGTGGTGGTGGACGGCGTGCGTCGTTTCGGTAACGGATTCTGTCTTCCAGCGGGGCCGCTCAGGGAGCCCCCTGCCCGGCTGAAGACGGTGGACCTGGTGGTACTCAATGGCGGCTTTCCGCGCCCGGGAGAGGTATTGATGCAGCTGGAGGGCGGCACTCTTTGCAATCTGCCCGAGCCCACTCGCTGCCAACCGCTCTCTTCCTTGTATGGCCGGAGGGTTCACGCGGTAGCGGGGATCGGCAATCCGGGCCGGTTCTTCGCCCGGCTGCGGGAGGCCGGGATCCTGGTGAAGGAGCATCCATTCCCCGATCACCACCGCTTCTGCGCCTCGGACCTGGTATTCGGCGACGATGACCCCGTGGTGATGACGGAGAAGGACGCGGTAAAATGCCAGCCATTCGCCATGCCGCATCACTGGTATCTGCCGGTGAATGCACACCTGCGGGAGAGCGACACATCGCAGATCCTGCGCCTGCTGAAGAGGAAAATCGATGGATAGCAAACTGCTCGACATTCTGGTCTGTCCCGTGTGCAAGGGCCCCCTGCTCTACCGCAAAGAGAGCGAAGAGCTGATCTGCAAGGCGGATCGCCTGGCATTTCCCATCCGGGACGGCATTCCGGTGATGCTTGAGAGCGAGGCCCGCCAGCTTCCGGCAGAGGAAGAGGTGAAGTAGCCGGTGGATTTCGTCGTCGTCATTCCGGCCCGCTATGCTTCTGAACGGCTGCCGGGCAAACCGCTGCGCGAGATCGCCGGCAAGCCGATGATTCGCCATGTCTATGAGCGGGCGCTGGCCAGCGGGGCCGCGGAAGTGGTGGTGGCTACCGACGACGAGCGGATCGAACGGGCCGTGAAGTCATTTGGCGGGGATGCCTGCATGACCTCCACCAGGCACCGCTCCGGCAGCGAGCGGCTGGCGGAGGCGATCGATCTCCGGGACTATGGGGAAGATCGGATCGTGGTCAACCTGCAGGGAGACGAGCCCTTGATGCCGCCGGAGCTGATCCACCAGGTGGCGGAAGATCTGGAACACCATTCCCGCGCTGACGTGACCACTCTCTGCAGCCGTATCGAAGAGGCTGCGGAGCTGTTCGACCCCCACACCGTCAAGGTGGTGATGGATCGCGCCGGCTATGCGCTCTACTTCAGCCGCGCCCCCGTGCCGTGGGATCGGGATGCCTTCGACGGGACCACCGAACGGCTGCCGGAGAGCGCGGAGCACTATCGCCATATCGGGCTCTACGCCTACCGGGCTGGCTATCTCCGGCGTTACACCGCCCTCCCCCCCTGTCCCCCGGAGCGCATGGAGTCCCTCGAGCAGCTGAGGGTACTGTGGCATGGTGGCAACATTCATGTCTCGATAGCCGCTCTCCCCCCCGGCCCTGGAGTGGATACACCTCAAGATCTTGAAAAAGTTGCTAACTTTCTGGCGGCATGAGCTTTTTCTTGATCGGTAGGAATCCAGGACTTAGAATGAAGAATATAATATTAAATGGACCGCGTAACCTGAACAGACGAGGGGAGTGACAGGCGGTCCCTGCTACTTCTAAATCATAAACAAACAACCGCCTCCGGCGAAGCAGGCAGTATATTGCGTGTACTACTACAGGGTAGTGTATCGGTCCCTGCTGCTCGAAACTTGACCCCGGACGGGACAAGGTAACGACAACCGAACGGAACCAGAACATGATGCCGCGTCTCCTTTCTTTCACTTTGCTGGCCATGGCCGCTTTGCTTTCTTCCTGTAGTTGGGTGGACAAGGGGGTAGGCGGCAATATCCCGCCCCGGGCCGCGGACGATGCCTACGACATCGCGGAGGGAGGCACGCTGGAGCTGCTGACCTATGAGGAGGGGGTGCTGGGCAACGATGAAGATGGCGGCAACCGGCAGCTGACCGCCCGGCTGGTGGAGGGCAAGGGGCCGCTCTATGCGGCGGAGGATGGGTTCACCTTCAACTCTGACGGGACCTTCACCTATGTCCACAATGGTGACGAGCCTCCTTCGGCCGTGGAGGTGGACGGGGTCGTCCGCCATTGCGATTTCTTCACCTATATCGCCAATGATGGCATCGACGATGGTGAGCCGAAGGATGTCTGTATCGACATCAAGGCGGTGAACGATCCGCCCAGAATCAAGGCACAGCGAACCATCTCCACCCGCGAGAATAGGCCGGTCACCATCACCCCGGCCGATCTGCTCATCGAGGATCCCGACAGCGCGCCGGATGAGCTGAGCGTGATCGTCCAGAGTGGTGATCACTACCAGCTGGAGCAGAATACCATCCATCCCGCCGAGAATTTCAAGGGTGATCTGACGGTAGAGCTGTCGGTGAGTGACGGCAAGGCCGTCAGTGAGCCGTTCACAGTGACCGTGAACGTGATTTCCGCCAACGAGTGGACGGTGATCACCCAGAAGGTGGTGCCCATCGTGTTGGACGAGGATACCAGCAGGGAGATTACCTTCGATGATCTCGATGTGACCGATCGGGGGGGCAACATCTATCCCGACGACTTCACCCTGGCAGTGAGTGACGGCAATCACTACCGGCTCGAACCCGCCGGCAGCAATCGGATCCGTCCGGATGCAAACTATAACGGGCCGCTCGAGGTCGGCATAACCCTCACCGACAAGGATGGCCAGACCACCGGCAAGACTTTGATGGTCCAGGTAAACGCTGTCAACGACGATCCCATTGCGGAGGGCGATGCCGTCCAGGTAGACGAAGGCGGGAGCTATCAGGCCACGGCCCCCGGCCTGCTCAGCGCAGACAAGGCGAAGGACGTGGACGGTGACGACCTGACGCTGGACACCGCACCCGTCGTTCCTCCCCAGCACGGCTCACTGATCCTGAATGCCGACGGTTCCTGGAGCTATGTCCACGACGGCAGCGAGACCACGAGCGACAGCTTCACCTACCGAATCACCGATGGCGCCGGAGGCGAGGCTACGGCCACGGTGAACATCACCATCATTCCGGTCAACGATCCGCCGACAATCGCAGGGGTGCCATCGACCAGCGTGGCGGAAGACACGGCGTACAGCTTTGCTCCAACCGCTTCGGATGTGGACCCGGGAGATACGCTGACCTTCAGCATCGCCAACAAGCCGTCGTGGGCTGGTTTCAATGCCGCGACCGGCGTGTTGAGTGGTACCCCACGTAACGCCGATGTGGGCACCACCACCGGGATCGTGATCACGGTGACCGATTCGGCGGGAGTCTCCGCGTCGCTGCCGCCGTTCGACCTGACGGTGACCAACGTCAATGACCCGCCGACCATCTCGGGGACACCACCCACCTCGGTGGCGGAGGACACGGCGTACAGTTTCACCCCCACGGCATCGGATCTGGATGCGGGCGACACGCTGACCTTCAGCATCACCAACAAGCCGTCGTGGGCGACGTTCGATCCGGCCACCGGCAAGCTGAGCGGCACGCCCGGCAATGCCGATGTAGGCACCACCAGCGGGATCGTGATCACGGTGACCGATTCGGCGGGGGCCTCCGCGTCACTGCCGCCGTTCGACCTGACAGTGATCAACGTCAATGACCCCCCGGTAGCGGTGACGGACACGGCCAGTACCAATGAAGACACGCCGGTGACCACGGGCAACGTTCTGGCCAACGACACCGATCCGGATGGAGACACCCTCAGTGTCAGTGCGGCGGACGCCACCTCGGCCAAGGGGGGCACGGTGGTGAACAACGGTAACGGCACCTTCACCTATACGCCGGCGGCCAACTTCAACGGCAGCGACAGCTTCAACTACACGGTGAGTGACGGGAAGGGAGGAACGGCCCAGGGGACGGTGACCATCACCGTCACGGCCCAGAACGATCCCCCGGTGGCGGTGGCGGATACGGCCAGTACCAACGAAGACACACCGGTGACCACGGGCAACGTTCTGGCCAACGACACCGATCCGGATGGAGACACCCTCAGTGTCAGTGCGGCGGACGCCACCTCGGCCAAGGGGGGCACGGTGGTGAACAACGGTGACGGCACCTTCCGCTACACACCAGCGGCCAACTTCAACGGCAGCGACAGCTTCAACTACACGGTGAGTGACGGGAAGGGAGGAACGGCCCAGGGGACGGTGACCATCACCGTCAATGCTGTCAACGATGCTCCAGTTATAACTTCCGGGCAAGTCTTCGATGTGGATGAGAATCTTTCCAATACGGCGGTCAACCCCGGTCCGGTCCAAGCAAGTGATGTGGACGGTGATACCCTTTCCTACGCCATTACAGGAAACAACCCTGGCGGCTTTGTAATCGATGCTGTGACCGGACAGATAAGTACCACCGCGGCTTTCGATTATGAAACACAACCAACGCAGTACACGCTGACCATTCAGGTCACAGACAACGGTTCGCCCTCCTTGTCTGCTACCCAGGATGTAATCATCAACATCAATGATGTTGGCGGGGCCGCAGCCACCGTCAACCAGCCCCCTCTGGTTAGTGGCGTCTGTGAGGCAACCCCACAAAATGTGGTTGTTGCCAACAAGCCGCTGAACGCCACCGATCCCGACGGCGACGATACCCGCCTCAGGTTCTATCGCCTGACGGATGGAAAGAAGGGGAACGCTGTAGTGGATGTCACCGGCCGCTTCACCTACACACCCCATCCCGGTGCAAGGGGTACTGACAACTTCACTTACAAGGTGATCGATCAGCAGGGTGGGCAGGCGGTCGGTACGGTGAAGATCATTATCGGCGAGACCCGCATCATGCCTCTGGGTGACGCCATTACCGTAGGCAGTACCGATGGAGCGAATGTTACCTCCGGTTATCGCCGGGCGCTGCGGAAAGCGCTGGTGGATGAGGGTTATGCGGTGGAGTTCGTCGGCAGCCAGTCGGCGGTCCCTGACCGCCACGAGGGTCATCTCGGCAGCCTGGTGACCACCGCCTATATTGCGGCGAATGTCGAGGGATGGCTCGACGCCAGTCCGGCGGATGTGGTGTTGCTGTACGCGGGTACTCAGGACTTCGTCGGCGGAGGGGATGCTGCAAACAGCGATGCCCGGGTCGGTGATATTTTGAGCGCGATCGATGCTTGGTCCGTTTCCAGGGGGCAGCCGGTTACCGTCCTGCTGGCGACGGTCATCGACCAGTGGCCTCTGAATCCCAGCATTTCGACGTTCAACGACCTGCTCTCCAGCCGGGCAAAGGGGGATGAGGTGATCGTCGTCGATCAGCACGGTGCACTCGATTACCCGGGCGATCTTGCGGATGGCGTCTATCCCAACAACGGTGGTTATCAGAAGATGGCGGATGCCTGGCGGGCGGTGCTGGAAAGCAGGGTACTCGACAGATGCCCATAGACCCTCCTTGAATCTAAGTGATTGGCAGCGAACGACGTAATAACCGAAGGATTTAGGTGCGCCAAGAGAATGGAGGCAACCAGAGCTGAATGCCAATCAGTCGGTACCCCAATTGTTGACACATGTTGGTATAAAGGTCGCAAGAGGCTGGACGACATAGAATGAATCGATGAGCCTTTTCCAAGGCGATGTTCGCGGCTGATGGAAGCCTTTTTGTCGCAGGAATTGCGGGGGTGAAACCCACATGAAAACAAGAATAATTCACGTTTTTTCGACATTGCTCAACAGGTTATTGCCCTATCTTTATATGGACGTCCGTTAAAGATAGGGGTAAAATTAGCATTTGGCGTAATAGGGGGGAATATGGAACACGGTGGCCAATCGGGGGGAAGGGCCGGATGGTTGCTTTGCCTGCTGTTCTTTGTCGGAGCCAATTTAGGAGTTCAGGCGGTTGCTGAAGAGGTCTTGGCCGACCGGGATATTGGGCAGCCCCGCCATTCGGAAAGGGCCGTCTTGAGTGCTGATTCAGTCGAGCCTGGCCTGACGAAGGTGTTGACTACCAAGCACCCCAGACGTACAGATATTCCGGATGCTTTCCTGGTGATCATGCTTGCCCTGATTGGGGTAGTGGTGATTTCGCGACGGGGGGTAACGGGGAAAGAGGGGGTTTCACCACCCAAAAAGGATTGATGAGCAAGAGGTAATCGATACAATGCCAGCCATGACAGTGCAGCCAGAAAAGATAAAGGGAAAGAGGGTCCGGATGAGGTGGAGCATTTTGCTGATGCTGCTCACCGCCCTAGTAACGGCAGCGGCTGCAGCCGAGGAGACAGCGGTCGACAGCTCATTGGTGGGGGGTGCTCCGGCGTATCGCATCGGCCCGGAAGATGTCCTGGAGATCTTCGTCTGGAAGGAACCCGATTTGCAACGGGAAGTGCTGGTTAGACCGGATGGTGGGATCTCTTTCCCGCTAGCCGGGGATCTGGAGGCTGCGGGAAAGACCCCGGTAGAGGTTCAGGAGGAACTGACTCGCCGCTTGCAAAAATATATACCCGACGCAGTCGTAACGGTTACGGTGACCAAAGTGGCTGGGTACCGGATTTTTGTCGTCGGTAAGGTAAACAATCCGGGGCAGTATGTGGTAGGCCGCTATGTCAACGTCTTGCAGGCACTTACGCTGGCAGGGGGTTTGACTCCTTATGCGTCTGAAAACAAGATAAAAATTGTTAGAAAGAAGGGAGACGGAGAGGTTACCTTTCCGTTCCATTACTCCGCGGTCAAGAAAGGCCAGAACTTGGAGGAGAATATTCTCCTGCAAAGTGGAGATGTGGTAGTCGTCCCTTGAATCAGGGGCCGGGAAGGAGGTATGACGCTATTCCCGGATTGGGGGTCATCGCGGCCGATATTCAGCCTTGGCCCCGTCTCCGGATGGGGGCGAGTGAAGTCGTCATAACCGGCTTTTTCCTTCAACGGGTGACAAAATCAGGATGATCCATAACAAAAAAAGTCTTTTTTACAAGGCGTCATGCTGTCTCCCTTTTCTTTCGTTGGTCAGCACGGCCACCCTTGGAGAGGCGCTGGTGGTGGAGCCAAGTGTTTCGGCAAGGGCTTTCTACGATGACAATGCAGCGCTCACCGTCAACAAGCATAAAGCCACGAGTAGCTCAGAGTTGTTGGGGGCCTTGAAGCTGTCGCGCATGACCGAAGCGATGGAGCTGCAGGGAGTGGCCAGATTGAACATGCTTCTCAGCTCGGGTGGCAATGTCTATCGGGACAAGGATAACCAGCTGATTTCTCTGGTATTTGCCAAAAAGGGAGAGTTGAGCCGGTGGGAGATAGCCGGCTCCTGGCGGCGTGACTCCATTGTTCGCTCAGTACGCGTTACCGATGTGTCTGATGTCAGCACAGAGCCAGACGATGACGTAGATGCTGGCCTCGTTCATGAGAGCGTCAGGCGGAACCGCTACATTATCAAGCCATCATGGAGCTATCGTTTTTCTCCACGGACGGAGGTCGCTGCGGGATATGGATTCGACAGTGTGGTATTTGAGGATACCCGCGACACTACCTTGTTCGATTACCAGAATCAGTCACTGTTTGGGCGCCATTTTTACCGGATTACCGAACGGGATCGGATTACTACCACGCTTAGAATGAAACAGTTTCGGGCGGCAGCCGCGAAACGGGATTATGATAGTAGCAGCCTTTTGGTTGGACTCGAGCATAGTTATTCGGAGACAGCCAAGGGGCACTTCCAGGTTGGCTGGCAGCATACCCGCTACGAGAGTCGCTTCGAGGACGGCACGAACGAAGGGTTGCTGGCCCAGATATACGCGGAGAAGCGGACGGGTTTGACGAAATTCAGTGGCCGCTTGGGACGCTCTACCTTTGCCAGTGGAGCAGGTGATGTGGTTATCTCGGATGAACTGGTGTTCAACATGGTTCGTGGGCTATCGGAGACCGTAAGATTTTCCTTGCGGATCAAGGCGTTTCAGAATGAGTCTATGAGAAGGGACAATCCGGACGCGAATCGCCGCTATCTGTCACTCACTCCTGCCCTGAGCTGGCGAGTGACGCAGTGGTGGTCGGTGGATGCGTTCTACCGCTACCGACGCCAGAACCGGGATACCGACAGACTAAGTGCTGAGAGCAACGCAGTTTACCTCTCTATGCGTTACGCGCGTCCTACTCCTCTGTAGGTCTGTCCGCATCGACGTTCATCTCCCAGTCGCATCTCTTTCACATGGCGGGGTGAGAGCAGGAGAGGTTCTTTAAGGGATCTACAAACTTCGGCCGAAAGTGCCATACTTTGTCAGAACCTTTGTGGCGGACCGACTGTCCCATATATGATTCGAGCTAGAGTTGCTAGGTTAAGAGGAAAGAGTGTCCAGTTCAGTTGCGAAAGCAGACGAGAAGCCAAGCGCACGCGCTCAGATCGCCCCTTCCATCGGTGATTACTGGGCCATTCTGAAACGGCGTAAGTGGTACTTTTTCATACCCTTCGCCGTCGTCCTATACATAAGTTTGCTGTTGGCGTTTGGTTTGCCCTCTATCTATCGGGCTCAGGCTACGATTCTGATTGAGCGACAGGAGATTCCTGCATCACTGGTTGAATCGACGGTTACCGGCTATGTTCAGGAAAGGCTCGAAGCCATACGCCAAAGGATAATGAGCCACCAGAAGCTGTGGGAGATTGCCGAGAAATTGAATCTCTATCCGGAGGAGCGTGCCGCGGGCAAGCGCCAGGAGGTGATCAAGCGCCTGAGTGACAACATCTATGTGGAAATGGTAGACATCAAGACCAGTCAGGCGGGAAGCACGCGGCAAGGGATCGCTACCGTGGCGTTCACCGTTGCGTTCGAGGATCCTTCTCCGGAAATCGCTCGCGTGGTTGCTGCGGAGCTGGCAGAGCTCTATATGAGCGAAAATCGTAAGCAGCGCGGTGAGCAGGCGGCAGAGGTTTCCAGCTTCCTGGAAGAGGAGGCACAGCGGTTGGCGGCCGAGATGGCGGAAAGTGAAAAAAAGCTTGCCGAGTTCAAGAAAAAACATTTGGGTGCAACGCCAGAACTCTCCAAATTGAACTTGCGGCTCATGGAGCAAACCGAAAACAAGATTCAGCGTCTCGATGATCGTATCCGCGCGCTGGAAGATCGCAAAATGTCGCTGGAGGCGCAACTGGCGATCACCAACCCTTATAAAGACGTTTATACAGAGAAGGGGGCAAGAGTACAAAGTCCGGGAGAGCGCTTGAACAGCCTGACAGCGGAATATCTCCGTCTGTCTGCCACCTATGCGCAAGATCATCCGGATGTGGTCAAGTTGCGTAGAGAGATCACCGCCCTGGAGAATCAGACCGGGTTGAACAGCGGAGCCAGTAGCTTGGTTGCCAAGCTGAGTATTCAACGAGAGAAGCTGGCCAAGCTGCGCCAGCGTTATTCGGATGAGCATCCGGATGTCAAGAAGCTACAGCAGAGTGTAGCTAAGCTGGAGCGGGAGTTGCGCAATATCTCTGTTGATAGAAGCACCGTTATCACAGCGGCCCCTGTCAAGCCAGACAATCCCACTTACATCGCCCTGCAGACACAACTCAATTCGGTGCTGGCCGATATCGCCGCTGATCAATCCACTCGCAGCAAGCTGGAGAAGAAGCTGGCGAAGTATGAAGCCCGCTTGGCCAGTGCTCCGGTGGTGGAGCGAGATTTTCTGTCTCTGACCCGGGACTATGAAAATGCAAAAAAGAAGTACCAGGAGATAAAGGACAAGTTGCTTGAGGCGCGGATGGCCGAGCAACTGGAGGCGGGGGGTAAAGCAGAGCGCTTTACCATGGTGGCCGAGCCCTATGTCCCCAGCATTCCGGAAAAGCCGAATCGATTGGGTATTTTTCTTCTGGGTGGAGTGCTGGCCTTTGCATCGGGACTTGTCGGTGTGGCGTTCAAGGAGTATACCGACCATACTGTGCGGGGCAGCAAGGGGGTGCTGGCCATCTCCCATGCTCCACCTCTGGTTTGCATTCCCTATATATCCAACAGCGAAGACGTACAGCGGGAGCGTATCCGGCGGAATCGCTCCATCATGATCTGGGGTACGGTGGTGCTGTTGGTTATTGCGAGTTTCGTGCTGTTGTTTGTTACTAAACAACAATAAGGTTGCCCATATGGATCGTATATCGAAAGCGGTAGAACTGGCTGCGGAAAAGCGGCAATCGAAAAGGCGTAAAAAGCCGGTTTCCCGGAGCGAGTCTGCTCAGCCCTTCGAATACACCAAGACACGTCGCATCGTCGTTCCGCAAGAAGTGATGAGGGAAAATCGCCTGATTGCGGGCAGCGACCAGCAGATCATTATCGACGCATATAAATTGCTGCGGACCCGGGTATTGCATCGTATGCAGCAGAATAACTGGCGCGCCCTCGGTATCACGAGTCCGGGCGCCAATGTGGGCAAGACGTTGACTGCAGTAAATCTGGCGATCAGTATCGCCATGAAGCACGAAAACACTGTGGTTCTGGTAGATGCGGACCTGCGCCGACCCAGTGTTCACAAGTGTCTGGGAATTGAGCCCGAAAAGGGTTTGTTGGACTATCTGGAAGGGGATATTCCCATTGACGAGATGCTGATAAACCCTGGTATCGATGGCTTTGTCGTGATCCCGAGCCACAATGACAGTCACACCCGCTCCTCTGAGCGCCTGTCTTCCACCCGTATGGAGCGGCTGGTTCGCGAGCTGAAGGCGCGTTATCCGGATCGTCTGGTATTGTTCGATTTGCCTCCGATCCTGGTGGGTGATGATGTCGAGGCATTCTCTCCTTACGTCGATGCCTTTCTGCTGGTGGTCGAGGAGGGGAAGACCGATGTAACCGAGTATGCCAAAACGGTGGAGATCCTCGAAAACAAGGATGTATTGGGGACGGTGTTGAATAAATCGGAAGAGATAGGGCATGGGTACGATTACTATTACTAACCCAAGAGACCATCTTTTCCGGCACAGATCGTTTGTCGACCGGAAAGGGGGCCGGACAGCCGACGGAGGTGGTCGCAGTCATGTATGAGTCCTATTACGGTTTTCATGAAAAGCCCTTTGCCCTGTCTCCGGATCCGGCCTTTATGTTTCCCACGCAAAAGCATCACCGGGCATTGACCTTGTTACAGTATGGCTTGATGAATCAAGTTGGATTTTCGGTGATTACGGGTGCTATTGGTTCCGGAAAGACCATGTTGTTGCGCAAGCTTTTGCAGCAGCTCGATGACGATATTACGGTAGGGATGGTTTCCCATGTGCAGTGTGACACCTTCGAGGAGATGTTGCGCTGGATCCTGCTGGCATTCGAGCTGGACTATCGCGGCAAGGATTCTGTCGAGCTTTCCGAGTCGTTTGTCGAGTTTCTGATCAAGGAATACAGCGAGGGGCGCAGGGTTGTCCTGATCATCGATGAGGCGCAGCATCTGGGGCCAGGTGCGTTGGAGCAGCTGCGTATGTTGTCCAATGTCAACGTGGACAAGCATCAGCTGCTTCAGTTGATACTTGTGGGACAGCCAGAGCTGCTGGAGCTATTGCGTCGGCCCGAACTGGAGCAGTTCGTCCAGCGTGTTGGGGTGGACTATTATCTTGAACCTCTCGACCCCGAAGAGGTGAAAGGTTACATTCAGCATCGGTTGCGGATCGCCGGCGGCGATCCCGATCTGTTTGATGAGGATACGTATGAGCTTATCTGGAAGAGCACCGGTGGAGTTCCCCGATTGATCAATCTTCTCTGTGATATGACCTTGGTCTATGGGTTTGCCGAGCAGAAGAGTAGAATCGACAAACGGCTGGTGGAAGAGGTTATTCAGGATAAGCAGAAGGGCCTTTCTCCGATCGGAAAAATAACTCAAGCTGTAGCTGATAGCGACGATAACGGAACGAATGAGAGCGCCAAGGCAACTGCTTGGCACAAATAAGATAATGGCGGGCAAGGGCGTTATCCGTCGCATGTATCCGCCATACCCATGAAATGATGGACGACGGGCTTTGTCAGCAGGGTTTGCGGCGTTTCACCCGCCATGAATGATCCCGTCGTATGCCGGGATGAATGAGCTAATCATCTTTTCCAATTGATAAAATCAATAATGGATTCAAAGAGCGACAATGCCCCGATCGTCCGGATAAGGCCGCCGGGCAAGTGGGAGATCATCGACTTCCAGGAGCTGAAGGATTACCGGGATCTCTTCTTTTTCCTCGTATGGAGAGATATCAAGGTCCTTTATGCCCAGACCATCATGGGATTTGCGTGGGCCATCTTGAACCCCATGATCCAGATCGTGATCTTTTCGGTCATCTTTGGAAAGGTGGCAAAACTGGATACCGACGGTATTCCCTATGTCCTCTTTTCCACGGTAGCCATCATTCCCTGGACCTATATGTCCGAGGCGATGTCGAAAGCGAGCCAGAGTCTGGTCGCCGGGCAGAACATGCTGGGCAAGGTTTACTTTCCCCGTGTGCTTTTTCCCATTACTCCCGTGCTGGCCAAGCTGGTGGATTTCTCCATTTCCCTGCTGTTGCTGATTGCCGTGATGATCTACTATCAGGTGCCTCCGACCTGGAATGTGTTGCTGCTTCCTTTTTTGATCCTGTTGATGATGATCATCCCAGCGGGTATCGGGCTATGGCTGTCCGCGCTTTCCATTCGTTTTCGCGACGTGAAGTTCGCCATGCCGTTCTTGATCCGGATGCTGATCTATTCAGCGCCGATTCTCTACACCGCTTCCTCCATTCCGGATGGATACCGCTTGATTTATTCGTTGAATCCCATCGTCGCAGTGATTGAAGGGTTTCGGGCATGCTTGCTGGGGACCGAGGTTCCGTGGCAGTTCATCCTGCCCGGAACGGTTGTTGCGGCGCTTCTTCTCGTCACCGGTGCCATCTATTTCCGCAAGATGGAACGGGTGTTCGTCGATGTCATCTGATCATTCATTCCGCTGTCAAAGATCATGAGCCAAATCGCTGTCAATGTCGAAGGGATATCCAAGATCTACCGCCTGGGGGTGAAGGAGCGGAGTAGTGACAATATCGCCGGGATGATATGGGACTTCGTACGGAGTCCGTTGAACAACTTTCGCAAGTATCGCTCCCTGTACCGTTTCGATGAGGCCGAGTTGCAAGGGCTGGAGGCAGAAAACGGGCAGATGGACGATATTCTCTGGGCGTTGAAAAATGTCTCCTTTTCCGTCGACGAAGGGGAGGTGGTGGGCATCATCGGGGGAAATGGTGCCGGCAAGTCCACGCTGCTCAAGATCCTTTCCAGGATCACTCCTCCGACCACTGGGGAGGTGATCATCCGGGGGAGGGTCTCCAGTTTGCTGGAGGTGGGAACCGGATTTCATCCCGAGTTGACGGGGCGGGAGAATGTCTATCTGAATGGCACCATCCTGGGCATGCGCAAGAAGGAGGTGGACCAGCGCTTCGACGAGATCGTTGCCTTCTCCGAGGTGGAAAAATTCCTCGATACCCCGGTAAAGAGATACTCCAGCGGGATGCGGGTCCGTCTGGCCTTTGCGGTGGCTGCCCATCTGGAGCCGGAGATCCTGATCGTGGACGAGGTTCTTGCCGTTGGAGATGCGGCGTTCCAGCAGAAGTGCATGAACAAGATGCAGGACGTGGGCAAGGAGGGCAGGACCGTGCTGTTCGTGTCCCACAACATGCCGGCGGTCACCTCCCTTTGTGACCGGGTGATCTGGCTCGATCAGGGGAAGAAGGTGAGTGAAGGGCCCGCGCGGGAGATCGTGGGGGACTATCTGCTGGCCGGAAGTACGACCACTGCATGTCGTCAGTGGAACGACACGGAATCCGCGCCAGCGGGCCGGTTTGCCCGTTTGCTGGCGACGCGGGTCATCACGGAAAAGGGTGATGTTGCAGAGCACTTCGATATCCAGCAGCCGGTTGGCATTCAGATGGAGTATGAGGTGCTCGAAGGGGGAGAGGTGATGCTGCCCCACTTCCGGGTCAAGAACGAGGATGGCGTACTGGTATTCGTCACCCTGGATCACGATCCGGAATGGTACCAGCGTCCACGCCCCGCCGGTTTTTACACCAGCACGGTATGGATTCCAGGAAACTTCCTCAATGAGGGGCCCTATTTCGTGGATTGCGCCCTGATCACGCGGCACCCAGACATCCCACAGTTTAACGAGTTGGCTGTACTCTCTTTTGCCATCGCCGGAAGCATGGAGCCGGGAACCGCGCGTGGGGACTGGCCTGGTCGACTGAGCGGGGTGGTCAGTCCGGTGCTGGAGTGGAAGACGGATTACAGAAAGGGATAGTCGGCCATTGGCCCGGCGTTTTTTCAGTTCCCGGCAAGGGGAATCCCGGTCAGGTCATGGGTGTCGCTGGAGACGATTCGGACTTCCGTAAACTCACCAATGCGCAAATCGGAGCCCTCCTCGATGTAAACCACCCCATCGATCTCCGGCGCGTCGGCAGCGCTTCGGGCAACGGCCGTGCCGGACTCATCGATCTCGTCCACCAGAACGACCATCGTCTGCCCCACCTTTTCCGCCAGTTTCGCCGCACTGATTTTCGCCTGGGTTTCCATGAACGCCTCGAGACGTGCCTGTTTGATCTCTTCCGGTACGGCGCCGGGCAGCTCATTGGCGGCCGCTCCTGCCACAGGGGAGTAAGCAAAGGCCCCCGCCCGGTCCAGCCGCGCCTCTTGCAGAAAATCCAGCAGCAACCGAAAATCCGCCTCGCTTTCCCCGGGGAAACCAACGATGAAAGTGCTGCGCAAGGCGAGTTCCGGGCAGGCCGTGCGCCATTGCCGGATCCTGTCGAGTAAGCGCTCACTATCGCCTGGGCGCCGCATTGCTTTCAGGATGGAAGGGCTGGCATGCTGAAGGGGGATGTCCAGATAGGGCAGGATGAGCCCTTCTTGCATCAGCGGAATGAGTTGGTCCAGATGGGGGTAGGGGTAGAGGTAGTGGAGGCGGACCCAAATCCCAAGCTCCCCCAGCGCCCTCGCCAACGATTCTAATCGTGTCTTCAGGGGGCGCCCCCGCCAGAAGCCCGTGCGATATCTCTGGTCTGCCCCGTAAGCGCCGGTATCCTGGGAGACGATCAACAGCTCTTTCACCCCGGCAGAAACCAGATTTTCCGCCTCCGACATCACCGCGTCGAGAGGGCGGCTGACCAGCCTGCCCCGGAGGCGGGGAATGATGCAGAAAGTGCAACGCTGATTGCAACCTTCGGCAATCTTCAGATAGGCGTAGTGCCTGGGGGTCAATTTGATCCCGCCGGGGGGAATGAGGCTGGTGAAGGGATCCTGTCGCGGCGGAAGGTGCCGGTGCACGATGGCCATCACTTCGTCGGCGGCCTCCGGGCCGGTCACCGCCAACACCTCCGGATAGGCTTCCCGCACCTTGTCGCCGTCGGCTCCCAGACAGCCGGTGACGACCACCTTGCCGACCTCGCTCAACGCCTCTCCAATGGCATCGAACGACTCCTCTACCGCAGCGTCGATGAATCCGCACGTGTTGATAATTACCAGATCCACCTCCCGATAGTCTCCCCGAATCTCATATCCTTCGGCCCTTAATCGGGTGACGATCCGTTCAGAGTCCACCAGCGCCTTCGGGCAGCCCAGGCTGATGAAGCCGATGGCAGGCGTATCGTGGCTCATGGGTGGCAGGTCGATTGCTCAGAACAAGGTGGCTGTTGAATCGTCTTGTCGTTCGTATACCGGAAAAGACGAACGGGAAGTTCCGGAAGCGCATTACCTGAGGGCCCCGGCCGGGGTTTCGATTCCGGTGGCACCTCAAGCCAAAAAAGGACCCGCGCCGGCAGGTCCTTTTTTCAAAAACTGGCGCGCCCGGAGAGATTCGAACTCCCGACCACCTGGTTCGTAGCCAGGTACTCTATCCAGCTGAGCTACGGGCGCGTTGAGAGCAGCGGATTATCCCGCCGCAGGGGCTGGCTGTCAAGAATCGCCCCGGTTACCTTGCCATGGTCTATAGTTTTTGTAGAAGCAAAAAAGGGAGGGAAGTTCGGTATTGACGGCCAAGGAGAAGGAAGATGGAGCATCGATTGCAGAAGCGCCGGTCCGTACGGATACCGGTGGATCTGGTCAAACGGGGTAAAATGGTGGCCACCAGCAATGTGACCGACATCAGCGCCGGGGGAGTGGGGATCGAGCCTCCGGCCAAAGTGGAGCTGCGCAAGGGGGAGTTGATCGATGTCCATTTCTCCCGCCCGATGCCGGCGGTTCCGGAGCAATCTCTCCGTACCGTGGTGGTTCACAAGGAAAAGGGGTCGATCGGGCTGATGTTTCTGCATGATGACCCTCGCTGAAAAGCCGATCGGATTCCCTCGATATTGCGGAGGAGGCGGAGAGCATGGAGATTTCATTTCACGGTGCGGCACGGGGGGTGACGGGTTCCTGTCATCTGGTCGAGTGTGCCGGCAAGAAAATCCTTATCGATTGTGGCCTTTACCAGGGGGGGCGAGAGCTGGATGAGGAGAATGCCCGGCCGTTCGGTTTTGCACCTGAAGAGATCGATGTTCTGCTGTTGACCCATGCTCATCTGGACCACTGCGGGCGGATTCCGCTGCTGGCCAAACGGGGTTTTCGCGGAGAGATCATCACCACGGCCGCTTCCCGTGAGCTTGCCCGGCTGGTGATGCTGGATGCTGCCGGTCTCGAGGAGGAAGAGGCCGCCCGCGCCTTGCGACGCGCGAAGAGGCAGGGGAGGCGGGCTCCGGAGGTGGCGCCGCTCTACACCACCCTGGACGCCCTCAATGCCATGGACTATTTCGGGCGGGTGGCGTCGTATCGCAAGCCACTGCGCCTGGGGGACGGAATCGAGGCTACCTTCTACGACGCAGGACACATCCTTGGCTCGGCGAGTATCCTGCTGCAACTCGAAGAGGGAGGCCGCCGCCGTCGGGTGCTGTTCTCGGGCGATCTGGGTTATGGCGGGCGAGTCATCCTTCGGGACCCGGATCCGCCCCCGGATGCCGATGTGGTGGTGATGGAGACCACCTACGGTGATCGGCCCCACAAGGCATTGCAGCCCTCCATCGAGGAGTTGTACGAGGCCATCGACGGGACCTTCCATCGGGGCGGCAACGTGGTCATCCCCAGTTTCGCTCTGGAGCGGGCCCAGGAGGTGCTGTACTACCTGCGTGAAGGGGTCGAGGCGGATCGGTTGCCCGCCTCCCTGCAGGTGTTCCTGGATTCGCCGATGGCGATTGCGGCCACCGAGATCTTCCGGCATCATCCGGAGTGTTTCGATCGCGAGGCGATGGAACTGTTCGAGAACGGCAACGATCCCTTCGATCTGCCAGGGTTGAGCTATACCAGGGAAACGGCGGAGTCCATCGCCATCAACCGCATCAAGGGAGGGGCGGTGATCATCGCCGGTTCGGGGATGTGTACCGGCGGACGGGTGCGTCATCATCTGAAGCACAACCTCTGGCGGCGGGACAGCAGCATCGTCTTCGTGGGCTACGCGGCGAAGGGGACCCTTGCCCGCCGCATCGTGGATGGCGCCAAACGGGTGCGGGTGTTTGGCGATGAGATTCCGGTGCGTGCGCGCATCTACACCATCGGTGGATTTTCCGCCCACGCCGGGCAGGATGAACTGCTTGCCTGGCACCGGCGGATCCGGCAGCCGGAGATCACCTATCTGGTTCACGGGGAAGAGGAGGCGATGGAGCGTTTCGCTTCGCTGTTGAAGGGAACCAGGGTGTCGATGCCGAAGCTGCATCAGCGCTTTCGCCTGTAAACGGGATACCACGGGAATTCTTTGCCGGATAATGCGTCTCATCACCCGTTACCGTGAAACCGAGCCCTTTACCACCAAAGACGGATCCACCATTCGGGAGCTGATGCATCCTGCCCGTCATGGCTCCGGAAGGCAGAGTCTGGCGGAGGCCTCGTTGCCCGCCGGGCGCAAGACGCTGTTGCATCGGCACCGCTCCAGCGACGAGATCTATCACATCCTCAGCGGTAGCGGACGGGTCAGACTGGGAGAGGAACGGTATCCCGTGACGGTGGGTGACACCATCCATATTCCCGCGGGGACTCCGCACGACATCGAAGCGGATGGAGGGGAACCGTTGGTGTTTCTCTGTTGCTGTACGCCACCTTACCGCCACGAGGATACCGAGCTGCTGGATGAGTAACGGAGAGAGGCCGGTATTCGGGCCGGTTTCGGTATCTTTTCCCTTTTGTAGTAAAATAGAGTGGTTTACGACCGTTATTTCCCGTTATTGAGGAACCGGCATGGGTACGACAGGGGTCGCGCTACAGCGCTTCACGGAACTGGATGAGCAGCAGCTGGATACACGTATTCAGGCGGCCAGGGATGCGCTGGGCGATCGCCTGGTGATTCTCGGGCATCACTATCAGCGCGAGGAGGTGTTCCGGCATGCCGACTTCACCGGTGACTCCCTCAAGCTCTCTCGTCAGGCGGCACAGACCAACGCCGAGTACATCGTCTTCTGCGGGGTCCATTTCATGGCCGAGGTGGCGGACATCATGTCGTCGCCGGAGCAGATCTCCATCCTGCCCGATCTCAACGCCGGTTGCTCCATGGCAGACATGGCGGATCTGGAGAAGGTGGAGGATGTCTGGCAGGAGCTCTCCGAGGTGCTGGATCCCGACGAAAAGGTCACGCCGGTGACCTACATCAATTCGGCAGCGGACCTGAAGGCCTTTTGTGGTCGCCACGGGGGTATCGTCTGCACCTCCACCAATGCGCCACGGGTGCTGGAATGGGCGTTCCGGCAGCGGGAGAAGGTGCTGTTCTTTCCCGATCAGCATCTGGGACGCAATACCGGCTACAATATGGGCGTTCCGCTCGAGCAGATGGTGGTATGGGATTCCACCAAGCCGCTTGGCGGGCTGACCCGGCAGCAGATCCGGGAGGCCAAAATCATCCTGTGGAACGGTTTCTGTTCGGTGCATCAGATGTTTCGCCCCGAGCACATCGATCAGTACAAGGCCCGTTATCCGGAGGCCAAGGTCATCTCCCATCCCGAGTGCTGCTTCGAGGTGTGTCAGAAGTCCGATTACGTGGGTTCCACCGAGTACATTCTCAACACCGTCAGCAGTGCCGAGGCCGGGAGTCGCTGGCTGGTGGGGACGGAGTTGAACATGGTCAGCCGTCTGAAGGAGCAGCTGGAGCCGAAGGGGGTTGCCGTACAGTTCATGTCACCGATGGTCTGTATGTGTTCCACCATGTTCCGCATCGACCCCCAGCATCTGCTGTGGACCCTGGAGAATCTGGTGGAAGACCGGGTGGTTAACCGGATCGCCGTTCCCGAGGAGGAGGCCGCGCAGGCGCGGATTGCGTTGAACCGGATGTTCGAGGTCTCTGCCTAGCCCGCTCGTATTCCGGATATTTCGATGGTTCCACTGACGGGTGACGAAACGGGGGGATCGGGTGAAATGGTCGGGGCAGGGCGGTCGGGATCACCGGGTGTGGCGCCGCTCTAAAAATCCGCCTCGTCCGTGACGGCCCGATCGGAATTTTTTGGCGGCACCGCAGAAAGAATGATGAGGATGTTTCATGGCAGGACACAGTAAATGGGCCAATATCCAGCACCGCAAAGGGGCGCAGGACGCCAAGCGCGGCAAGCTGTTTACCAAGTTGATTCGTGAGATCACCGTCGCCGCCCGACTGGGCGGGGCGGATCCCGCCGCCAATCCCCGCCTGCGTGCGGCCATCGACAAGGCGTTGGGCAGCAACATGAGCAAGGATACCATCGAGCGGGCGGTCAAGCGGGGGGCCGGAGCCCAGGAAGGGGACAACTTCGAGGCGGTGCGTTACGAAGGTTACGGCCCCAACGGCGTGGCGGTGATGGTGGACTGTCTGACCGACAACCGCAACCGTACCGTCGCCGAAGTGCGTCATGCCTTCAGCAAGGCAGGGGGGAACCTGGGCACCGACGGTTCGGTGGCCTATCTGTTCACCAAAGCCGGCGTGATCGGCTTCCCCGCTGGCAGTGATGAAGAGCAGCTCATGGAGGTGGCGCTGGAGGCCGGAGCCGAGGATGTCGTCACCGGTGACGACGGGAGCATCGAGGTGATCACCCTGCCGGAGGATTTCAGTGCGGTGAAGGAGGCGTTGGAGGCGGCATCCCTGACGCCCGAATATGCGGAGGTGACCATGCGCCCATCCACCACCGTGGCCCTCGGGCTGGAGGATGCGCAGAAAGTGCTGCGGTTGGTGGATATGCTGGAGGATCTGGACGATGTGCAACAGGTCTACAGCAACGCCGACATCCCTGCCGAGGTGCTGGAAAAGATGGCCAGCTGAGACGACCGGATGACGCTTCGCATCCTTGGCATCGATCCCGGCTCCCGGATGACCGGTTTCGGGATCGTGGATCAGGATGCGCAGCGCTCCCTTTATGTCGCCAGCGGTTGCATCCGGGTGAGCGGAGAGAGACTGCCGGAGCGGCTGAAATGCATCTTCGACGGGATCGATGAAATCGTCCGGCGCTATCGTCCCGACGAAGTGGCCATCGAGAGCGTGTTCATGCACCGGAATGCCGGTTCGGCGCTGAAGCTGGGGCAGGCGCGCGGCGCGGCCATCTGCGCAGTCATGCAGGGCTCGCTGCCGGTGAGCGAATATGCGCCGGCGGAAATCAAGCAGGCGGTCGTGGGTCGGGGGCGTGCCGAGAAGGAGCAGGTGCAGCATATGGTGAAGGCATTGCTGAATCTGGCGAACCCTCCCCCGGTGGATGCCGCCGATGCCCTGGCGGTTGCGCTGTGCCACGGCCATAGTCGGCAACTGCTCTCACGGCTGGGGGCGGTCCGGTGATTTCGGCGCAGGGACTTTCGGCTCGGAGGGGGTCATGATCGGCCGTTTGACTGGTAAATTGGTGGAAAAGCATCCCCCTTCCCTCTTGCTGGAGGTGAACGGCGTGGGGTATGAGATGGAGGCGCCGATGAGCACCTTCTACACCCTCCCGGAGCCGGGAGATGGGGTGACGCTCCATACCCATCTGGTGGTGCGGGAAGATGTCCATCTGTTGTACGGTTTTGCCTCCCGGGAGGAGCGGCAGCTGTTCCGTGCCCTGATCAAGATAAGCGGGGTCGGTCCAAAGTTGGCACTGACCCTGCTCTCCGGCATCTCGGTGACCGATTTCGCCCGTTCGGTACAGGATGACGACACCGCCCGGCTGGTGCGCCTGCCGGGAATCGGCAAGAAGACCGCGCAGCGTCTCATCGTCGAGATGCGCGACCGGCTGGAGGGCGCGCTCCCTTCGGTAGCGGTGAGTGAGGCAAAGGTGTCGTCCATACCGGATGGCGATCCCAGACGGGATGCCCGCAGGGCGCTGGAGTCCCTGGGCTACAAGCCCCAGGAGGCCATCCGTCTGGTGGAGAGCGTCACGGACGAGGGATTGACCAGTGAAGAGATCATCCGCCATGCACTCAAGAGGGCGATGAGATGAGGAGGAGATTCGGATGATAGAGACCGATCGTCTGGTGAACCCCGTCGCCCTGGAGGAGGAGCCCGCACAGGAGGTGGCGATTCGTCCCGCCAGGCTGGTCGACTATGTCGGCCAGCAAGGGGTGTGCGAGCAGATGGAGATCTTCATCCACGCTGCCAGGGGGCGCAAGGAGGCGCTGGACCATGTGCTGATCTTCGGTCCACCCGGATTGGGCAAGACCACCCTTTCCCACATCATCGCCAACGAGCTGGGGGTCCAGATGCGGCACACCTCCGGTCCGGTGCTGGAGCGCCCGGGGGATCTGGCTGCATTGCTGACCAACCTGGAACCCAACGACGTTCTGTTCGTGGACGAGATCCATCGTCTCAGTCCGGTGGTGGAAGAGGTACTCTATCCTGCCATGGAGGACTACCAGCTGGACATCGTCATCGGCGAAGGGCCGGCGGCCCGCTCCATCAAACTCGATCTTCCGCCATTCACCCTGGTGGGTGCCACCACCCGCGCTGGCTTGCTGACCTCTCCGCTGCGCGATCGTTTCGGTATCGTACAGCGGCTGGAATTCTATTCGGTGCGCGATCTGTGCGCCATCGTGAACCGTTCTGCCCGTATCCTTGGAGTCGTTATCGACGAGGCGGGCGCCCACGAGATCGCCCGCCGGGCAAGAGGTACGCCGCGGATTGCCAATCGCCTGTTGCGACGGGTGCGGGATTTTGCGCAGGTCAAGGCGGATGGCCGGGTGACCGGAGAGGTGGCGGCAGACGCGCTCGACATGCTGGATATCGATCCTCAGGGATTCGACATGATGGACCGAAAGCTGTTGCTGAGCATGATCGAGAAGTTCGACGGGGGACCGGTAGGGGTAGACAGCCTGGCTGCCGCCATAGGCGAAGAGCGCGATACCATCGAAGACGTACTCGAACCCTTTCTCATTCAGCAGGGCTTCATGATGCGCACGCCGCGGGGGAGGGTGGCGACGCGCAATGCCTATCTGCATTTTGGTCTGGAAGTGAAAAAACCGTAGCATATCGATCCGCGGGGGGAGTGGATCGCCAGGCAGGCACAGAGTCGATGAGTGGACTTTTTCAACGTTTTCGCCCCAAATCCACCCGACGGGTCATTCTCTATGGATTCGCTCTGGTTGCACTGCCCCTCATCGGTGCGCTGATCTATGCCGCATTCGAGGTGGATCGGCTGGCGCAGCAGAGTCAATCGGCGGTCCACCAGGCTGCGCAGGCCATCCACAACAGCCAACTGCTGGGAGAACAGGTCAAGGCGATGGAGCGGGCGGCGAGGCAGTATGTTGTACTGAAGGATGAAAATCTGCTCAGGGCCTATCATCAGAGCCATGCAGAGTTTGGATTGACCGCCAGAAATCTCGCTATGATGTCACTGGGGGGAGTCTATCAGCAGCGCATAAAACACCTGATTGAGGCAGAAGAGGAGCTGTTTCGCCAGCTGGGGGAAAAGGGATATGACAGCAGCGAGGCGCTGGCACCCCGATTCCGCGAGCTGGCCAACATGGTGGCCGGGATTCAGGCGGACAGCAATGGCCTGATTGAGCATGAGGTGGCCCTGATGAGACGAATTGCCACCGATGCGCAACAGGTGCTGTTCTGGGTTACCCTGGCACTGGTTCCGCTGACCTTGATGACCGCAGGTATCTATACGCTGTTCATCTCCCGTTCGATTCACCAGATCGAGCAGGCCATCGAGAATCTTGGAGGTTCCGGCCTGAAGCGGAGCGTGGAGGTATCCGGTCCTCGTGATTTGCAGCATGTGGGGGATCGGCTGGAGTGGCTTCGTCAGCGGTTGATGGAGGTGGACCAGGAGAAGACCCGTTTTCTGCGCCATGTGTCCCACGAGCTGAAGACGCCCCTCACGGCGATGCGTGAGAGTGCTGAATTGCTGCGCGATGGAGTGGTGGGGCCCCTCAACAGTGAACAAACGGAGATCGTAGACATTCTTCGTTCTAATACCTTTAAATTACAGAAGTTGATTGAGAATCTGTTGAATTTCAGTACCACAACACAGACCCAGTCTCCCCGTCTGACCATCCGGGAAGTGGATATGCAGCAGTTGATCGAAGAGGTAATCCGGGATCACCGCCCCACCATCAAGGCCAAAGCCGTGCGCTTAGTGACCCAGCTACAGCCGCTCAAAATCCGGGTGGACGAGAGCAAGATTCGCACGGTGATGGATAATCTGTTGTCGAATGCGGTCAAATTCACCCCAATCGGTGGATGTATTTGGATCAGGATGAAGCAGGAGCAGGACAAGCTGATGCTGGAAGTGAAGGACAACGGTCCTGGGATCGATCCGAGGGACAGGAAAAGAATCTTCGAGGCCTTCTATCAGGGACGGCGGCAGACCGACAGTCATATCAAGGGTTCGGGGCTTGGGTTATCCATTGCGCGTGAGTATGTGAGTGCCCACTATGGAAATATCGAGGTGGTCGATACAGGGCGTACTGGAGGTGCTCACTTACGAGTCGTCTTACCGCTGAACACTACAGGTACGGTTGAGCGGATTGTTGCTGCGGGGGTATCGTGACGAGGCAAGGAGCGCGAGAAAGGTGGAGCGGTTGGTGGCCAACCGGTGCGGCTGTTGTGACATTTGCTTTACTGGCAGGGGGGTGTACGTCGGTTCCGGAGATGCTGCCGCTCCCTGGCGGGGTGAAAGAAGAGCCGCTCCCCGTGGTTGAAGGGAGCGATCGGCTGGAGCAGCTGATTGCCTATTTCGATCTGGCGTTGCATATGTCCCGGGAAGAGGTCAAGCAGGAGTATGCTGTGCAGCGCAAGCTGCTTGCTCCCGACGGTTGTAATGAACCGCGCCTGTTGGCGGCCATGTTAATGATGAACCCTTCCCTGAAAATCTCTTCCAAGACGGAGAAGAGTTCTCCGCTGGGACCCTGTCTCGACGAGAAAAACAAGATGGAGAATTTGGAGAATTACCGTTTGGCACGTATTCTTCAGGTATTGCTTGATGAAAAAGGGAAGCTGCAATCGGCCCAGCGCAGGCTGGTGGCCACACGATACCGCGTCAATGTGTTGAAGCAAGAGATTAAAGGGTTGAACGAGAAGCTCGAGGAACTCAAACGGATCGAGGACAGCATCCGGGGGCGGGAATGAAGCGGTCGGCAGGGAAACGTATTCTGGTCGTGGACGATGATCCCAGCCTGCTGCGGCTGTTGTCGCTGCGGTTGGAGTCGGCTGGCTATGAGGTGGAAGCGGTGGAGAGCGCGGAAAAGGCGCTCGCCTGTCTCGCCTCTTTCCAGCCCTACCTCATCATCACCGACCTCCGCATGGGCGGGATGGATGGCATGGCGCTGTTCGAGACGGTACACAGCCGATACCCCGCCTTGCCGGTCATCATCCTTACGGCCCATGGCTCCATTCCCGATGCCGTGGCGGCGACCAAACGGGGGGTATTCGGCTTTCTGACCAAGCCCTTCGATACCCAGCAGCTGATGGAGCAGGTGGAGAAGGCCTTTCTGCTCTCTGGCGGGATGCCGGATGCAGGCCAGGCTGAGGACGAGAGCTGGCGGGAAGGGATCATCACTCGCAGCCCACTGATGGAAGATGTGCTACGCCAGGCGAGGATGATCGCGGTGAGTGATGCTAGTCTGTTCATCAAGGGCAACAGTGGAACCGGCAAGGAGCTGCTGGCCCGATCCGTGCACCGTGCCAGCCCGCGTGCCGATCGCCCTTTCGTAGGCATCGACTGTGGTGCCATTCCCGAGCAGCTGCTCGAGTCGGAACTGTTCGGGCATAGCAAGGGCTCTTTTACGGGGGCATCCCGGGACCATCCCGGTCTGTTCCGGGCCGCCGACGGGGGAACCTTGTTTCTGGACGAGATCGGAGACATGCCGCTCTCTGTACAGGTCAAATTGTTGAGGGTGTTACAAGAGCGTGAGGTGAGACCGGTTGGCTCGGTGGAAGCGATCCCGGTCGATGTCCGCCTCATCTCCGCCACCCATCGGGACCTGGAAGAGGAGATGGCAAAGGGCAACTTCCGCGAAGACCTATATTATAGAATCAACGTGGTTTCGCTGGAGTTGCCTACCCTGGCCGAGCGCCGGGAGGACATCCCGCTCCTCGCCAGCCACTTTCTGAAGCTGGTGGCGGACAAGTACGGCAAGGAGATCAGTGGTTTTTCCCCCGAGGCGCTGGAGCAGCTGGTAAGCGCGCCGTGGCCGGGAAACATCCGCCAGCTGTACAACATCGTCGAACAGGTGGTGACCCTTTCCGCCAGTCCCGTGATCTCGGCCAAACTGGTGCAGCAGGCGCTGCGTAACAAGGCCGGAGAGCTGCCTTCCTTCAGTGATGCCCGCAGTCGGTTCGAGCGGGACTATCTGGCTCAACTGCTCCATATCACCGGGGGCAACGTGACCCAGGCGGCTCGATTGGCCAAGCGCAACCGTACCGAATTCTATCGTTTGCTGCATCGCCACGATGTGGATCCGGCTCAGTTCAAACCGAGAAAAAGCTGAGTAGTCGTTCCGGATCCCTGGTTGGTTCGCGGGCAAGTCGTCTGCCGAGGGGCTGACTAAGGGGTAAGTAGTGAACTCCAATCGAGCATATCTCGCTTGAGCTCATCCCAGGTCCGTAACAGCTGGCCCTCGTAACGGTCGTCGTTGTCCTGATCCCACTGGAGCAGGACATGCTCGCCATCCTGCTGGGCAATGAGTCGGGCCTTGCTGTTGGCTCCGTTGATTCGCAGCTCTCCGGAGGAGGGTCGATTCTCACCTCCGACCCCTCTGAACGGTTCCACGGTAACCACGGAGAGGCTCCCTCCCAATGCGGCACTGTCGAAACGCAGCTGACACTCCGTAGTGAATGGCGCGGTGTCCCACAACCCGGTATAGGCGTCGACGCATCTCAGCTCGGTCACGGTAACGATCATCTGACCCTGGGCCAGCTCTAACGAGCTGCTCGTGCGAGTGGTGGTCGATGTCTCCGTTAGATAATCATAGTTGCTCTCGACGGTGAGATCCCCGTTCAGGCTGATGAGATTGGCTGTGGAGCCAATCAAGAAATCCTGATAGAGATACCGAGTGGTATATCGCTCTCCTTGGTCATCCTGGCTGTATTTGACCAGCGTGGCCTTGACCGAGCCGGCGAGAGGGGCGCCCGCCAGCGTACATCCGTTGAAAGTGATCTTCATGGTATCTCCGGGCTGCCGTAATCGCCCCTGCAGGATGACACTGCCGCTGCCATCATATCCAGCCAAGGCGCATGAGAGCGAAGTGTCGCTGACACTGAGCAGCCTTTCATCCGAGGTGCCGACCAGGCTGATGATGTCGATGATGGCACTGGCCTCACTCGTGGCGATTCCTGCATTCGTCTCAGTAATGGATGCCCTGCCTTCGGTGGCTGCGGGAGAAGGGTCGAAGTTGGTCTCCGAACTGCAGGACACCAGCAAAGGGAGCATCAGGCTCCCCCCCAGAAACAAGCAAATTCTCCACATATCTTCTCCGCTATCGTTGAGATGGTCTTACGCCAAAGAATCACGTCGCCCATTGGGCTCGGGATGTTTCGTTGTTGATAGTGCGACAATGCAATCTTAGCAGCGCCATTGGTTCTTGCCGCTTCCAACTGGCGTTGTTTACTCCAAATTTACAAATGACCTCTTTCAGTTGAGGGTGCTTGGATGAGCCGCCGGTCGCACGCCCCCCATAAATTACATAAATTGAGTGCGCCTTTAGGGTTGGGCCCAAGAAAGTAACCGAAAAGGTGTTGACGAGAGAAAAGCATGCCGTATAATGCCCACCTCTCGCGGCGACTGCTTGTCAGCGGCGGGAACAGACACCGAAAAAGGTGTTGACGGAGGCAGGAAAGGCGATATAATGGTCGGCCTTGTCGGGGTAAACGCAACGACTGCTCCGAGCTCTTTAACAAGATGGTCAGGTAATTTGTGTGGGCGCTTGCGTCGATGTTCTGTGACACCAGATATCGGCAAAAGCACCATTCATCGGGGTTTGTGCCCCGATGGTGATTCTGTCGAGTCAATGTATTTGTCATTTTCGGATGACATCTTGATTGAACTGAAGAGTTTGATCCTGGCTCAGATTGAACGCTGGCGGCATGCCTAACACATGCAAGTCGAACGGTAACAGGCGGAAGCTTGCTTCTGCGCTGACGAGTGGCGGACGGGTGAGTAATGCATAGGAATCTGCCCGGTAGTGGGGGACAACTCGGGGAAACTCGAGCTAATACCGCATACGCCCTACGGGGGAAAGCGGGGGACCTTCGGGCCTCGCGCTATCGGATGAGCCTATGTCGGATTAGCTTGTTGGTGGGGTAACGGCCTACCAAGGCGACGATCCGTAGCTGGTCTGAGAGGACGATCAGCCACACTGGGACTGAGACACGGCCCAGACTCCTACGGGAGGCAGCAGTGGGGAATATTGGACAATGGGGGCAACCCTGATCCAGCAATGCCGCGTGTGTGAAGAAGGCCTGCGGGTTGTAAAGCACTTTCAGTGGGGAAGAAAAGCTCAAGGTTAATACCCTTGAGTCTTGACGTTACCCACAGAAGAAGCACCGGCTAACTCCGTGCCAGCAGCCGCGGTAATACGGAGGGTGCAAGCGTTAATCGGAATTACTGGGCGTAAAGCGCGCGTAGGCGGCTTGATAAGTCGGATGTGAAATCCCCGGGCTCAACCTGGGAATTGCATTCGATACTGTCAGGCTAGAGTGTGGTAGAGGGAAGTGGAATTTCCGGTGTAGCGGTGAAATGCGTAGATATCGGAAGGAACACCAGTGGCGAAGGCGGCTTCCTGGACCAACACTGACGCTGAGGTGCGAAAGCGTGGGGAGCAAACAGGATTAGATACCCTGGTAGTCCACGCCGTAAACGATGAGAACTAGATGTTGGGGAGCTTCGTCTCCTTAGTATCGTAGCTAACGCGTTAAGTTCTCCGCCTGGGGAGTACGGCCGCAAGGCTAAAACTCAAAGGAATTGACGGGGGCCCGCACAAGCGGTGGAGCATGTGGTTTAATTCGATGCAACGCGAAGAACCTTACCT
>WFNS01000090.1 GCA_015488495.1 Gammaproteobacteria bacterium | reverse complement strand
TTGCCCGGCGTATCCACCGGGGCCGTGGGCGGATACCACCCGGTGACAGGGGATGACGATGGGTAACTGATTGCTGCGACAGGCGTTGCCAACGGCCCGGGGACTGCTTCCCAATGACTTCGCCAATTCGCCATAGGTCCGGGTCTCGCCAACCGGAATCTCCCGCAGGGCGGACCAGACGCGCCGTTGAAATGGGGTACCCTGCACCCGCATCGGCAACTCGAAGCGGCTGGTCGGGTCACGGAAATAGGCCATCAGCTGCTCCATTACCTCTCGGGCCAGAGGCGTTCGGGCCTCGACCGGTTCGATGTCGGCAAACAGATAGTCCAGTGCCACCAGCCGGTCCCCCTCGATCCGGGCCCCCAGCAGACAGCGTATGCCGGGAAAGGGGGCGGGAAGGATCAGCTGATGGTTCCCCGCCACCCCTGAGCCCCCGGATATGCAAGGGCGCCTCCAACCGAGGCGCCCATGGAAAAACGGCCCTCCGCCGAAGCACGAGGGCCGTCAGAGGACTCAGGCCTTTTCGCGGCCACCGTCCAGCTCGTCCTGCCAGGCTTTCAGCTCGTCCCATTTGCCATCCCGGGCCATTTCGGCCTGTTTCGGCCAGGTCTCCGGATCATGGGAGGCAAAGTTGCCGCCTGCCTCGCTCAGGATCTCCCGAATCTTCTCAGGATCGGCCGCGGCCAGATCGGCATAACCACCAATACCGGCCTCCTTGAGCAACTCGGCAATCTTCGGCCCGATACCTTCGATACGGGTCAGATCATCGGTCTCCGGAGTCGTCTCCTCCCTGGCAGCCGGAGCAGCCTTTTTCTTCGCTCCGCCACCGCTCACCAGCTTCTCCTTGATACGGGCGGCCTTGCCACGGCGGCCACGCAGATAATAGAGCTTGGCCCGGCGCACGTCACCCCGGCGTTTGACAGTGATTTCCGCCACCGCCGGGCTGTAGGTCTGGAACACACGCTCCACACCCTCTCCGTGGGAGATCTTGCGTACCGTGAAAGAGGAGTTGAGTCCGCGGTTGCGCTTGGCGATCACCACGCCCTCGAACGCCTGCAGACGCTCCCGGTTACCCTCCTTCACCTTCACCTGAACCACCACGGTATCCCCCGGAGCGAACTCCGGAATCTCGCGGTTCATCTGCTCTGCTTCCAATTGGTCAATGATGTTGCTCATCGTTCTCTCCCGAGACAGGTTCTATCAAATCGTCGCGTGCCTGCTGCTCCCGGACGTACTCCTGGAGCAGGGCTCGCTGTCGTTCGCTCAATTCCACTTTTTCCAACAGGTCGGGGCGCCGCTGCCAGGTACGCCCCAGCGCCTGTTTCTCCCGCCATCGGGCAATCGCCCGATGATCGCCGCTGAGCAGCACCTTGGGAACCACCATCCCTCCCAGCCGCTCCGGCCGCGTATAGTGCGGGTAATCCAGCAATCCCGCGGCGAAGGAATCCTGCTGCGCCGAATCCTCATGCCCCAGCGCACCGGGCAACAACCGCGTCACCCCGTCGATGACCACCATTGCCGCCAGCTCGCCACCGCTCAACACGTAGTCGCCCAGAGAGAGCTCTTCATCCACCTCACTCTGGATCAGCCGCTCATCGATCCCTTCATAGCGGCCGGCAAGCAGAATGATGCGTTGCTGCCGAGCCAGTTCCGCCAGCTTCTGCTGATCGAGAGGCCGCCCTTGTGGTGAAAGATAGATCACCCTGGCCCGCGCAGCATCGTCCTCTTTTGCGTCCCGTATCGCGGCCTGCAGCGGCTCCGCCAGCATCACCATTCCCGGACCCCCTCCATAGGGCCGGTCATCCACGGTACGATGGCGATCATGGGTGTAATCCCGCGGATTCCAGGTCTTCAGCTGCAGCAGACCGGACTTCATCGCCCGCCCGGTGATTCCATATCCCTCGACGGCCTCGAACATCCCCGGGAACAGGGTAACGATGTCGAACCGCATCCTTCTTCCGCTGGTACTCAGAAATCAGGGTCCCACTCGACGCGCATCCGCCGTCGTGCCAGATCCACCTCCATGACCACCTCCCCGGTCAGATAGGGAATCAGGCGCTCCCGATCACCCTTCACCACCAGGACATCGTTGGCGCCGGTCTCCATCAGGCCCTCGACCCGGCCCAACTCCCGTCCTTCGAGGGTGACCACCTTCAGACCCACCAGATCGGCCCAATAATATTCACCCGGGGCGGTCTGCGGCAGCTGGGATCGGTAACAGGCGATATCGGCCCCCATGAGCCGGGCGGCCGCATCCCGATCGGTGTATCCTTCGAGACGGACGATGATCCCCTTGCCATGCTTCCGGCCTTCCGCCACCTCCATCTCATGCCACTCTCCACCGACATTCACCTGCCATGGAGAGTAACCGATGATTGCCTCACGCGGCTCCGTGTAGGAGTAGACCTTTACCCAGCCACGGACCCCGTACAGGCCGGTGATGCGGCCCATATCGATCCTGCGCTGCAGCTCCTCCGCCACCTTCCGCCATCGGCTGAACGGGCTATTCGGCCACCGTCTGCGCAGCAGGCTGCTGTTTGATCAACTTGGCAACCCGCTCCGAGGTCTTGGCGCCCTGAGACAGCCAGTAGTTGATACGTTCCATATCCAGGCGCAGCGGCTCCTCATTCCCCTTGGCTACCGGATTGAAGAAACCCACCCGCTCGATATAGCGCCCGTCACGGCGATTGCGGCTGTCGGTGACGACGACATGATAGAAGGGGCGCTTCTTTGCGCCACCCCGAGACATACGAATGGTTACCATTGCCCGTTTGCTCTCCAGTTGAAATCTCTGTGTTGGCCACCATTCCGGCGGCCCGGGTTAAACGATTAATTGTACGCGTTTTTGTGACGACAATCAAAATGGCATGCCGGGGGGCATTCGTCCCTTCATGGCGCGCATCATCTTCGCCATGCCGCCACCGGACATCTTTTTCATCATCTTTTGCATCTGCTTGAACTGCTTGAGCAGGCGATTGACGTCCTGCACCTGGGTTCCCGAACCGGCGGCGATGCGGCGCTTGCGCGAACCCTTGATGAGTTCGGGATGGCGACGTTCGCCTGGAGTCATGGAATTGATGATCGCCTCGAGGCGGATCATGTCCCGGTCGTTCACCTTCTCCTTGACCCCGGCCGGCAGATTGCCCATTCCGGGCAACTTGTCCAGCATCCCGGCGATGCCACCCATCTTTTTCATCTGTTGCAACTGCGCACGAAAATCCTCCAGATCGAACCCCTTGCCCTTCTTGATCTTGCGCGCCAGCCTTTCGGCCTCCGTCTTGTCGACCTTCTGCTCCACCTCCTCGATCAGGGTGAGCACATCCCCCATGCCGAGAATACGGGAAGCGACCCGCTCCGGATGAAACGGCTCCAGGGCGCCGGTCTTCTCCCCGACGCCCAGAAACTTGATCGGCTTGCCGGTGATCTGGCGAATGGAGAGCGCGGCCCCGCCGCGTGCATCTCCATCGGCCTTGGTGAGAATGACTCCGGTCAGGGCGAGCTGCTCGTTGAAGGCCCTGGCGGTATTGGCCGCATCCTGCCCCGTCATGCTGTCCACCACGAAGAGCGTCTCGACCGGATTCAGCACCTCGTGCAGCCGTCGCACCTCGTCCATCATCTCGTCATCCACATGCAGACGGCCCGCGGTGTCCACGATCAGCACATCGATGAAACGTGTCCGCGCCTGCTGCAGGGCGGCCCGGGCGATCTCCACCGGTTGCTGGCTGGTATCACTGGGAAAGAACTCCGCTCCCACCTGGGAAGCCACGGTCTCCAGCTGCTTGATGGCCGCGGGACGGTAGACGTCGGCGCTGACCACCATCACCGATTTCTTCTGCCGCTCCTTTAGCCACAGGGCCAGCTTGCCGGTGGTGGTGGTCTTGCCGGAACCCTGCAGACCCGCCATGAGGATCACAGCCGGGGGCTGGGTGGCCAGATCGAGCGCCTCGTTGGCCTCTCCCATCACCCTGACCAACTCCTCCTTGACGATCTTGATCAGCGCCTGTCCCGGTGAAAGACTGGTCATCACCTCCTTGCCCACCGCCCGTTCGCGCACCTGGGCGATGAACTCCTTGACCACCGGGAGCGCGACATCCGCCTCCAGCAGCGCCATGCGCACCTCGCGCAGGGTGTCCTTGATGTTCTCTTCGGTCAGCCTTCCCTGCCCGCGCAGGTTTTTCAGGGTTCGGGCCAGACGTTCACTGAGGTTGTCAAACATGGTCGTCTCTTTTATGTTCCGTCTCCCGAATCCCAGGCGTCCGGGAGAACAAACAGGTGACTGGATTATAGCGTGAAGTGTGCTCCACCAGCCAAACCGTACACCTCCCGGCCCGCCAGCGCCTCCCGGCATTCGCGGAGGATGGCCGACTCCTCCCCCGGTTTGGCGTGGATGATGTAGATGGGCGGGCGGTGACGCAGTTTCTGCAGGTCAGCAGCCAGCAGCCGGGGGGAGTAGTGACGGGCCAGTCGGCTCAGGGCTTCATCCTTGTCGCTGAATGCAGTCTCCACCAGCAACAGATCCAGACCGGGATGGGCATTCAGCGCTTCCCAGAAACCATCGTTGCAGGTGGTGTCTCCACTGATGGCGAACGCCTTTTCACCACAGGCCACGCGAAACCCGATACAGGGAACCGTATGATTGACCGCTATCGCCTCGATTCGGCGGGTGCCCAGTTCCACGGTCTCTCCCGTATCCACCGACTGAAACCGGAACACCGGCTGCTGCCGATTCGGAATCCGGGTAAAGTCGGGCCAGATGACATCGTTGAAGATGTGACGCTGCAACGCATCCAGTGTCTCTGACAACGCATACACCCGGATGGTTTCGGAGACCAGGCCGAAAACCGTGTCCCCCAGCAGAGGAAGGTAGGCAACATGGTCCAGATGGGAATGGGTCAGAAAAATGTGCCGCAGGCGGCTCAACTCGTCGATGGAGAGCTGCGCCACTCCGGTACCGGCATCGATCAGGATATCGTTGTCCACCAGCAGTGAGGTGGTGCCCTTTCCGGTCCCCACCCCGCCGCTGGAGCCGAGAACCCTCACCTCCATCATCGGCCTCCCTTTCGCTTCCCGCTTGCCATGCCGTTTATATTAACCCGGCAACAATATATGTCGTATTCAGCCGTCGTGCGCCGGTCTGCTGCAAGGCGGCAAAACGCCGCTGGAGTCCCCCTCCAGCAAGTTTTGCCAACACCGTCAGCAGACCGGCACACGACGGCCTGTCTTCTAAAATCAAGTGGTTAGGGGTTTCAGGAACAGGCTGGCCCGGCGTTGCAGCTTTTGCCAATGGAGCAACCATTGCCTGCAAGCTGCGCCTTGTTCCAGCCTGTTCCTGAAACCCTGAATACGATATATATTGTTGCCGGGTTAATATAGCGGTCTATAAGATACTTTTCCCAATCGTCGATGCAGCAATCCGATTCCCCTTTTCGTCCGGCCCGTTTTCTGGCGCCCCGCCACTGGCCCACCTGGGCAGCCCTTGGCCTGTTCCGGTTACTGGTACTGCTTCCCTATCCCTGGCAACTCAGGGTGGGAGCCGCCCTGGGCGACCTGAGCCGCTATCTGCTGCCTCGCAGACGTCGTATCGTCACCACCAACATCGCCATGGCCTTCCCCCATCTTTCCACCGAACAGCAACGGCAGCTCGTGAAATCTGCACTGCGCAACTCGGGAGTCGCGATATTCGAGACGCTGTTGAGCTGGTGGGCCTCCGAGGAATGGCTGAAATCCCGTTACCGTATCGAAGGGATGGAGCATCTGCAAGAGGCGCGGAAGAAAGGAAAGGGGGTCATCCTGCTGGGGGGACATTTCACCTCCATGATACTCTGCGGCCGGATGCTGGCCACGGAATTACCCTTTCAGATCCTGGTGAAACGGGCCAAGAATCCCCTTTTCGAAGCCGTCATGCGTCATTATCGCGAAAAATACTACGAAGGGATCATCGACAGCCACGACCTGCGTGCCATGCTGCGGGCCCTGAAGGAAAACCGGGTGTGCTGGTATGCGCCGGATCAGGATTTCGGACGCCGGCATGCCATCTTCGCCCCCTTCATGGGGGTACCGACCGCGACCCTCACCATCACCGCCCGTCTGGCCAGACTGTCAGGGGCGCCCGTCCTGCCCATCGGCTATCGACGCCTGCCGGAGGGGAAAGGGTACCGTATCACCATCTCTCCTCCCCTGCGGGATTTCCCCTCGGGAGACGCGTTGCAGGATGCCACCCGCGTCAATCAGATCGTCGAGGAACAACTCCGGGAAATTCCCGACCAGTACCTGTGGGCCCACCGCCGCTTCAAAACCCGACCGCTGGGAGAACCCCGGTTCTATTGACCCGGCAACCATATACACCGTAATCAGCCGTCGTGTGCCGGACCGATGAAAGAACCTACCAGTTCTCTCCGAGCAGTTCGAAATAGCCCTGGGGGTGGAGACAGGCTGGACAGATCTCCGGCGCCTCCTCCGCCTCGTGCAGATATCCGCAATTCCTGCAGCGCCACACCACCTTTCCATTGCGCCTGAACACCCGCCCGGCCTCCAGGTTGTCCGCCAGCGCCCGAAAGCGCTTCTCGTGCTGTTTCTCCGAAACAGAGATGGCCTCGAAGGCAGCGGCCACCTCGGGAAACCCCTCTTCGCGCGCGGTCCTGGCGAAGGTGGGATACATGTCGCTCCACTCGTGCTCCTCGCCATCGGCGGCCGCACGCAGGTTTTCCAGCGTGGTCCCTATCTTCCCCGCGGGGAAGTTCGCGCTACACTCCACCATGCCACCTTCCAGAAACTTGAAGAAACGCTTGGCGTGTTCCTTCTCCTGATCCGCCGTCTCCTGGAAGATGTGGGCAATCTGCACCAGCCCCTCCTTCTTGGCCACCCCGGCGAAGTAGGTATAACGGTTCCTGGCCTGTGATTCACCTGCGAATGCAATCAGCAGGTTTTTCTCGGTCTGGGTCCCCTTGATGCTCTTGGTCATCAGTTCTCTCCTGGCAAAAAATCGACACTTTCAGCGGTACTGCCGAAGATACCACCACTCGTAGGCCCTCTTCACCCAATGCAGCAGTCGCATGGGTGGCAGCATGAAATTGAGACGGGGGGTACGCGCCACCAGCATACCGCTTTTCTGGCTGTCCACGATACAGATCAGCTCGGCACGGAAGGTGGCATCGGCCGGCTGGTTGCGAAATTCCGCCACCAGATTGGCCACCGCCGCCCTGGCCTGGAGATCCGCCATGTGCGCCTGTTTCGGCATCCAATCCGGGCCGGGGAAACTGCCGGAATCACCCGCCACATAGACCCGTTCCATCCCCGCCACGCGGCAGTGTTCATCGGCCTGTATCAGCCCGCCGGGGGAGCGCGGCAATTCACTGTTGTCGAACCAGCGATTGCCGGTCATGCCCGGCATGAACAGGATGAGATCGGCATCGAACTCACCCCCTTCGGTCATTACCCTGTTCTCGGTGAAACCCTTTATCTTGTATCCCAGATGGGTATCGATGTCCCGCCGCTCCATCTCGCGCAACAGACCTTCCACCGCTTTCGGACCCAGCCTCTGCCCCGGCTTTTCACCCGGGGTGAAGAAGATCAGCCGGAATCGCTCCCTGCGTCCCTCCCTGCGCAGCTGCTCATCGATGCCGAACAGGAATTCGAACATCGGGCCTCCCCGCATGGCGTTCGGCTCCTTGGGATTACCCCCGAAGCCGATGGCGATCACTCCACTCTCCATCGCCCGCAGACGGTCCCGGATCCGTTCGGCCGCCTCGATCCCTTCGCAGGGGGTAATGGCATGTTCAATACCGGGCAACTTTTTCAGAAAACGTCCGCCCGAGCAGATCAACAGACCGTCGTTCTCGACCTCTCCTTGCTCGGTCAACAGGGTACGCCCCTCATCGGCCAGCCCGGTAGCGGAGGACTGGTGATACCGGACATTCATGCGCCGGAAAAAGTTTTGCAGCGGGACGCGGAGGTCATCTCCCTTGCGCAGCCCGGAGGGGATCCAGATGATACCGGGGAGATATTCGAACACCGGCCTTGGGCTGACCAAGGTGATTTCCGTCTCCAGGCCGCTCTTGCGCAGCTCCCGAACAGCAGTCAGGGCGGCAAAGCCGCTACCGACGATGGTGATTCTTTTCATTGTTGGCGAACTCCTTCATACCGAACGCTCCCGGCTCCGTCCCCGCCCTGCACCACGGCGGGCCGAAAGGGAAAATCGAAGATTCAGCAGCCCCAACAGATGATGAAATCCACCGGGGTCGTCACGAGAGTGGAGTGGAGATCGAGCATCAACCAGCCAACGATACATGGCACCGCGCGCCCGCCGGGCAAAGAAGGAAAACCGGCTCGGCTGCTCAGTTGGCAGCCGCCGTCTCCTCCTTGCCCTCCGGCAAAGCGATGTTCAGCTCCAGGATCTCACAATCCCCATGCCGCTCCAGATTGACCTTGATGTCCTCCTTGCTCACCGGAACGTATTTCGAGATGACCTCCATCAGCTCACGCTTGAGGGCGGGCAGATAGTCGGGGCCCTTCGTCGTCCGATGCTCGTGGGCCATGACAATATGCAGCCGCTCCTTGGCGATGGCGGCCGTTCCCTTCGCGGTCCTGCGTCTGAAATAATCGAATATCGACATCGGCCTATGCTCCAAAGATACGGCTCAGGAAGCCTTTCTTTTCCACTTCGAGAAAGCGCATGGGGACCTCTTCACCAAGAAAACGGGCCACCATATCCTGATATGCCTGGCCACTCTTGCTCTGCTCGTTACGGATCACGGGGATACCGGAGTTGGAGGCCTGCAATACCTCTTCCGACTCCGGAATGACCCCGACCAGGTCGATTCCCAGCAGTTCGCAGATGTCATCCAGGCTCAACATCTCGCCCATGTTCACGCGCTCAGGGGAGTAGCGTGTCACTACCAGATGTTCCTTGATGGGTTCCTCCCCCTCGATGGCACGCAGCGATTTCGCAGCAAGCATGCCGAGAATGCGATCGGAGTCCCGTACTGAAGAGATCTCGGGGTTGGTAACCACCAGCGCCTCATCGGCGAAGAACAGGGCCATCAGTGCGCCCTTCTCGATACCGGCCGGAGAGTCGCAGACGATGTAGTCAAAATTTTCCCGCAGCTCGCCGATCACCTTGCCCACCTTGTCCTGGGTAAGCGCATCCTTGTCCCTGGTCTGCGAAGCGGGCAGAATGTAGAGGTTGTTGTCCACCTTGTCCCGGATCAGGGCCTGTTTCAGGCTGGCCTCTTCGTTGATCACATTGACGAAGTCATAGACCACCCGCCTTTCACAGCCCATCACCAGATCGAGGTTTCGCAGACCGATATCGAAGTCGATGACCACCGTCCGGTGTCCTCGACTGGCCAGACCAGCCGCAAAACTTGCGCTGGTGGTCGTCTTGCCAACCCCTCCCTTGCCAGATGTCACAACGATTACCTTAGACAAAACAATCTCCTTATCTGAATCTGATGAGCTGAAACCAATACAGACGATTCGCTAGAGCGGAGCCACCACCAACTGCT
>WFNS01000089.1 GCA_015488495.1 Gammaproteobacteria bacterium | reverse complement strand
TCACGGAGATTCCACGGAAAGCGGAGGCGCATGCCATGGGAACAGAGATGACGGAAGATGACAGCTTGATGCCAAAGTGGGACGTGGCCCTCGAAGCGTTGCTGGCCGAGGAGTTCGAGGAGCGGGGGGTGGAGATGCGGATCGCGGATTTCCAGCGTCTGGCCCGGGAGTATGGTATCCGTTTCGACGACATCGTCGATACGCTGTTCCGCATGTGTATCGAGGGGGCATGGGGTTATCGTGATGCCAACGGCCAGGAGCGTACCCTCACCCAGGAGGACTACGATCGGTTGTTCGTCAGGGGGCGCACCCGGGAAAAGGATATGGCGGAGTACGACGGCAGCTGGTTCCTCATCGTGCCGCCCGCCTGAGCCGATCCCCTCCCCGTCGATTGTGTCCTCCGGGCAGCTGTTCCCGGTAGCGGCGCAGAAAGTAGTCGATGGTTTCCAGCCGGATCTTGATGGAACCGGCGGAGCGGTTTTCGTCCAGGTCCCGGAAGGCGAAGAAGGGGGTGCCGCTCTGTTCGATGATCTGCTCGATCAGGTTGTAGATGGGTGCATCGTGGCCGCACTTGAAGCTGGAGAGCTCCAGGCCGATGAGTAACGGATGGCGGGCCACATACTTGGCCGCCCAGATTTTGCGGTTGCTGTTCTCGGAATAGGAATTCCGCCACACATCGCCGATCTCGCGGGCGTCCCGCACCAGGCCGGCGCGGATCTCCTCTCCGAACAGGGAATCCAGAATCTCTTCGTCCAGCGGCAGGCTGTCGATGGTCAGCACGGGATAGCCCAGCTGCTGCAGCTCCGCCAGGATTTGATGATTGAGTCCCGGATCGTTGTGATAGGGGCGCCCCAGCAGGACGATACCCAGCCGTCTGTCTCTCTCCAGCCGTTCCAGTATCTCCCGTCCCCTGTCACGCAATTCGGTGCCGAACCGCTCCAGCGCCGCCCAGCCGGCGGCACAGGCGCGCTGGTTCTCGCCACGGCTCAGCTGCAGGAGGGGGCCGAAGGTCTGCCACATCTGGCGTTTCAGCAGCTCCGGCTCGGCAAAGGATAGGAAGGGGCTGACGAGACGGACGCCCAGCTGGGTGAAACGATCCTCATCCTTGCAGAAGGCCGCCCGTACCGACTCCGGCGTGGCGGTTGCCGTCGGGCAGGCGGTGGAGTCCTGGGTGTGCCGCAGCGGCGTGGGGAGGCTGGCGATCTTGGGAAACAGGATCCAGTCCAGCGGTTTGCGCCGATGTTTCCTCTCCATCAGGTTGTGCAGGTGGGCAATGGCCACCTTGCTGGGGAAACAGGGGTCGATGGCCCCCCGCTTGGCCCCTTCCTTGTACAGCGCATCGCTGGTGAAATCGCTGAACACCAGATTGCGGTGGGGGATACCGAGGCTGCCCAGATAGGCGCTGAAGAAGGGCGCCAGGGAATAGAGGTTCAGCACCCGGGGGATGCCGATGCGCAACCGGCCGCGATCCGGTCCGCGACGGAAGAGGCCCAGGCCCTTGCCGGTCGCAGGGGAGGGTCGAAAGTCCCCCCAGACGCGTCGTGCGGCCCAGGCGGAGAGATCCGGATTGGCGCGCTTGACCTGCTTGTACCGGGCATTGATTTGGCGGACGTCGTCCAGCGCTTCCGCCTGGCCCTTTTCGCAGGATGCATTGATGAAACGCCGCCTGAGCGGCTCTTCCGCCACCAGGGTGAGCGGGCTCTTCGGCGCCGGCTTGCGGGGCAGCTCCACATCCACGAAGGTGCGCAGGCATTTGCTCTTGCAGAAGTCACATCGGGTGGATTCGTCCCGCCGGGTCTGATAGGTGAGGTTGGCCAGTGCCTCGAAGCCGATGAACGGCGTTGCCTCTCCCGGCCGATATACCCGGATCGCCTCCAGGGCGGCGCCGATGGCGCCGGATTCACCGGTGAAGCGATGCACGGAGACGTGAGGCTCGATACCGCTGCCCCGGAATCGCTCCCGGATGAAATCCAGTTGCGCCTTCACCGCGGCGAGGTTGCGCTGGGTGCCCCCTTGCAACACGAAATGGCGTCCCAGGATGGCAAGGT
>WFNS01000088.1 GCA_015488495.1 Gammaproteobacteria bacterium | reverse complement strand
GCCGGCGTTGCCGAGGGTGTCACGGTGATCGGTGGTGTGTTCAACAATCCCATCGGCTGGCAGGCGGTGGATGTCGTCGACCGGTACCAGTCCGCCAACCTGTTGACCTATGACGTCCTCGACGGCCAGACTGCCCTGTATGGTAACAATATCGCCGGTGTGGCCGTGGCTGGTGATCTGGGTCCTGTCACTGTCACTGGCGCCGTGCTGAATGACATCGGCGGTCTCACCGACAAGAACTCGGTGGCGCTGGTGGTCAATGCCTCACCGGTTGCCGGTCTGGATCTGGAACTGGGCTATGTTACTCAGGAGACCGACCATGAAGATGGTGGATCAACGATTGATACTGCCGGTAACGTTACCGATTTCAATGCCACCTACAAGAACGCCGGCCTGACCTTGGGCCTGGAGTATCTGACTGCTGAGGAGCTGTTGGATACCGGTCTTGCCATTACCGCCAACTACATGTTCACCCCTGCTCTGGGTGCCACCGTGGCCTACAGCTCGCTGGATGGCGACGGATTTGGTGACGACGCCGATACCCGCACCTCCGTGGCCGGTATCTGGAACATTGCCGACAACCTGGTCAGCAAGCTTGAGTTCACCACCGATGATGCTGGTGATGGCGCCGACAGCACGAGTGTAACCAACCTGCGCTTCATCGCCAAGTTCTAATAAGTCGGCCAAGGTGTACCTGTTGAAGGCCGCGCTACGCGCGGCCTTTTTTGTACACGGGCGGTTCTACCGGCCGGTTTACGGAAAGTGAGCCTTGTGATGGAGCACCAACTTGGTGCATCGTGCAACCGATTCGCATCATCATGGTTCAATTCGCTTCGGCTTTGCTTGGTTTTGTATATAACCAATTGACTAGAAATGTTTTTATCTGCGGCCCGAAATTTGCTGGGCTGGTTCGGTGTTCCTTCTCTCCGCCTGGCTCGTGCTCCATCGAGGCGAAGGATGAGACTGGAACAGAAGGGAGAGTGGTGCCAGTGGTGTATTGGCCCCTGAAACAATCTGTGTGAGGAGATGAGGAGAAAATTCGTTATGCGCAACAAGATACTCGCCGCGAGCGTTGCCGCACTGGTCGCCCCTGCTGCCTTTGGGGGAACCATTACCACCGCCACCGACCTCAAGCTGGGTGGTGGTATGACAGCTGGTTACTTCTATACCAACAACACCGGCAGCAGTAACGAAGACAATTATCAGGTTTCGGATTTCATCTTGGAACTGTCGGCGGAAGCCACCGAGGGAGTGGGGTTCGTGGGCGCAGTGGGTACCATGGCCGCCATCACCGTCCTGGATGGCGGGGTGGGCAACAGTCCCTATGCCAATGACTTTCAGTACGGCTGGCTGACCGTTACCCCGGCCGAAGGTATCACCATCGAGGCCGGAAAGCTGGCCACCAGGGTGGGCTACGAGGTGGCGCCCTCCTACGGAAATGCGCACGCCACCATCGCTGCCCTGTGGGGTGGCCAGCCCGTCTACTATCCCGGCGTGCGTCTGAGTTACGACGCGAGCGACAGCCTCGGCTTCTATGTCGAGGCCAACAACGATGAGCTGGGCACGGCCAAGTCGGCTTCGGCGGTAGGGGTTGGCGGCAACGTGAGCGGGCTGGACTACAGTGTGAGCTACTATCGTTATAACGGGTATAAGGATCTGGTGGATGTCATCGTTGCCACCGAGATCGCTGGCATGCCGGTGGCTGCCAACATCGACTATCACATGCTGGAGGAGGCACCCGCTCCTGGCGCCGATGACACGGCTTACGGTGTTGCCCTCTATGTGACCCCAACCGTCGGGGCTGTCGAGGTTCCGGTTCGGGTGGAGTTCTTGAACGATGGTACCAGCGGTGTGTTCGGGGTGGACAGCGCAACCACCTTTACCATTACCCCCACCTATCGCTACACCGAGAACAGCTTCGTACGGGCCGAGCTCTCCTATGTCAGCAGTGACAACAAGATTTTTTCCGATGACAAGGGGGTAGCCGAAGATACCAAGACCTCGTTTGCCGTTCAGGCGGGATTCACCTTCTAGGAACGCTCCAGGGGCAGGCAGTCCGGGTGGATGGCTGAATTTCCCGGGCGCTTGTCTTTCTACCGCCCCTCGGGGAGCGGGGTTCGTTGCCCCGCTCCCCGGGGGTTCAATCAACGAAAATCGAATTCGAAGTTGACTGCCTGCCTGCCCGGATCGGCCAGTTCGAGGACGAGATAGACCTGGGTGTTGGGCGGAATACCCGCCGCGATGTCGGGGTGACCGGCGAGATACTCTTCCGGGTGGAAGATGCGCCTTCCGATCAAGCGGCCGTTGAGATTGGAGAGTTTCAACTCGATATCCGGATATGGTTGCCGGAAAGGGGCCCGGTTGACGAAGGTTGCATTGATGAGCAGGGCATCCTTGACGGTGGGGTGGGTGCGGACATCCCGGTGGGTGAGTTGCAGTTTGCTCGGATCGCGTCGCAGTGGGAGCGTGCATCCCAGCTCGTCACACATCCTTTCCAGCAATGGGCGCAGTTCGGTGTACCGCTGTGCGAGATGATCGCGGGCGAAGTAGACGTACTGACCCAGCAACGAGACGATGAGCAGCAGGCTTCCGATGCTGAGCACGATCGGGTTGGTCAGCAGGGAGGAGAGAGCCGAGGTTCCCTCTTGCCGGGTAGCGGCAGGCTGTGGCGTTTCTTCGACCGGGACCATCTCTTTCCCGGGCTCGTCCGCCGCCAGCTCGTGCTCGTCCTCCTCGGGCAGGAACAGCCTCTCGAGCTCTTCGATGGTGGCGTTTTCGACATCATCGACGAAATATTCCGGGATCTCTTTGTCAGTGTCGTCCGGCAAGATGGAGGATACGATTTTTTCGTCAGCAACCGGATTCTCCTCCCCACCGGAAAGCGGTGACTCCGGGGTATCGAAGTGGAAACGGTCGTTCTCCTCCTCTCCAAGGGGTACGAACTCCGGTTCCTCGAACAGATGCAGGTCGTCGGTTTCCCTGGCGGGTTCGGTTTCGTGGTGAAACAGTTGTTCGTCCGGCTCGTGGAACAGTCCTGTGGAGGAGAGCGAATCGCTCTCGATAAAGGAGGTATCGTCTAGAGAGCCCGGTTCGGGAGCGGGGTTGTCCAGGGCGTTGAAAACTGCACCACAGTTTCCACACCTTACGTTTCCCTGCGCCGCGTTGATCTGCTCGCTGGTGATACGAAAGCAGGTGCTGCAGTGGGGGCAGATGGTGTGCATCAGCTCGTGGCTTCAGCCGGTTTGCGAACCCCTTCCAGGCGGACCCATTCGTCGCGCACTGCCGGTGTCGCCAGAGAAAACCACGGCCGATAGGCGGTGGCCACCTCTTCGGCCTGTTCGGACAGGATCCCCGAGAGCACGATGGTCCCTTCATCGGCTACCCGTGCTGCCAGCCGATCCGCGAGATCGATCAGTGGATTGGCGAGAATGTTGGCCATCAGCAGTTGGACGGGAGTGGTGGTGACGTCGTCCGGAAAAGCGACGCGAATCCTGTCCTCTACACCATTTTTCACCGCGTTGTCGCGGGTGGCCTGTAGAGCCTGTGGGTCGGTATCCACGGCCAGGACGTGCTCTGCGCCGAGCCTAGCTGCGGCAATGGCCAGGATCCCCGAGCCACAACCGTAGTCGATGACCCTCTTCCCTGCCGGTGGGTGGGCATCCAGCCACTCCAGGCAGAGCGCGGTCGTGGCATGGGTCCCGGTGCCGAATGCCAGCCCCGGATCCAGCAGGATGTTGACGGCATCCGGCTCCGGTGGATCGTGCCAGCTCGGGCAGATCCAGAGTCTCTCCCCGAATCGCATGGGCTGGAAGCCTTCCATCCAGACCCTCGACCACTCCTTCTCCTCCAGCGGCAGGATCTGCCAGCCGGTGAGGGGTTGCTTCGCCTGTTGCTCCAGGCCGCTTACCAGCCGTTCCATATCGGTTCCGGCCGGGAACAGTCCGGTTACTTCGGTGTGTCGCCAGAGTGGTGTGGTTCCCGGTGCCGGCTCGTAGAGCGGCTGATCCGCGCCGTCCTGGAAGGTGATGGCCGCGGCCCCTGCCTCCTCGAGCCGCTCGGCCAGCGTCTGCGCCTGCTCCGGATGGGTGTACAGTTTGAGCTGCAGCCAGGGCATCAGAGTCCCAGCTTTTTCTCCAGATAGTGGATGTTGGTGCCACCGGCGATGAAGGCCGGATCCCTGCACAGATCCTGCTGCAAGGGGATGTTGGTCTTGATCCCCTCCACTACCATTTCGTCGAGCGCCGTGCGCATGCGGGCCAGCGCCGATTCCCGGTTGGGACCGAAGGTGATCAGCTTGCCGATCATGGAGTCGTAGTAGGGGGGCACCGTGTAACCCGAATAGACGTGGCTGTCGATGCGGACACCGAGCCCTCCGGGGGCGTGGAAGGCACTGACGGTCCCGGGTGAGGGCATGAAGGTCTCCGGATCCTCTGCATTGATGCGGCATTCGATGGCGTGACCGCGCAGGACGATCTCCTCCTGGGTGCAGGAGAGCGGTTCCCCCGCCGCGATGCGGATCTGTTCCCGCACCAGATCGATACCGGTGATCATCTCGGTGACCGGGTGTTCCACCTGCAGACGGGTATTCATCTCGATGAAATAGAACTCACCGTTTTCGTAGAGGAATTCGAAGGTGCCCGCCCCCCGGTAACCCATTTCACGGCAGGCCTGGGCGCAGCGCTCCCCGATGAAGCGACGCTGCTCCTCGGTGAGACCAGGAGCCGGTGCCTCCTCGAGCACCTTCTGATGGCGGCGCTGCATGGAGCAGTCACGCTCCCCCAGATAGACGGCGTTACCATGACTGTCCGCCAGTACCTGGATCTCGATGTGGCGCGGATTCTCCAGGTATTTCTCCATGTAGAGCGTATCACTGCCAAAGGCGTTGCGGGCCTCGCTGCGGGTCAGGGAGACGGCATCCAGCAGTTTTGCCTCGGTGTGCACCACGCGCATGCCGCGGCCGCCTCCCCCCGCCGCTGCCTTGATGATTACCGGGTAACCGATCCTCTTCGCGATCTGCTGGATCTCTTCCGGGCGGTCGCTGAGCGGGCCGTCCGATCCGGGTACGCAGGGGACCCCGGCCGATTTCATCGCTTCGATGGCAGCCACCTTGTCTCCCATGGTACGAATGGTCTCCGGTCTCGGACCGATGAAGACGAAACCGCTGGTCTCCACCTGCTCGGCAAAGTCGGCATTCTCCGACAGGAACCCGTAGCCGGGATGGATGGCCTGGGCATCGGTGACCTCGGCGGCGCTGATGACCGCCGGGACGTTCAGATAGCTTTGCGCCGATGGTGCCGGCCCGATACAGACCGACTCGTCCGCCAGCAGGACATGCTTCAGGCTGCGGTCCGCTTCCGAGTGGACGGCGACGGTACGGATACCCATCTCCCGACAGGCGCGCTGGATGCGGAGGGCAATTTCCCCGCGATTGGCGATGACGATCTTTTCGAACATGAGCTTGGCCGGGTATCCTGTCTATTCGATGACGAACAACGGTTGGTTGTATTCCACCGGCTGGCCGTTTTCAACCAGAATCGCCTTGATCACGCCGGCCTTGTCCGACTCGATCTGGTTCATCAGTTTCATCGCCTCGATGATACAGAGGGTGTCTCCCACCTCGACCCGTTGCCCCACAGCGGCGAAGGGTTTGGCTCCCGGTGCCGGGGCGCTGTAGAAGGTTCCCACCATGGGCGATTTGATGATGTGGCCGGTGATCTCCGGTTCTTCTGCTGCAGCCGGGGTGCTTTCAGGGACAGCGGTCACGGTCGCTGTTTCCGGGACCGTAACAGTGGTGGGCGCAGGGGCGCTGACCTGGCTGATTCGGCTGATACGGATCGACTCTTCGCCTTCGTGGATCTCGATTTCGGCGACGCCCGACTCCTCCAGTAACTCGATCAGTTTCTTTACCTTGCGTATGTCCATTCGTTCGACCTGCTAAGTTCTGTTCTCGGTGATGTGGTGCAACGCTCCCCGCAGTGCCAGTTCGTAGCCCAGGGCGCCCAGCCCGCTGATCACGCCGACCGCCAGATCGGAGAGATAGGAGCGGTGGCGAAACGATTCCCGGCCGTGGATGTTGGAGAGATGCACCTCGATGAAAGGGATCTGCACCCCACTCAGCGCATCGCGCAGCGCAATGCTTGTGTGGGTGAACGCTGCCGGATTGATGATGATGAACGCCACCCCCTCCCGGCCGGCTGCGTGGATACGCTCCACCAGCTCGTGTTCTGCATTGCTTTGCAGATGACTCAGATGATGCCCTGCATCTGCCGCCAACTCCTGCAGCCGAGCGGTAATGGCGGTCAGACCGACAGAGCCGTAGTGCTCCGGTTCACGGGTTCCCAGCAGATTCAGATTCGGGCCGTTGAGCAACAACAGCTCAGCCATGAATATTCCCCGTCGTGGGTGGTTGCAACGAATGAGGCCAATTCTGACCGAACTGGACACCTATGTCCAGAATGCGGTGATTTTTCCGCATGTTCGCGACAAGTCGCTGCCGTTTTGTCACAGCAGGGCCTCCGTCAGGTGGTTGCTGAACGCTTCCGCATCCATGAAGCCGATGACCCGATGGTCATGTCGCTCCTGCCCGTCGGGCCCGAAAAAGAGGATGGCGGGTGGGCCGATCAGTCCGAAATGCCTCAGCAGCTCTTTGTCCTGGCGGTCGTTTGCGGTGACATCGGCCTGCAGCAGCAGGGTGTTGGCGCTGCGCAGTTTCGACAGGACTCCCGCGTCGGTGAAGGTGTATTTTTCGAACTCCTTGCAGGAGACGCACCAGTCGGCATAGAAGTCCAGCATCACCGGTCGCCCTTCCCGGCTCGCCGCGGCGACCTCCCGCTCCAGATCCTGCACCGTCTTGATGCGTTTGAACACCGGATGGGCCGACTCCGCTCCGCTCACGCCGCTCACGGTGAGTACCCCTCTCAGGGGTTGCATCACATCCTTGCCACCCGCAGCGGCACCGGTCAGGAGCAGGGCACCATAGATCAGCAGCACCACGCCAACCCCTTTCCACAGGCGGCCCCATCCCGGGGTGCTCTTGTCCAGTGCTCCGAGGTAGATGGCCGAGACGATGAACAGCGTGGCCCACAGCAGCATGGCTACCGCGGCCGGAACGATGCGCTCCAGCATCCAGATGGCCACCGCCAGCAGCAAGACCCCGAATACCGCCTTGATGGCGTCCATCCACGGCCCCGCCTTGGGCAGCAGCTTGCCGGCAGAGGTGCCGATGGCCAGCAGCGGGGCGCCCATTCCCAGGCTGAGAGCGAACAGGGCGAGTCCGCCGAGCAACGCATCGCCTGTCTGGCCGATGTAGATCAGCGCGCCCATCAGTGGTGCCGCCACGCAGGGGCCGACGATGAGAGCCGAGAGAAAGCCCATCACTGCCACTCCGCCGTAGCTGCCTCCTTGCTGGCGGTTGCTGATCTCCGCGAGCTTGCTCTGCAGGAAAGTGGGCATCTGCAACTCGTAGAAGCCGAACATGGAGAGGGCCAGCAATACAAAGATGAGGCTGAAGGTACCCAGGATCCAGGGGTTCTGGAAGGTGGCCTGCAGGTTTTCCCCGAACAGGCCGGCGATGACTCCGGCCACCGTGTAGGTGGATGCCATGGCGAGCACATAGACCAGAGAGATCAGGAAGGCCCGGCGCGTGGTCATCTCCCCTTTCTGGCCGATGATGATCCCCGAGAGGATGGGGATCATAGGGAATACGCAGGGGGTGAAGGCAAGCAGGAGGCCGAGGCCGAAGAAGGTGAGCACGGTGAGCACCGTGCTGCCGGTGGCGATGGTATTGGCCAGCGAGTCCTGCTCGGAGAGCGCGGGTCGGGACGAAGGAGGGGCGGTCTGCTGAACGGTCGTGGCCACTGTTTTCGCTTCTGCCGTTGGGGGTAGCTCGAGGGTGATGCGCTTGCTCATCGGGGGATAGCAGACCCCCAGGGTTTCGGAGCAGCCCTGATAACGGACCTCCAGGACGAGGGGGACAGGGAGGTTGCCGGAGGGTATGCTGCTCAGCGGGACGATGGCCTCCACCCGCCCATGGTAAACCTCCATCTCCCCGAAGAATTCATCCTGTTTTTTTTCACCGGCAGGCAGTTGTGCATGGTCTGCGCGGACCCCTTGGGGTTCGATCACTGTAACCTGGAATTTGTCCCGGTAGAGATAGTATCCTTCGGCGATCTGCCAGCGCACCTTCACATGATTCGCATCTTGCATCTCCGCGCTGATGGCGAAGGCCTGATCCGGTTCCAGAAGCGCCTCCTCTTGCGATTTGTTCCCCCATGCCAGTGAGGCGAGACCGGCTCGGGCTGCAGGCTCTTCACTCTTGCTGGAGAGGGGCGGGAGGGTGATGGTCACCTGCTGTTCGTGCGGGGGATAGCAGAGTCCCAGTGGTTCGGAGCAGCCTTGGGAGTGGGCGATCAGGGTCAGGGTGTCCGGGCTTCCGGGGCCGCGCTCGATCGGGATCTTGACGGAAAGTTTCTGGTAGTAGGTCTCAATGTCGCCGAAGAACTCATCGGTCTTCTCTTTTCCCTTGGGCAGTGAGATCTCTCCCAGGGTGATTCCTTCGGTGCCGCTTTCGAAGCGGACCCGATGGCGATAGAGGTAGTAGCCGGGCGCCAGCGTCCATTCGGCCCGGATGGTGGAGGCATCGACGGCCTCGGCATGAAAGCGGAAAGCCTCGTCGGGGGGAAGCGGTTCTTCACCGACAGCGGAGGCGAATGGCAGAAGGAGCAGGCTGAAGAGTAACAGGGTTCGTATCATTATTTATATGTCCGAGATCCAGTCGAGATAGGCGGGGAGACCGTTTTCTACAGGGACAGCGATGATCTCCGGAAGTTCATAGGGGTGCAGCTCCAGGATTCGTCGCTCGAGGGCGGGGTAGGCCCGGTGGTGGGTCTTGACCAGCAACAGGGTTTCGCTTGCGGTTTCCCGCTTCCCCTCCCAGCGATAGACGGAGCGAATGCCGGGCAAGATGTTGACGCAGGCCGCCAGCCGTTCATCCACCAGGGCATTGGCCAGCTTGTCGGCACACTCCCGATCCGGGCAGGTACAGAATATCAGTCGTGGCTGTTTTTCCATTTTCGTTTCCCAAACCAGTATACTTGAGCCAAGCGGGTCGTGACGACTCGGCCGGCCGATGAAATTCGCTGCGAATTCGACTCGCCGAATGGTTACAGCGGGTCTTTCTTTCGCCTCCTTATAACAGAGGGCGGGGAAGCCGCTTCGATTCCCTCGCCGGAGGACCCAGAACGCCTATGATACCGTTTCCGTTGCTCTTCCTGCTGTTTCTCTTCGTTCCGCTCCTGGAGATCTACCTGCTGATCAAGGCGGGATCGGTGATTGGCGCGCTTCCCACTGTCGGGCTGGTGGTGTTCACGGCGGTGCTGGGTGCCTTTCTGTTGCGGTTGCAGGGGCTTTCCACCCTCAATCGTATCCGCGCCAGCCTGGCACAGGGCAAGGTTCCCGCTGTCGAGATCCTGGAGGGTGCCGCCCTGCTGGTGGCGGGCGGGTTGCTGCTGACTCCGGGGTTTTTCACCGATACCATCGGCTTTCTGCTGCTCGTTCCCCCTTTGCGTCGTTATCTGGTCTTGAAAATCATCGAACGTGTCACCATCACTAGCGTATCCCGGCGAGGGACGCGGGGTCCGCGTACCTTTGAGGGGGAATCGTGGCATGATGATGACGATGATCCCCGTCTTCGCTGACGATCGGGACAAAATCGCTGCGAAAAGACTTGACGAGCGGGTTTTCGTCGCTATTATTTAGCACTCTCAATATTAGAGTGCTAACCACACAGCATCATCATTCGTCTAGTTCATGTTTGTTAGGAGAGGAAGCGTATGAAGATTCGTCCGTTGTATGACCGTGTTGTCGTCCGCCGAATGGAAGAGGAAACCACCACCCCGGGCGGGATCGTGCTGCCTGACACCGCCGCCGAGAAACCCATGCAGGGTGAGGTGGTTGCAGTCGGCAGAGGCAAGGCGCTGGATAATGGCGAGTTCCGCGCCCTGGATGTCAAGGTGGGTGACAAGGTACTGTTCGGCAAGTACGCCGGCACCGAAGTCAAGGTGGACGGCGAGGAACTGCTGGTGATGCGGGAAGATGATCTGCTCGGCATCATCGAAGGTTAGTATCCGCAATTTTCGTCAATCGGCTTTGAGAATTTGAGAACAGAAGAGGATTATCGAGACTATGGCAGCTAAAGATGTACTATTCAGTGATGACGCCCGTGTGCGCATGATTCATGGCGTGAACATCCTGGCCAACGCGGTGAAGGTCACCCTGGGTCCCAAGGGGCGCAACGTGGTGCTGGAGAAGAGCTTCGGCGCTCCCACTATCACCAAGGACGGCGTCTCCGTGGCGAAGGAGATCGAGCTGAAGGACAAGTTCGAGAACATGGGGGCACAGATGGTGAAAGAGGTCTCTTCGCAGACCTCCGATGTGGCCGGTGACGGCACCACCACCGCCACCGTGCTGGCGCAGGCCATCATCCGTGACGGTATGAAGGCGGTTGCCGCCGGCATGAACCCGATGGACCTGAAGCGGGGTATCGACAAGGCGGTGGTTGCTGCAGTGGATGTTTTGAAGGAGATCTCCAAGCCCTGCTCCGACGACAAGTCCATCGCCCAGGTAGGCACCATCTCCGCCAACTCCGATGAGAGCATCGGTTCCATCATCGCCGAGGCCATGTCCAAGGTGGGCAAGGAAGGCGTGATCACCGTGGAAGAGGGCTCCGGTCTGGAGAACGAGCTGGACGTGGTCGAGGGGATGCAGTTCGACCGTGGCTATCTCTCACCCTACTTCATCAACAATCAGGAGAGCATGAGCGTCGAGCTGGACAATCCCCTGATCCTGCTCTGCGACAAGAAGATCTCCAACATCCGGGATCTGTTGCCGCTGCTGGAAGGGGTCGCCAAGTCCGGCAAGCCGCTGCTGATCGTCGCCGAGGATGTGGAGGGCGAGGCTCTCGCCACCCTGGTGGTGAACTCCATGCGCGGCATCGTCAAGGTGGCTGCGGTGAAGGCGCCTGGCTTCGGTGATCGCCGCAAGGCGATGCTGGAGGACATCGCCATCCTCACCGGCGGTACCGTGATCTCCGAGGAGGTTGGCTTGACCCTGGAGAAGGCCAGCATCGACGACCTCGGCAGCGCCAAGAAGGTGCAGGTCACCAAGGACGAGACCGTGATCATCGACGGCGCCGGCAAGAAGTCCGACATCGAAGGCCGCGTGGCCCAGATCCGTGCCCAGATCGAGACCTCCACCTCCGACTATGACAAGGAGAAGCTGCAGGAGCGCGTGGCCAAGCTGGCCGGTGGTGTGGCGGTCATCAAGGTGGGCGCCGCCACCGAGGTGGAGATGAAGGAGAAGAAGGCCCGCGTGGAGGACGCCCTGCATGCCACCCGCGCCGCGGTGGAAGAGGGGGTCGTACCGGGTGGTGGTGTCGCCCTGATCCGGGCCTGTACCGCCATCAAGGAAAAGGGCCTGAAGGGCGCCAATGAGGATCAGGACGCCGGCATCAACATCGCCCTGCGTGCGATGGAGGAGCCGCTGCGCCAGATCGTCAGCAATGCCGGCGAGGAGGCCTCCGTGGTGGTCAACCGGGTCCGCGAGGGTAGCGGCAACTTCGGTTACAACGCCGCAAGCGGTGAGTATGGCGACATGATGGAGATGGGCATCCTGGATCCCACCAAGGTGACTCGGAGCGCCCTGCAGAACGCCGCTTCCGTCGCTGGCCTGATGGTGACCACCGAGGCGATGGTGGCCGAGCATCCGGAAGAGGAGAAGCCTGCTCCTGCCGGCGCACCCGACATGGGTGGCATGGGCGGCATGATGTAAGCCGTTCCGGCTTCGACCGTTGTATGAGAGCCCCGCTTCGGCGGGGCTTTTTTGTGATGATCGATCTGGCAACACCGGCTTGATAAGGGTAACGAACCCCCTTTGGATGGCCACGCCACTCTTTCCCGCCGGTAGTACGGAGCGATCCGGAGCGGTGGTTTGGCGGTGATGTGCTACTCTATAGGGCAGGTTTGCCAAGCAAGGGGTATCCGCGTGATGAGAAAAAGGGTTATGGGGGGCTGGCTCCTCCTCTCGCTGCTGGCCTCAGCTCTGGCGAGCCCCACGCTGTTTGCGGCGGACGACATCGTGGTGACGAGACCTGACGGGAATCCGGGTTCTCATCTGTATCTCGGTGCAGCGGCGGGCTATGCCGATTACCGGGAGACAGGAGACGGGAGTGCCGGTTTTTCTCTCTCCGTGGGCTATCGGATCGATGAGCTGCTTGCCGTGGAACTGGGCTGGATGGATCTGGGTGATGCCTCCAAGGGGGACAGCAAGGCGGAAGCCAGTGCGCTCACCGCCGCGGTGGTGGGCAGTCTGCCGCTGCGCACCGATCTGACGGCATTTGCGCGGCTCGGACTGGCCGGCTGGCGTTACCGGCTGACCGAGGGAGGTGTCCGGCAGGACGACTCCGATACCGATCTCTGGTTCGGGATCGGTCTGGATTATGATGTGGGTGCCCACTCCAGCGTGCGTTTTGCCGGGGATTTCCTGTTCATGTCGCCCGAGCTGGGCGGCGATCAGCGGGATGAGCGTATCCTGTTCTTCTCCGTAGGCTTCCTGTACAAACCCTGAACGTCTGCCGGAAACCTGCTGCTACAGCCCGAACAGGGAGCGCTTCCGGGTCTTGCGGATCTCCTTCTCGTCGGACCATTCGATCAGGCCGTTTTCCAGATTCATCAGCTTGAGGGTGAACTTGTAGTAGACATCCTTGGTCCCCCCCTTTTTCTTGACGATACTGGAGAGATTGCCGTAGAGCATGTATTCAGCGCCGATCTGACGCCCGGTACGCACGGCGGTCTCCGGGTTCACCATGCCGCTGCCGTGCTGGAACTCCAGCTGCTTGCGTACCGCCTCTACCTTGCTCATGTCCACGAAGCGGAACTTTCCGGAGCGCAACAGCCGTGTCGTAATGGTGTCGGTGATGGATTCCGTGTCGATGTGTTCGGTGGTCTTGTTTCTGATCCGATCCACGAAGATCACCGGACGACGCTGGCTGGTGATCTCCACCATGGGAGGGAAGGAGAGCAGTGATTCCACCATGCTGGTGGCGATCTGCTGCAGGTCGGTCGATCCAAAGTCGGCAGTGACCGTCTCCACCTCGGAGGCGTCTCCGTAGGAGACTTTGGTGGTGGAGCAGCCGGACAGGATGGCGATGGAGAGTGCGGCGCTGCACAGGATGGCGACTGTCCCTTTCATCGACTCGATTACCTCGTTTCTCTTATGTGGATCCGGTAGCTCTCGACCGAGGGGGTTGGTGCCACTCCCTGGATGTTGACGCTGGCACGGCCATGCAGGGTCACCGGGGTCCAGCTGTGCTTGGCCGGTTCCACCTCGAAATCGTCCGCGTCATACCATGAAAAGCGGTATTGTACCCGTATGTCCCGATCGCCCAGGTTGGTCAGGGTCGCCTCCACCGCCAGCAGCCCTCCCGTGGTGCGGGTGCGCATTTTGGTGATGGTGATCTTCCTGGCCAGGGGCTCGTTGTGGATGATCAGGCGCTTCTGCACCTCCGCAGCGTTGGGTCTGCCCACCGCTTCGATACCGGATGTGGCGCAGCCGGCCAGTGTGGCCAGGGCCAGGAGTGCCGTGATCCCGTGTTTCATGACTGAACTTCCCCGCCGATGAGCTTGCTGCTACATGATAATCCAATCGGGATGAAATATCCCCTCCGTATCGATGATGTGCAGCAGGGTCATCTTTCCCGGTCGGATCTCCACCTCCACCGAGCCGCTTCCCCTTCCATCGGTGAAATGAAGCTGGTGCCTTCCCGCCGGGAGGGCGTGCCGGAGGATCTGTGCGTTCCGTGGCAGGGTCAGCCAGCTGCGCCGGTCGGCCTGTTCGGTGACCAGATTGAGGATCTCCATCGCCAGCTCGGCATGTTCTCCCCACTTTTTCCCGGCGCTCCTGCTCAGCTCCCGTTTGGCCGCGAAACGCAGCGCCTGACGGGCCATCATCGCCGGCAGCCGTTCCTCCAGGGCCTTCGCCGCCAGTGCCTCCACCTCCACGATGGGCCGGGTCTCCCCCACCCTCTTCCCTTCCAGGGAGATCCGGAGAGGAGAGGGAGCGTGGGGCAGGAAGCGGTAGGTGGGCAGGGCGACCAGCTGCTCCATGTGGCTGTCCACCAGCAGGGGGACGACGATCTCCGACTTGAAGGGAACGAAGTCCTGTTCCAGCAGCACCACCAGATCCCCTTCATCCGGGCCGGGCTCCTGTGGTTCAGCCGGTGGGTGGTCCTCCCGCAGCCGCCGGTACTCCTCACTGAAACCGAGCCTGCGGGCGAGACGGAGCAGGTCGTTCTGCAGATAGGGGTTGTCGGGAAAGATCTCCCACGCCTTGCGATAATCGATATAGGCATCGTTCAGCTCTCCGGCCGATTCATAGATGAGGGCGGAGAGATAGAAGGTGTAGGCGTTCTGGATGGCGTTCTTCACCCTGCCAGCGGCGCTTCGCAGGGAAGAGAAGGCATCACGCTCCTCGAGCTGTGCCCTCTCCCGGTCGAGGGACTCCGCTTCGGCGAGCTCGCGCTCGTGACGCTCGAGAGCCCCTTTCTGTTCGAGGTTGGCGCGCCGCACCTCCACCAGCGCCGCCTCCCGATCTCCTTTGAACAGGTAGTTCAGCGCCTGAAAGTGGTGCACGAAGATGCGTTCGTAGGGTTCTCCCCCATAGGGCAGCGCATTGTCGTTGGTAAGCAGTGCAGCGCCTTGGGCGGCGCCCCCGGTGAGGGTGATCCGGGCCTTCTCCTCATTCTGTTCGAAAATGGCGATGGCCTTTGCGAAATCGTGGATGCTGGCAGGGTAGTCACGAGCCAGCTGTGCGACCCGCCCCCGTTCCATCCGGTAGAGAAGCCGATCCCGGCTGTGAAGGTAACGGGAAAGCTGCTTCCTCGCCCGGCTGTAGTCTCCGTGGACCAGCTGCTCCCGGATCGGGAGTAGCTGGGCCGGGTAGGGGAGCAGCAGGGAGGTGGTGGCGCAACCGGCCAGCAGGCAGAGGAGCAGCGGGAGGCTGTACCGGATCCCGGAGCGGCCGTTGGATTTGGGAGGTTTCGTGAGCACCGTATCGATGATTGGGGCGATAGCGCCGGTGGCTGTATGAAATGGTTGTTATGGTAGCGCAACGTTAACAAAATCGGTGTCCACCATCCAGGCGGGGGAAGCAACGCAGTGTCCCCGGAAGGGGACGGCAGGGTGGACCGCCATCCCGGGGAAGGCGACTTCGCCTGCCGTCTGGGGCCTCAGTGAAAATCGCGTGACGTGATCTCCAGCTCCCCCAGCCACCGGCTGCGGTCCTCCAGCCGGCCGGCGATGAGGTGCAGCACCCCCTCCTCCTGCTGCACGGTTCCGCTCACCACCAGCAGGCGCGCCCGGAGCAGGGGTCTGCGCTGGGCCTCGGCGAACTTCGGCCAGACGATGACGTTGCAGGTGCCGGTCTCGTCCTCCAGGGTGACGAAGATCACCCCGCTGGCGGATCCGGGACGCTGGCGGCCGATGACCAGTCCCGCCACCCGGGCGAAGCGGCCGCTGGGGAGCTGCCACAGCTCCTGGGCGGTGCGGATGCGCTGCCGCCGCAGCCGCCCGCGCAGCAGGGCGAGAGGGTGACTGCGGAGGGTGAGGCCGGTGGTGGCGTAGTCGGCGATCACCGCCTCCCCCTCGCGGGGCGGACGGAGCAGGGGGGCGGCCTCCCGGAAGCGCGGCACGGGAAGCAGGGGCAGGGGAGACTCGGTGCCGCTGGCCTCCCAGTGCGCCCGGTGACGGTTGCCGGCCACCGGCCGGAGGGCGTCCGCCGCCGCCAGCGCCTCCAGATCCTCCCGTGCGAGGCCGGTCCGGGAGACCAGCTCCTGCAGGTCTTCGAACCGCTCCCGTCGGCGGGCCGAGATCAGCTTCTCGGCGCCGTTGCGGGAGAGCCCCTTGACCAGGCGCAGGCCGAGGCGCAGGGCGGGGCCGCCCTCCTTTCCCCGTTCCAGGGTGCAGTCCCACTCGCTGTGGTGCAGATCCACCGGCCGGATCTCCACCCCGTGGCGGCGGGCATCCTGCACCAGCTGGGCGGGGCGGTAGAACCCCATCGGCTGGCTGTTGAGCAGGGCGCAAGTGAAGGCGGCGGGGTGGTGGCATTTGATCCAGGCGGAGACATAGGCGAGCAGGGCGAAGCTGGCGGAGTGGGACTCCGGGAAGCCGTATTCACCGAATCCCTTGATCTGGCGGAATATCTGCCGGGCGAAGCGCTCCTCGTAGCCCCGCTCCCGCATCCCCGAGAGGAGCTTCTGCTCGAACGGCTCCAGTCCCCCCTTGCGTTTCCAGGCGGCCATGGCGCGGCGCAGCTGATCCGCCTCCCCGGCAGTGAAGCCGGCCGCCACCATCGCCAGCTGCATCACCTGTTCCTGGAAGATGGGCACCCCCAGGGTGCGCCGCAATACCTTCTCCACCGCCGGGCTGGGGTAGGTGACCGGCTCCCGGCCGCTGCGGCGCATTAGGTAGGGGTGCACCATGTCGCCCTGGATGGGGCCGGGGCGGACGATGGCGATCTGGATCACCAGGTCGTAGAAGCAGCGGGGACGCAGGCGGGGCAGCATGGACATCTGGGCGCGCGACTCGATCTGGAATACGCCGATGGTGTCGGCCCGCTGGATCAGGCGATAGACCGCCGGGTCCTCCGGCGGGATGGAGGAGAGGGTGAGCCTGGTGCCGTGGTAACGGTTGATGTACTCCAGTGCCTTGCGGATGGCGCTGAGCATCCCCAGCGCCAGTACGTCCACCTTCAGCAGCCCGAGCGCTTCCAGGTCGTCCTTCTCCCACTGGATGACGGTGCGCTCCGCCATGGCGGCGTTCTCGATGGGCACCAGCCGGGAGAGCTCCCCCTCGGAGATGATGAACCCTCCCACATGCTGCGACAGATGGCGTGGAAAGCCGATGAGTCGCTCCACCAGCCGGGCCAGCAGGCGGATGCGCGGGTTGTCGGGGGAGAATCCGGCCTCCCGGACGCTCTCGGGGGCGAGCCGTCTGCCGTCCCACCAGCGCACCGACTTGGCGAGCCGGTCTACCTGCTCCCGCGACAGGCCCAGCGCCCTGCCCACGTCGCGGATGGCGCTGCGCGGTCGGTAGCGGATCACCGTGGCGGCCAGGGCGGTGCGCTGCCGGCCATATTTGCGGTAGATGTACTGGATCACCTCCTCGCGCCGTTCGTGCTCGAAATCCACGTCGATGTCCGGCGGCTCGTCCCGCTCGCGGGAGATGAAGCGCTCGAACAGCAGATCGAGCCGGGCCGGGTCCACCTCGGTGATCCCCAGACAGTAACAGACCGCGGAGTTGGCGGCGGATCCCCGTCCCTGACAGAGGATCCCCCGGCCGCGGGCGAACTGCACGATGTCGTGCACGGTGAGGAAGTAGGGTTCATAGCGCAGCTCCCGGATCAGCGCCAGTTCGTGCTCCACCTGCCGCCGCACCTTCTCCGGCACCCCCTCCGGCCAGCGGCGGCGCATCCCCTCCCCGGTGAGCCGCGCCAGCCAGGAGGCGGGGGTGTACCCCTCGGGGACCAGTTCGCGCGGATATTCGTAGCGCAGCTCATCCAGCGAGAAACGGCAGCGATCGGCGATGCGGCAGCTCTCCTCCAGCAACTCGGCGGGGTAGAGGCGTTCCAGACGCCGCCGGGAACGCAGGTGGCGTTCGCCGTTGGGCTGGAGGGTGGTGCCGAGGCGGGTCAACGGGGTGTTGCGGCGGATGGCGGTGAGGGTGTCCTGCACCATCTGGCGTTCGCGGCGGTGCATCAGCACGCCGCCGGTGGCGCAGAGCGGCATCCGCAGGTCTTCGCCGAGCCGTTGCAGCCGTGCCAGGCGCTCCCGGTCGTCGCCCGACAGCAGCAGCTCCACGGCGATCCAGCTCCGCTGCGGAAAGCGCTCCGCAATCCAGCGGGCCTCGGCGGGCCGGATGTCCGCCCCCGGTATCCAGAGGGTGAGACAGCCCTCCAGTGGCAGCCGTTCCAGATCGGAGCGGGTCAGCCGGTAGCCCCCTTTCGGGGCGGCGCGGCGGGCGTGGGTGATGAGGTGGGAGAGGTGGCCGTAGCTCTCCCGGTCGCTGGCCAGCAGCACCAGCCGGGTTCCCTCCTCGAGGCGGAATTCGCTGCCGATGACGAGCTGCAGCCCACACCGCCTGGCCTCCAGGTGGGCGCGCACCACCCCGGCAAGGGAGCACTCGTCGGTGAGGGCCAGGGCGTGGTACTCCAGCTCGGCGGCGCGCCGCACCAGCTCCTCGGGGTGAGAGGCGCCGCGCAAGAAGGTGAAGTTGCTGAGCGCGTGCAGCTCGGCGTAGCGGGGCGGTGGATGTTTCATCAGCCGAACAGTCCGTGCAGGTACCAGAGTTGCGGCCGCGCCGGGTCACAGAAGATCCAGAGCCGGCGGCCGTCACCGTCCCGCGCCACGTAGTAGTCGCGCCGGATGGCGGCGCGGTCCCACCAGCCGCCCTCGATCCGTTCCGGGCCGGACAGCAGGCGTAGCTCCCGCGGAGCGGGAAGGGGCCTCGGTTCGGGCAGCAACCAGAGTGGACGGCGGGGCAGGGCGAAGCCGGAGGCATCGGGTGCGCGTGTCGGCCGGATGCGGCGCCAGGCCCGCTCGGGGCGGTGATCGGCATGGCCCTGCAGCATGAACACCGCATCCGCTCCCAGCCGGTTCTGCAACAGCTCCAGCAGTTCATGCCAGGAGTCTTCTTCGTGGCGGGGCGTGTCGTGGCCGCGGAACAGGGGTTGGGCATGGGGATGGAAGGGGCGGATTACCCGGCTCTCCAGCGCGAGGCCGTCGATGGGTGCCGCCAGCCGCAGCGGATTCAGGCGTTGCTCCAGCAGGTCGAGCAGACGGCCGGCGTCGCGGCTGCCCTGACGGAGGCCGATGGGGATCTCGTGAAACGGGCGGCCGTTACGGAGCAGCGTGAAGCGCACGCGCTCCACCGCGGCGTCGCGCCGCTGCAGAAATGTCGCCAACCGGGCCAGGAGCCTCTCCGCGCCCTGCAGGATTTGACGGCTGTCCCGGGTCTCCGCGGCAAACTCCAGCGCCGCCTCGAAGCGGGGCGGCGTGGTATGGTCGTGCCGCAGGTCACTCTCTCTCCCCAGGGCGCGATCCAGCGTGTCGAGCAGCCCGGTTCCAAAGCGGCGGGCCAGCCCCTTCCGCGGCAGCCGCCAGAGATCCCGCAGCCGCTTCAGCCCGGTGTTGCGCAGCCGTCTCTCCAGGGCGGGCTCCAGCTCCAGCACCCCCAGCGGCAGCTCGCCCAGCGCCGAGCGCAGCTCCTCCAGGGAGGTGAGCACCAGCGGCCGGTTGCAGCGCGCCAGCCAGAGACTGGCCAGGGGGGTGGGTGTGATGGCGTGCCGGCAGCAGCCGGTCAGTCCGGCGAGGGAGCCGCTCAACTGCCGCCACAGCGCATCGATGCCGCCGAACAGCCTCAGGCTGGCACCGATCTCCAGCAGCAGATCCCGGGGCGGTTCCACCACCACCCGGGGCGTGAATCGTCCGGCCACCCCGGCGAGCCGCTCCAGCCGCCGCCGCTCCGCACGGCCGTCGCGGGGATGGATGGCGAGTTCCCCGCACAGGGCACAGGCGGCCGCGAGCTCCATGCCCGCCTCCACCCCCTGCGCCCTGGCGGGGGCGGAGGCCGTCATGACCACCATCTTTCCTCTCCGCTCCTCCACCACCACTGCCGCCTCCTCCCGGCCGGCAGGACCGAACACCTCCAGCGGCAGCTCGGGCAGATGGACGGCAAGCCAGAGCTGAGAGCGTCTCTCCCGCTGCGGGATTGGTGGGAGAGCAGGTTTTTCCGTTTCGGCCGGAGAGGGCGGAATCCCGCTCAGGCGGAGTTGTTTTGCCACTGTCCCGG
>WFNS01000087.1 GCA_015488495.1 Gammaproteobacteria bacterium | reverse complement strand
GGTCGTGCTCTTCGTCGATGACGATGATCCCCGGATCCTTCATCGGTGTGAACAGTGCCGAGCGGGTGCCAATGACGATGGCCGCTTCTCCGTTGCGGCTGCTCAACCAGGCGGTCAGCTGCTCGCTTGGGGAGAGGGCAGAGTGAATCAGGGCGATCGGTCGGGAAAAGCGCCGCCTGAAACGCTTCACCAGCTGGGGGGTGAGGCCGATCTCCGGTACCAGAACCAGCGCCTGCCGCCCCGCCTCCACCATCCGTTCGATGATCTGCAGATAGACCTCGGTCTTGCCGCTTCCCGTCACGCCGTCGAGCAGTGAAACGGAAAAGCCGTCACCTGCGCCGGTCACCGAAGCCACCGCTCTCCGTTGTGCCGGGTTGAGCGGGGGCGGTGATTCCTGTCTCGGCAGCGGGGTTCCGGGAGGGGAGACGGGGTGCTGTACCTGCTCCACCCAGCCCTTTTCCAGCAACCGTTTCATCGCCGGTTGCCAGTTTTTCAGCCGTTCACCGATGGCAGCCGCCGAGAGGCCGTTTTCTTCCCCCTTCAGTATGGTGAGCAGTCCGGCCTGCAGGGGTGCCCGTGTCATCTCCTCAGGGAGGATTTTTTCCCCCGATTCGGTCAGTCGCCAGCGGGTATCGACGGGCAAGGTGGCCGGTCTGCCTTCGCGCAACAGCCGCGGAAGTGAGCCCAGGACCACTTCACCAACCGGATGGTGGTAGTAACGGCTCGCCCAGACCAGCAGACGCAGCAGATCGGGGGACAGCGCCGGCTCCCGGTCCAGTACCTCGAGGACCGGCTTCAAGCGATTCGCCGGCACGTCGCTATCTTGCGCCCATTCCAGCACGATACCGGTGACGGTGCGCCTGCCGAAGGGAACCCGCACGCGCATTCCCGCCCGTGGGAGCTCCCCCTCCGCCCGCTTCGGCGGCAGATAGTCGAAACAGCGCCGCAGCGGAGAGGGAACAGCGATGCGCAGGATGGGCCCTTTGGACATGTGCTCCAGTGTAACCAGTGTAGTTGGGAATGGAGAAATAAAATCAGATGTCGCTAAACTGCGACGCATGGGCTAAGATAACATATCCCGTATGTAGAGTTAGGCGCTATTGAAGATAATCTTTCTTCACATATTGAATTAACTGCCTGTGTCGAAAGAACAATATTCCCCACCGACAAGGTTTGTGGATAACTCTGTGAAAAAATGAAGAGGGGCAAGGTCAACTGCTCACTGAATGCGTGGTAGGAGCAGCCGGTGCGGAGCGTGCCAGTTCGATCTATTTATATCGGTATCAATTGATTACGTCTTATTGGTTGTGTTTTGTCGTGTGATTGCAGTGAATCCCGAGGGTGGAGAATGGGGTGTCTTGGCCTAAATGATCAAATGTGTATAAAAACGCTGATTTTTCTATCTTATCTGGCCAAAAGAAGATGATAACCACTGAGCATGTTTTTCATATTACGAGGTAGAGGACCATGTGGTATCAAAAACACAAGGTTGATTGTAAAAAATGCTTTATCGACAATATAATTACAACAATGGGCGTCGAAATTATGGCGACGTCATAAAAATGACGCTATTGATGAATCGGACGTGGATGGTGGGAACTGCGCCGATGATTCGATGAATCATCGTTGGGCGAAAAGATCCAGCGTTGTTTGTTTCGGGGGATGTCTGATGCTGCACAATGATAACGGCAGGATGCCGAAGGGTGTTACCAAGGGAACTCTGCGGGAGTTAGCGTTCAAGAAGAAATGACCAGTCGGGTTCGACGCCGCCGAGGACATTCACGGGCGTCGCTCCGGTGAGTACAGGGAAAAGTTTACCAAGCTATGCAGCGAAGTCTGATTTCAATGGTCCTTTGTCTGGCGCTATTGCCTTCCGTTTGGGCGATGAATGCCGGGAAAGAAGAGGTGGGTCGCTGGCTGGCCTACTATTCCGACGAGGCATTACCGCAGGATTTCGGGGGTTACTCCCTGTTGGTTCTCGATAGCGATCACCGGCCAGAACTCGAGCCTCTTTCGGAGCGGGGGAAGACACTGCTCGGGTATCTCAGCCTGGGAGAGGCGGAGGATTATCGGCATCATTTCCGCGACTTGGTTGGCAGTGAGCTGCTGATGGCAGAGAATCCCAACTGGAAGGGGAGCTACGGTATCGACATTCGGCAGCGGCGCTGGACCGAGAAAGTCATCTACGAATTGATTCCCGGTTTGTTGCATCAAGGCTTCGACGGGATTTTTCTCGATACGCTGGATACCCCGTTGCATATGGAAAGAGAGGAGCCGGAACGTTACCGCGGGATGACCGAAGCGGCGATTCGGTTGGTAAAGACCATTCGTAAGCACTATCCCGGTATCAAGATCATGCTGAACCGTGCGTATGAGATCCTGCCCCAGGTCGCAGAAGATATCGACATCGTGTTGGGGGAATCGGTATACGCGGATTACGATTTCAAGACCAAGTCCTACAAGCGGGTTCCACAGGCGCTCTATGAGCGGCAGCTCGGTTACCTGAATGATGCGAAGAGGCGGAATCCTTCGCTCGAAATATTCACCCTGGATTACTGGGAGCCCCAGGATCGAGAGGGAATCGCTGCCATCTACCGGGTACAGCGAGCCAATGGTTTCAAGCCCTACGTGGCCACCGTGGCATTGGATCAGATCATTCCAGAGCCGCGACTATGAACAGAAGGGGGCTGCTTTTTCGCTGGATTCTCTTTTTCGGGTTGGCGGCGCAGGCTTCGCTGTGCTGCGCGGAGCCCCTTCCCCGGACCGTGCTGGCCCTGTATGACGGCAAATCGGTGGCCGAACCTGGGCTCTCGGTTGTTCATCGTCTGGCGGAGATGCCCCTCAATCATTTGGGACTGGTGGTTCGCTATCATGATATCAATGAGCCTCTGCCCCCGCCGCAGAGCATGCCTGATCTGCGGGGGGTATTGGTATGGGACGCGCTGAATATGGAGGACCCGCTTCCCTTCATCCGCTGGGCTGGAGAGGTTCTTGATGCCGGTAAGCGCCTGATCGTCGTGGGTGGCTTTGGAGAGCAGGATCCCGCCGGAGCTTCTTATTCCAGGCGGGAGGAGGCGATTCGTCATTTCTGGGAAAAGCTGGGACTTCGTGGTGCAGACGAGTGGGTTCCCTTTACCTACCGTTCGAAGGTGGTGTTTCGCGATCCCCGTCTGGTGGACTTTGAACGCGAAATCGATGGGGTTCTGCCCGCCTATGAACGGCTGACGGTCATGGAAGGCGAGGGTTACTCTTGTCTGAAGATAAGGCAGGGAGGCGATCCCGCGACTGATGCCGATCTGGTGGTGATCACCCGCAAGGGAGGGTGGGTCGCTTCGGGCTACGCCTATTTTGACAATGAAGCGACCGATACTCTCCAGTGGTATCTGAACCCTTTCGAATTTTTCCGTCGGACATTGGCTACCGATGACCTGCCCAAGCCGGATACTACTACGCTGGCGGGACGACGGATCTTTTTCAGCCACATCGATGGCGATGGTTGGAACAATTTCACGGAGATCTATCCCTATCGAAACAAGGGGGTGTTGTCCGCAGAGATCGTCAAACGGGAGATCATCGAGGCCTACCCCGACTTGCCGGTTACCGTTGCACCCATTGCCGGAGATCTCGATCCGGCGTGGCATGGCAGCCCCAAAAGCCTGCAGGTAGCGCGAGAGATTTTTTCCTTGCCGCAGGTGGAGGCGGGCAGCCACACCTATAGTCATCCTTACGACTGGAGGTTCTTTGCCAACGCTGATCCCGATAAAGAGCGGCCGTTTCTGAAGCTGTACGCCAAACCGTGGGATGGCTCCGGGGGGAGGTCGATGTTTGTGAAGACCGGAATCACTGCGGAGAAGGATGACTATAATGACTATTACGACAAGACGGGATATGTCACGCCTCGCGCCTATGCGGTCAGACCATTCAGCCTCGAGCTGGAGATCGAGGGGGCCGTTGATTTCATCAATGCACTGCTTCCGCCGGAAAAGAGGGTAGTTGTCTATCAGTGGTCGGGGGACACGAATCCCTTTCCCGCTGCCATTGAGGCTACTCGCAAACTGGGTCTGTATAACATCAATGGTGGCGATACGCGTCTGGACCGTAAATACCCCTCCTACGCCTGGGTTTCTCCGTTGGGCAGGTGGGTCGGTGGCCAGTTGCAGATCTATGCCTCGAACAGCAATGAGAATATCTATACCGATCAGTGGTCGGAGCAGTTTTTCGGCTATCGGCACCTCATCCGCACACTGAAAAACACGGAGACCCCCATCCGTATCAAGCCGATAGGGGTCTACTATCACATGTATTCCGGGGAAAAACTCGCCAGCCTCAATGCAGTACGGGCGAACCTGGACTATGCCCGCAGCCAGCCGATCATTCCCCTGGCGACCAGCCACTATGCTGCAATTGCAGAGGGATTTTTCAGCACCCGTATAGAAAAGGAGGCAGAGCGGAAATGGCGCATCGAAAACAGGGGGGCGCTGCAGACGGTGCGTTTCGATCGGAGCGTATATTCTGCCGTCGATTTTGCAAACTCTCAGGGGGTTGTGGGCCAGTATCACTATCAGGGTTCCCTCTACGTCACCTTGGACAAATCGGTGCCCACGGCGATCGTCGCATTGCGTGAATACGCAGACAGTACCAGTGAACCTTCCTCGGCCATTCCCTATCTTGTGACCTCCAGTTGGCAGATATGGGGGGTAAAGCGGGGGACGGATTCTTTCAGCTTCAATACACAAGGGTTTGGAGAGGGCAGGATGGTATGGAAGGTACCCCATGCGGGCCGGTATCGGCTCCGGATCTCCCATGAGGGAGGGGAGGCAGAATACCGAGTGGTAGATGTGGACAACAAAAAGGAGTTGCGGTTTGTGCTTCCAGTTGAAGGGCACCCCCGGATGGTGCAGGTTCGTATCGATTACCGGCAGGAGACGGTATAGATGAGAAGCGCGCATGCCATCGTCGTGCTGGTGGTTGTGCTGGGACTGGTGGGGGGCTATCTGGTCTATCCCCGCCCACCGGAGCTGGCGCTGATGCACTACAAAAACCAGCAATACACCGCTGCCCGGGCGGAGTATGAAAATTTGCTTGCCAAGGGGGACGTCTCGGCCAATGTGGTACTGCCCTTATCCGACCTCTACCTGATCTATGGAGAAATGGGCAAGGCGGTCGAGTTGATGGAGGGATTCGTAGAGAAGAATCCGGATAATCTGGAAGCGAGGCTGCGGCTCAGCAAATACTATCAGCAGACCCAGCGACCACACGATTATCTCGGTAGCCTGGAGAAAAGGGCGGAGGCGCAGCCCTCGGAAGAGGCATTGCGACATCTCTCACAACTTTACAATGCCGAGGGTCGCTATCGCCAGCAGATTGAGGTGCTCAAGCGGATTGTCGAGGATTATGAGGCAAAACCATCTGACTATCTCGACCTTGCCTATCTCCTGGCCGCCGAGGGAGAGATGGTGGAGGCTGCGGATATTCTACGGCGGATGGCTCGCAAGTACCCCACCGCTTTTGGTCCGCGTGCCCGGGAGTTTCTGGTGAGTCTCTTTCTGGATCTGGGGCAGTATGAGGACGCGCTCACCTACTTGCAGGGCTATGGCGAGCGGGGCGGCAGATGGACCGCCTATTACGAGCAGGCGTTGGCAGGTGCTGGCCGGTATGCGGAACTGTTCGCTTTCTGGGACCGGCAACTGGCCCGTAGCGATCTGAGCAGTGAAAGGAAACGGGAGATCAGCTACCGTTACGAAGAAACGCTACGCAAACTCGGGCGAGAAGAGAAACGGTTGGCCTTTTTGCGCCAGCAATTACAGCGCAGTGATCTGGACGACCAGTTGCGCCGGGAGTTTGGAGAACGTTACGAAGTGGCGCTGCGAGACAACCATCGCTGGCAGACGCTGCTGTCCTATCTGCGTGACCAGATCGAGCGGCCGGAGCTGACGCCCGAGGAACGAGAGGCGTTCACCTACCGTTACGAGTCACTGCTGCGTAAGGAGAACCGGAAAGAGGAACTGTTTGCTTTCTGGCGCCAGCAACTGGCTCGGTCCGACTTGGGAAAGAAGGAAAGAAAAGGGATCGTATATCGTTATGAGGCGGAGCTTGAAAAAGCGGGGCGAAAAAAGGAGTTGCTTGCCTTGCTGCGCCAGCGTCTGAGGGATCCAGGTCTCAACGAAAAGGAGAAGCGAGAGCTGGCCTATCGAGCACTGGAACTGGGAGACAAATTGGTTGCAGAGCGGATATTCATGAATCTGGCGGCCAACGAATCAGCACAAAGTCCCGACGTCAGTCAATTGCTCTATATCTGGGGACCCCGGCCTGAGCCATTTGGAGTGCAGTGGGTAGAAGAGCGGGCAAGACAGGCAAAAGGAAAAGAGCGCCTGGCATGGCTGGAGCGGTTGCTGGATATCGGCGCTACTGAACAGGTGTTGAAGATGGGGCAGCAAGATCTGGTGGCTCTTGGCTATAGTGGTGAGCCAGTAGAGTTCCAGATGGATATTTTGCAGCGGGAGGAGGACTATCCTCGTTTGAGATTGATCCTCACCCGGGCCATCGAAGAGAGTCAAGACGCAGCGCAACTACGGCGCTACATTCGTCGGGCCGATCAGGTTGGCTTCACCGATCTGGCGCTGGTGGCCAGCCGGCGTCTGTTGGAAATCGATCCAGATGACCCCGACATGTTGCGTCGGTTGGGCCTGCTCGCTTACCAGGAAGAGCGTTGGGACGATGCCTATGAGCTGCTGGGACGTTACCTGAAACACAGCGAAGGGGATTACGAAGCCAACTTTTTCTATGCCGAACTCCTGACACGGAAGCAGAAAACGTTGCTTGCGATTCCATACTATCGGCGAGTGGTGCAGATACTGGAGAGGGAACCGAAGCTAGATATGCGCAAAGCGGTCGTGCGGGCACAGAGCCTTTATCGGGTGGGCGAGCATGACAGGGCGTTGCTGGCTTTCCGTGAACTGCTGGGTGCCCATCCAGAAAATCGAGAATTGAGGGCTGATTTTGCCACCGTGCTCCTTGAGATTGGTGAGATCGACCAGGCGGGAGAGGTGCTGGCAGCCGGGGGGGCGATATGATGCGCCTCCGGAGGAATCTGCTCAGGCTGGTGGTAGCGGTCGCGCTGCTGCTTCTTTCCCTTCAGTCCGCTTTTTCCGAAGAGAGTGTCAAGCTGCGGATTGAGTCGGATACCGAACGGCTGAGGCTGCTTTTCGTGTGGAGCGAGCCGGTGAGTGTGTTGCACGATGTCGACGGGCGGGAACTGGTATTGCGTTTTTCCAGGGCACTCCCGCCTTCCCTGATCGCAGGGATCGATGCTCGCACCAACGGCTGGATCGACTGGGGTACTATCGGCTATGACAGCCTGTTACTCCATGCAGGTCGGAGCGTTCGGTTTCAGGTGCGTGCCGAAGACGATACCCATATCGCAGTGGATCTGATTGCCAGGCCGGAGCCCGCGCTGGAACAGGTGAAGGAGCATCAGCCTGTGCGGGAACGAGAGGCTACGGCATTGCGCCTGGCCCGACTGGAAGCGTTATGGCTGGCCGACAGCGGAAAGTTGTTCGCCGCGCGTCGCAAGCTCGCCGATCTCCACGAACAATATCCCGGCAAGGTGGAGCTGCTGCCGGACATGGCGGCTGTCGAAGCACGTCTTGGCCAATGGCAGCAGGCGGTGGCTTACTACAATCAAGCGTTGGACATGGGGCAGGAGGACCCCACGGTGATCGCGGCCAAAGCCGGTCTGTTGTACGAATACGGTCCTCGGCTGCGTCTGGATCTGGATTGGCAGCAGCTGCACGATGCCGATTGGCAATATATCAAGCAGCTGCAGGGGCACACGGTGATAGGAGAGTGGACCCAGCTGGGCTTTCTCTATGAGCATCGCTCGATACGGGACAATGAACTACGTCGCATTGATGGTCCTCTCGGCTCTTTCAGTGGAGAGAGAGATTATTTTCAGCTGTTCATGCAGAGGCGTTTCGATTGGGCAGCCGATGCGCGTTTTTCCCTTTCCGGAGGAAATGAGGATGCCATCGGCTTCAGCGCGGAATATTCACAGAGGTTGGATTTGGCGAGAGTCTGGGTGGCAGCCGACTATCATGCTCGGGCATGGGGATATGTCGAAGGTGTCGTTGATGGTGGCACGGTCGATCGGCTGACCGTGGGCTGGGAACGACCGGGCCGGGATGGTTGGCGGCGTCCCTCAGAGGAGTCCTTTTCCACCTTCGTTTCGGCATCAATACAAAATTATGGCGTCAAGGATGATAACAGCGTTGCGGCCAGCTATGGATTGAAATTGGGAGGCCGGCTGCTGCTGCAGGAAATGGCCCCTCGGTTGAGTGTCGGATATCGCTTGGCCCTGGAAGAGCGCACTTCGGTGGATACGCGATACTATGGTGGTGTGGCGTATCATCCGTTGCCGGTGGTATCGCGGCAGGTGCACTCCGTAGATGCCATGTGGTTCGATCGGTTGAGCGATTATCTGCGTTATGAGGCGGGAGCAGGTATCAGCTTCGATCCGCGCAACGATGCAGGGGGACCGTATGTTACGGCCACGCTCTCTTACGAAGCCCGGCTTGGTTTTGAAGCAGGTCTGAAATTTATTCATAGCGCGGGACCCTACCGCGGTGAATATGCCCGGTATACCCGGGCGGGTGGGTATCTGCTGTGGCGATTTTGAAGCCAATTTGGCCAGGTCGATTCTCTGTGTCCGGTAGCTCCAGATTAAACAGGTATGGCAAAGGATAAAGTGTGATGATGGAAAAAAAGCGCGGTAAACGTTTTGGTTCGCTTTGGGTGGTATTGACGGTATTGCTCCCTTTTCTTTCGGCGTGTGGGATCAACAAAGGGATTGAGAGAAATGAACTGGAAAATCGTGTGCTCTCTCCTCTGGCGCCACTGGTTGCTGTACTGCCTTTTGAAAACCTGAGCGAGTACCCGAATGCGGGGGAAATCTTGACCCGGTTGATGGCTACAGAGCTCTATCGGCAGCGTTCGTTCAATATTCGGGAAGAGGACGACCTGTATCAACAGGTGGCGGCGGAGCAGGCCGAGAAGGGAGGGATTCCTTCGACACCGTCTCGTGTCCAGCAACTGGCACACAAGCTGGGAGTGGACGCTGTTCTGCTGGGAAGCGTGACAGAATTTCATTATCAGCACGGTCTGCGTGAAGAACCGGTCGTGGGGTTGAGTGTTCGCCTGGTGCGCAGCTGTGATGGGCAGGTGCTGTGGGCGGCCAGCCGCAGCGTTAGCGGGAAGGGGTTGTTGCGTCGGGAGAGCCTCAACCAGGTGGCACAGCGAGTGGTGCGAGAACTGGTGAATGAACTGGGAGAGGTGGATCATGGCGAACTGCGTTGTCCGGGGGAGTCCCAGGATGATGTCGGCCAGGCACCGACCGAGTCTGGGAGTGCCGCGACCGGCAGAAAGGCGAGGGGAGAGGAGACATGACCGGCTTTGTAAACGGATGCTACCGAATCGTTGTCTTCGCGCTATTGGGAGGAATGGCGCTCTGGTTGGCGGGTTGTTCCACCGGTTCGCATCTGGAGCGGGATTACATCAGCGATTCTCCCGCTCCTCAGCGGCACATGAAGGTACTCGTTCCGCCCTTTCGCAATCTGACGGTTCACCCAAAGGCAGGTATCGCCTTGGCTGGAATTCTGGCGACAGAGTTGCGCAAGCAAGGGGTATTCGATATTGAGGAGTCTCCACTGCTGGAAAATGGTAGTGACGGTTCTGCTTCCGATAACCCTCTCGCCATGGCTCGGGCAGCAGGTGCTGATGCAGTCTTGGTGGGGTTCGTTACCGAATATGGATACCGATACGGTTTTCGCAAACAGCCGGTGGTTGGTGTCGACATCCGCCTGGTTCGGACGGACGGCACCGTCTTGTGGGCTGTCAGTGCGTCCGAGGCGGGGAGCGCCTATCTGGGACGAGATAGTGTCACTGAGGCTGCGCAAAGACTGGTGATGCGCTTGGTGAAAAAGCTGTCAGAACAGATGATGACGGAAGGCAAACAATGAGAACCGACATACTTCAGCGCCCCAATGCTACCGGGGGTGTTCTCGAGAGGGAAGAAAAGGAGTGGGAACACAAGCCGGTCCGGATCCTTGGTGTAAGGCGTTCGGCGCTCCTGGAGATTGGGTTGTTCTTTTTGGTGGCGATCCTCCTGGATCGGCTGGTTTTTGATGGGGATTCTTTTTGGTCGGTCTCTCCACACCCCTTCTGGCTGATCGTGCTATTGGTGACGGTGCAGTATGGCACAGCCGAAGGGGTTCTGGCTGCGCTGGTATCTACTGTCGTGCTACTGGCTGGTGGAATGCCAGGGCAAGCATTGAACCAGGATCTCTATGATTACCTCTACAGCATAGTTCGCCATCCATTGATGTGGTTCGTAGCTGCCGTGTTGCTGGGGGAGCTGCGTATGCGCCATGTGAGGGAGCGGGAGTTGCTGCGCCAGGAGCTGAAAGAGGCGCATGAGAAGGAGCGGGTCATCGCCGAGGCCTATCAGCGGCAACAGCGCATCAGAGAGGATTTGGAGACAAGGGTAGCGGGCCAAATGCGCACCGTCATCTCCATGCATCAGGCGGTGAAGTCGCTCGAGCAGCTCGATTCCGGAAAGGTGCTGTTCAGCATCATGGATATGGTTCGGGCAGTGATGAGCCCTCGTAAATCTTCCGTTTTTATCTTGAGCCAGGATGTGCTGGAGGCGGCGGTGCACACGGGCTGGACGGGGAAGGATGAATATCTGCGGGTCATTGGCGCCGAACATCCCCTGTTTCAGGAGGTGGTTACCCGGCAACGGATATTGAGTGTCGCCAACGAGGATGATGAACCGATTCTGGATCGGCAGGGAGTGTTGGCCGGTCCGCTGATCAATGCCGACACCGGTGAAGTGATTGGCATGCTCAAGATCGAAGAGCTGGACTTCATCGAACTGGGCTGGACCACCATCAAGAACTTCGAGGTGGTCTGCGAGTGGATTGGTACCGTATATGGCAATGCCAAGCGGTTCCACTTCGCCAAGGAGAACAGTGTTGTCGATGACAGTGGGCTGTTTCTCTCTTCCAATTATTATACTCGCCAGACCGCATTTCTTACTTCCCTGGCGCGACGGCACAACTTTGCCCTCGCACAGATCGACATTTCATTGCAAAACTATGATGAATTGCCAAAGGATCTGCGCTCCCAGGCTCCCCTGGCTTTGAGCAATGCTGTCAAGGAGGTGCTTCGCTCTACGGACCTGGCCTTCGACCGACGCAACAATGGGAGGGAGTTCACCATCATCCTGCCGGCTACGCCAACACGAAACGCGCGTATCGTGGAGGAACGTTTGCTGGCTGCTCTTCAGAACGAACTGGGAGGGCGGTTGAAAGAGGCGTCCTGGACCGTGAGGATTCAGGATCTGCACACGCCAGAGTGATTTCCGTTCTTACAGAGAGCAGATGGTAGACTATGGTTGCTCCAACAGTAAAAAGTAAATACATCACTCCGCTGGCACAACGTCCGGAGAGGCGCTTTTCCTCCTGTCAGTTGCAGTTCGCGGTGGTGTTGATGATCACCCTCGTGCTGGAGCTGCTGCTGCTCTTTGTGACTGCGGGAAAGCTTCTTTCTGTCTGGGCTGCGGTGTTGCTGCACGTCCTGCTGGTGGCGTTACTCTACTTTTGGCAGCAAAAGATCTTCCGCTGTCCCGGGGGGGTGAAACGGCGTACCGCGAACCTCTTTCTGGTGGGGACAGCAGCCTTTGGTCCTATTGGTGTGGTGGGGACGCTGCTGACCATAGCGCTGCATGCCTGGTATCAAAAGACTACCACCAGTTTCGAAGAGTGGTATCTGGGCCTGTTCCCTAAGGATAAGCCGGATAAGCTCAGCGAATTGGCCGACTTTCTTGAGGCGCATGGTCGTTTGAAAGGGCCGGCGATACCAGACTCTTTTCGGGATATCCTGGCCAACGGTACTCTGCAGCAGAAGCGGGACGCCATTGTTCTCATGAGTAAATATTTCAGGCCAGCATTTGCTCCTGCATTGCGAAGTGCTCTGGTGGACCCCGACAATTCGATTCGGGTTATGGCTGCCTCGGCGATAACGCGGATCGAAAACAGTTTTCTGGAAGCTGCCATTCAGGTGGACAGGGCGGCAGCGGAATCACCTGATGACGTGGATATCCTGTTACGGCAGGCGCGCCTCTATGACGACCACGCCTTTACCGGGTTGCTCGAGGAGGATCGGGAAGAGGCCAACAGGGAGAAGGCAAAGCGTATCTATCGCAGGGTCTTGCAGTTGCAGCCGGACAACTATCAGGCGACTCTTGCCCTGGGCCGTCTGCTGATTCGAACCGACAAGGTTGGTGAAGCGGCCGAACTGCTCCAGCAAGCGCTTCAGTTCCGGGAAGAGGAGCCGCAACTGTTGCTTTGGTATGCAGAATGCCTCTACAAGCTTGGTCGCTACGGGGAGTTGCGAAAGCTGTTGCAGAAGAGGTGGAAGATCGTTGCAGAGGGACCGGGCAAACAGCAGCCAAGGGTCGCTGATGTCATCCGTCTTTGGTCCAAGGTCGAAGGGGTCCAGGGTGGAGCACAATGAGAGGTCCGGCGACATTACTGAAGATGGCTGGATGACGGGCGTAGCCGAGGAGATATAGATGGAGAGCAATCAGTCACGAGCGGACGTCTGCATCATTCTGGAAGGGAGCTATCCTTTTGTTTCTGGAGGGGTCTCTTCTTGGACTCATGAGTTGATCAAGGCGCAGTCCCATCTCTCTTTCCACTTGGTGTTTCTCGTTGCACCGGATGCCGATCTCACCTACCGGTATGAGTTGCCCGACAACGTGGCTGGGACCACAAAGATCGTGCTGCAGAGAATCCCGAAGGGAGATCTGCGCATGTCAGGGGAAAGGGAACTATTGGCTCGCCTCGAAGAGCCCCTGTTGCGACTGCTGTCCGATGGAGGACTGGAGGATCTGGATGAAGTAAGAGCGATTCTCTCCCCTCACAGGGGGCGGATTGGAGCAAACATCCTGCTGGACTCTCGCTATGCATGGGAGATGCTGGTACGGATGTATAACGAAACCTATCCGGAAACCTCGTTTCTGGATTACTTCTGGTCGTGGCGCGCCCTGTTCGGTGGCATTTATTCTGTATTGTTGGCCGAGATGCCACGAGCCCGCATCTATCATTCCCCTTCTACCGGTTATGCCGGCCTGTTCGCTGCCAGGGCCGGACTGGAGACCGGCTGTCCCGTGTTGCTCACCGAGCATGGAATCTATACCAATGAGCGGCGCATCGAGATTGCGATGGCCAATTGGTTTTATGAAATGGAAGAGGACAGCCTGAGTGTGCACCGGTTGCCGCGCCAGTTGAGCGAGATGTGGGTGAAAGCCTTTACCGCCTACTCACGCTGTGTCTATGATGCGGCGTACAAGATCATCACCCTGTTCGAGGGCAACCAGGTTTTTCAGCTGATGGATGGTGCGCAGCGTGAGAAGATGGTGGTCATTCCCAATGGGGTGGATATTGAACGCTATGCGAGGATCCCCAAAAAAGAGGGGGGTAGGCCGCCGACCATTGCTCTCATCGGGCGGGTGGTTCAGATCAAGGATGTGAAGACCTTCATCCGTTCCTGCGCCATCCTGCAGGAGAACATTCCGGACCTGCAAGCATTGATTATGGGGTCCACCGATGAGGAGGAGCAGTACTTTCAGGAGTGCCTTGAGATGGTGAACCACATGGGCTTGGAGAATATCATCACGTTCACCGGGCAGGTTCGATTGGAAGAGTACCTGGGTGGCGTTGACGTGGTGGTGCTTACCAGCATCAGTGAAGGGCAACCGTTGGTCATTCTTGAGGCGGGGGCAGCTGGAATCCCAGTGGTGGCCACCAATGTGGGGGCATGCCAGGAAATCCTGCTGTCGGATCATCATGATGCCAACCCCCCACCCCCGGGGGGCAGTGTGACACCGTTGTCCAATCCGGCGGCGACGGCACAGGCGGTGGAGCGGTTGCTTACGGACCCTTTCTGGTATCAGCGCTGCAGCGACGGCATCCGTGAGCGAATTCGGCGTTATTACAACAAGACCGATTTCGATCAGACCTATCGCGATCTGTACGAGCAGTGTCGCCAGCGTTGTAATGTAGCGGTCCTTGAGGAGGCGAGCTGATGGCGGGCGTTGGATTCAACCTGCGGAAACTGGTTCAGCGGGATGACCTCCTCGGTATCCTGGCGGGTTTTTTCTACTCCACCTGGGTGACTGCTGGTCCATGGATACTGACCATTCTCTCGCTGTTTCTGATCATCTGGATAAGCGATGTTGCCGGCTATCAGACCATCGCTCAGTTCCGACTCATTATCATCTATAATTTCGCCTTTTCGCTGGCCTTCACCGCGCCGGTATTCATGGTGGTGACCCGTTATCTGGCCGATCTGGTGTTTGCAGCAGGGGATGAGTCCAGTGAAGAGGAGCGTGATCGGGAAAAGATGTTGGACAAGGTCCCAGGGATGTTGCTGGGTTCCCTTGTATTGGTCTATGCGAGCCAATTTCCATTGGTGGGGATATTCTACCTTTGGTATGTTGAACTCGATCCACTGATTCGGGTGACGGCCGTGGTCAACTATTTTCTGGTTGCCGGGCTGTGGGTGATCGCCGTTTACTTGACAGCGCTCAAGGCCTATCACGTGATCTCCACCACCTTTCTTGTCGGCCTGATCCTGTCGCTGGTGTTGGCCTGGTTGTTCGCAGGCACTTATTCGCTGGCGGGAATGCTGATGGGCTTTTCCATCGGTCTGGCCGTGATCATGTTCGGGCTGATCGCCTATATCTTTTCGGAATACAAGGCTGATGCCAAGCATCCTTTTGGCTTCGTCCGATATTTCCGCCGCTACTGGGAGCTGGCCCTGGCGGGTCTGTTCTACAATCTGGCCATCTGGGTGGACAAGTGGATCATGTGGCTCTTTGCTCCAGAGCGGGAGATGATCATTCCCGGGATGCCTTCCTATCCGGATTACGATGCCGCCATGTTCCTGGCCTATCTCTCCATCATTCCCGGACTGGCGATGTTCGTAATCAGCGTGGAGACCAACTTTTTCATGCAGTACCTGCGTTTCTACCGGGATATCCAGCGGCACGTCAACTTTGAAAGGATCAAGGAGAATCTCGGGCGGATCACCTCCAGTCTCACCAGCGGTCTGCGCAGCATGATTGTGTTGCAGGGAGCGATCGCGGTGGTGTTGCTGCTGCTGTCGCCGCGGCTCTATGAGCTGATAGGTTTCAGCTACACGCAGATCGGGATGTTTCGCTTCGGTGTCCTCGGTGCCTTTTTCCACGTGCTGTTGGTGATGCAATTCATCATCCTCACCTATTTCGATTTCCGGCGCCTGGTGATGGTGTTGCAAGGGATCTTCCTGCTCACCAACACCATCTTCACATTTGTCAGCCTGAATATGGGCTTTCCGTTCTACGGTGCGGGATACTTTGCCAGTACCCTGTTCACCTTCGTGGTCACCTATCTGGCGATGGTGCGTTACGTGGGTGAGCTGCCCTACCGAACCTTCGTGCGGGACAACCTGTCGGTGAAACGGATGCCGCCCAGTCTGCAGGTAGTCCCGGAATCCAGACGCTGAGAGGATCGCCGTCCGCAGATATTGTGTTGCCGGGTTATATGCTGGTATGGACTGGAATCGGATCGCGGAACGGATTACAGTGGCCACTGGTGACCCCTTCGTCGTCGAGGCGTGTGCGGCGGTGGGCGGTGGGTGTATCAATGAAACAGTACGGCTCTCGGGCAAGGACGGACGAGAGTTTTTCGTGAAGCTCAATCGTGCCTCCAGGATGGAGATGTTTGCCGCCGAGGCCGAAGGGCTTAGGGAGATCCGGGAAAACGAAACGGTACGAGCGCCCGAGCCGATCTGCCTGGGAGTCTCGGGGGAGTCGGCTTGGCTGGTATTGGAGTATCTGCCGCTGAAAGGGGCTACGGCCTCTGCACCGTTGGGTAGCGCACTGGCCCGAATGCATCGCCGGACCGCGGAGGCGTTCGGCTGGACGCGAAACAACACCATCGGCAGCACGCCCCAGATCAATTCCCTCTCTTCCGACTGGATCGTGTTCTGGCGGGAGCACCGGCTGGGTTACCAGCTCCGTCTCGCGGAACGCAAGGGATACTCCGGCAGGCTGTTGGAGCAGGGGGAACAGTTGCTGGAGAGTTTTTCCGGCCTGTTCACCACCTACCAGCCCGAGCCCTCCCTGCTGCACGGGGATCTGTGGTCGGGAAACCAGGCGGTGCTCCCTTCGGGGGAGCCGGTCATCTTTGATCCGGCGGTCTACTATGGGGACCGGGAGGCGGAGATCGCCATGACAGAGCTGTTTGGCGGTTTCTCCCGGGAGTTCTACGCCGCCTACGAGGAGGTCTGGCCGCTGGACGAAGGATACGGCGTGCGCCGGGATCTGTACAATCTCTACCACATCCTCAACCATCTCAATCTGTTTGGGGGCGGTTATCTGCGGCAGGCGGAGCGGATGATGCAGCGTCTGCTGAGCGAACTACATTGAACCGGCGCAGCGACCACGGCTACTCTCCCCGATTCTCCCCCGCTCTTCTGGCTCCCCGCCACTGGCCCACCTGGGCGGCGTTGGGGCTGTATGGCCTGATCGGGTTGTTGCCATGGCGGGCCCGGGCAGGGCTGGGACGATGGATTGGCGATCGGATCCATCACTACAATCATCGCCGTCGGCATATCGTCATGGTGAATCTGGCGCTCTGTTTCCCCGAGCTCGAAGAGGGGGCACGGGAACGGTTGGCGCGGGACTATTTCCGGCGGCTGGCCCAGAGTTCGCTGGACTACGGGATGCTATGGTGGGGGAGCGGTGCGCGGCTCGATCGGAAGGTTTCCATTGAGGGGATGACGCACCTGCTCCGTTGCCGGGAGGCGGGTCGTCCGGTGATCCTCTTGACCGGGCACACGGTGGCGCTCGACTTCGGTGCCACCGCCATCACGCGGCGGATTTCCACCGTCGGGCTGGTCAAACCGGTGAGAAATCCGGTGATCGAATGGTTGATGAGCCGTGGGCGGACCCGCTACCGGGGCAGGCTCTTCCTGCGCCGGCATGGGCTGCGGCCGGTGATCGCCGCGCTGCGGCGGGGGGAGGCATTCTACTATCTCCC
>WFNS01000086.1 GCA_015488495.1 Gammaproteobacteria bacterium | reverse complement strand
CTCGAGTTGCCTCTGTCAAGGCAAAGTATGCTCAACCGGGGCTTCTGTGTCCATTGGAGCACTTCGTCTCTTCCGCGCTCTGCCGGAAGCGCGCCGCCAAACTCCTTGCGACTTCATGATGTCCAATATATCATCAATTGATGCGTTGTATAGTGCCTGTAGAGAGTGGGCGTCGTTTATGAGAACCACACTGAATATCGATGATGAGTTGCTGGCCGAAGCGCAGCGGGTTACCGGGCTGAAGGAGAAGGTCGCCCTGGTTCGTGAGGGGTTGCGTGCGCTGATCGAGCGTGAGAGCGCTCGCCGGCTGGCAAAGCTGGGTGGCAGCGAACCGCAATTGGAGCCGGTTCCGCGCCGGCGATCCGATCCGGAATGATCCTGGTTGATACCTCGGTCTGGATCGATCATCTGCGGAGCGGAGATGAGCGACTGGCCGACCTGCTTAATCGCTGTCAGGTGGTGATACACCCCTTCGTGATTGGTGAACTGGCCTGTGGGAATCTGCGCAACCGGGAAGAGGTGCTGCGATTGCTCAGCGATCTGCCGCAGGCAGTGGTCGCTTCCCAGAGGGAGGTGCTGTATCTGATCGAGCGCAGAAAATTGATGGGGCTTGGAATCGGGTTCGTCGATGCGCACCTGCTGGCTTCTGTTGTGTTGTCGGATACAGCCGCGATCTGGACACGTGACAGGCGGTTGCAGAAGGTTGCCCGGCAATGGGAGCTGGCGTTCGATTGATCCTCATGGCACACCAGGCGCGGGATGGGAAGCAGCCAGCGGGAGTTTCCGCCGGTGGAGAACAGGAACGGGAGCCGCATGAAAGGAAAGATGTTTTTCCATCCGTTGCCGCCCAGGGTGATCGGCCGATGACGCTGTTGCGGATCGACAATCTGAAGACCTGGCTGCGCAGCGGCGGCAAGCTGGTCAAGGCGGTGGACGGGATCAGCTTCCACATCGACCGGGGGGAGACCTTCTGTCTGGTGGGGGAGTCGGGCAGCGGCAAGTCGGTGACCGCGCTGTCGGTGATCCAGTTGCTGCCTCGGGAGATCAGTTCCCACCCGGACGGCCGGATCCTGTTCGACTACCGTCACGACGACGGCCGGGTGGAGCGGGTGGAGATGCTGACCCTGTCGGAGGAGCGCAAACGGGAGATCCGTGGCGCCCGTATCGCCATGATCTTCCAGGAGCCGATGACCTCCCTCAACCCGGTGTTCACCGTGGGGGATCAGATCATCGAGGCGTTGCAACTGCACAATCCCGGGATGGGTTACGAGGAGGCGCGCCAGCGCGCCATCGAGGCGCTGGAGCAGGTCCAGATCCCGGATGCGGCGCGGCGCGTCGAGGAGTATCCCCACCGGCTCTCCGGCGGGCAGCGCCAGCGGGTGATGATCGCCATGGCCATGGCCTGTGAACCGGATCTGCTCATCGCCGACGAGCCCACCACCGCGCTGGATGTCACCGTACAGGCGGAGATCCTGCGGCTCATGAAGCGGCTCCAGCGGCGTTGCGGGACCAGCATCCTGTTCATCACCCACGATTTCGGAGTGGTGTCACAGATGGCGGATCGGCTGGCGGTTATGCGCAAGGGGAAGATCGTGGAGGAGGGTCCGCTGCGCGAGGTGCTCGGCGCGCCGAGCCATCCTTATACGCGCCAGCTGCTCGCCGCACTGCCGGAGAACCTGCCCCGGCCCTCCCTGCCGCAGCCGCCGGCCGGGGAGCAGAAGCCGCTGATCGACGTGCGCGGGCTGCAGGTCCATTTCCCCATCAGGAAAGGGGTGCTGCGCCGCACCGTCGATCATGTGCGGGCGGTGGACGGTATCGATCTGCAGATCCCGGAGGGGCAGATCCTGGCGCTGGTGGGGGAGTCCGGATGCGGCAAGACCACCCTCGGCAGGTCCATCCTGCGGCTGATCGATCCCACCGGTGGCAGCATCCGCTTCGAGGGCCGGGAGATCGGCGGCCTCTCCCGTAGGGAGCTGCGGCCGTTCCGGCGCCGGATGCAGATCGTCTTCCAGGATCCGGTCTCCTCCCTGAATCCCCGCCTCACCGTCGCCCGGACCCTGATGGAACCTATGGCGGTGCACGGCATCGGCGAGAGCAACGAGGAACGCCTGGAGCGGGCGCGGCGTACCCTGGAGCAGGTGCAACTGGATCCCGACTACGTCTGGCGCTATCCGCACGAGTTTTCCGGCGGCCAGCGGCAGCGCATCGGTATCGCCCGTGCATTGGTGCTCGATCCCCGCTTCATCGTCTGTGACGAGGTGACCAGCGCGCTGGATGTGTCGGTGCAGGCCGAGATCCTGCAACTGTTGCTGGAGCTGCGCCGGGAGCGCAACCTCACCCTGCTGTTCATCACCCACAACATCGGCGTGGTGGAGTATGTGAGCGACGAGATGGCGGTGATGTATGGCGGCCGGATCGTGGAGCGCGGTCCCACCGCCGAGGTGTGCGCCAACCCGCAGCACCAATACACCCGGCGGCTGCTGGCCGCCGTGCCACGGGTGAAGCTGTAGCGGGCGATCAGGTGAGGGCCGGCTGGGGCAACCGCCCGTCGTGGAGGAATGTTTCCAGAGGGAAGCGGTAGCGTGCCTCCCGGGAGTGCGCCGCCACGAAGGAGACCTCGTCGGCGCGGGTGGTGCAGAGCCACTGGGTGTTGTCGGCGGGTTTCCGGCTGGCGATGGCGGCGAGCCGGAATACGGCGAGGTTGATGCCCCCCGCCGGATCCCGCGCGGAGGGATAGCTGAACGCCTCCACCCCCTCTTCATACATCGCCTCGCCAAGCCGCTGGGTCGCGCGGTAGTCGGCGGGGTGGGCGATGATCTGCCGGAAACGATCGAAAGGCGGTTCCTCCAGCCGGATGCCGTGCCGTGTCTTCACGCGGACGGTGAAGCTGGTGTGCTCGGTGTCCAGCCGATTGCGGGGAGGGGGGGCAGCCATGCCGTGCCAGAACAGCAGCCGGTAGTAGGCGCATTCCGCGAGGGCGGTGCGTACCGCCAGCGAGCCGTAGAAGATCCCGCACCGGGTGCGCGTGCCGAAACGGGAGCCGTACTTCAGCGGCGGGTAGCGGAAGGGGGTGGTGATGAGATAGTGATAGCCTGCCCCCTCCGGCGGCAGCGGGGGCTTGCTCTCCTCGAGGATTCGTTCCAGCAGCAGCTGTTCCGCCGCGGAATCCACCAGCAGGCTGGTGGCCGCCTGCTCCTGCGATTCCACCACCCGCACCGGCCGGGCATTCAGGGGAGCGATTCGGGAGGGGCCGTCACACCGTTGCCAGAGATTCTCCGGGGCGGTCACGGGGTTGCGCAAAGGTCAGATCTTGCCACGGATGGCGTCGAGATAGTCCAGCACATGGACCAGGCCGGTGATGCTCTGGATCAACTCCCTCGGCCGCCCCCCCAGATGGTGGTTGAAGTCGTTCAGCCAGTGGCGCAGCGCCTCCCGGTCCTTCCCCGTCTGGACGTAGAGGGCGCGGAAGATGCGGATCAGGCAGCTGGCGAGTTCCCCCGTCCTGGAATGGGGATCCAGCCGTCCCCGCCGCT
>WFNS01000085.1 GCA_015488495.1 Gammaproteobacteria bacterium | reverse complement strand
TCGGGCTCGCTCTCTTTCTCCAGCGCATCGAGCATGGCATCGAACTCCTCATCGGCGCTGCTGCCGGCGGGGGTTTCCGGTTTCGCGGTCTCCGCAGCAGCGGGGGCGTTCTGCTCACCCGGCGAACTCTCGCTGGCCTGCTCCTCTGCTGGAGCACCTCCCGCCAGCTCCTCCAGCGCTCTCAGCAGCTCCGGACTGGCGGGGCGGGGCTCCTCTCCCCCGCGGATGCTCTCGAACATCTCGTGGAGCACATCCACCACCGGGAGAACAACATCCATCAGCGCGGAGTCCACCTTGCGTTCGCCATTGCGCAGGAGGTTGAATACGTCTTCCGCACGATGACAGACCTCCACCAGAGGGATCAGGTTGAGGAATCCGGCCCCTCCCTTGATGGTGTGAAATCCACGGAAAACAGCGTTGAGCAACGCATCGTCTTCCGGATTCTGCTCCAGCTCTACCAGCTGCTCCCCAAGCTGCTCCAGAATCTCGCTTGCCTCGACCAGAAAGTCCTGCAAGATCTCTTCGTCTGCATCAAGTGCCATTTCACACCACCTTAAAATCCAAGACTCGACAGCAAGTCGTCAACTTCACCCTGCCCGGATACCGTGTCCCACTTGTCGACACCAGGGACCTTGGGGCCCGTCGCCTCGATATCCGACCCCTCTTTCTTCTCGTTCTTTCTCCCCCCGCCGCCGGCAACCCGGATCAGGCCGACCAGATTGGACTCCAGATTCTCCACCAGCTCGATAACGCGGTGCAGCACCTGGCCGGTGAGGTCCTGAAAGTCCTGCGCCATCAATATGTCGTTGAGATGTTGTTTGATGGCCGCAATCTGTTCGTCCCACTCCCCAAGATAACCCTTCAACTGCCGGCTGAATACGCGAAACTCCTCTGCATTCATCTCCCGGCCAAGGAACCTTTCCCAACTCTCCCTGATCTCCTGAACACTGCCGTGCAACTGATCGCAGAGAGGAACCGCCTCCTCAATGGCGTTCAGTGTCGAGTTGGCTGCCTGATCGGTGAGCGATATCACATAGTGCAGCCGCTCCCGGGCATCGGAAAAGTCCTCTTCCCCGATACCGGAGAGCTGGGAGTCCAGATTGAACCCGTTGAGCGCGGTATGCAGTTCACGGGTGAGCCTGCCAATCTCCTGAAGCAGGAGACTGTCATTTTTCTGTGCAAGCCGGCCGATGATCTCCTGCGCCTTCTCTCCATCGCCTTGTTCTATCTCTCTCACCAGATCTTTTGCCAGCGAAAGAGCCTCGCTACCCAAAACATTTTCAAGGGACATCGTGTTGTTCTCTTTGTTGTCAGCCGACACGCTCGAAAATCTTTTCCAGCTTCTCCTTCAACGTCTGGGCCGTGAATGGCTTGACGATATAGCCGTTGACACCTGCCTGGGCCGCCTCGATGATCTGCTCCCTTTTCTGCTCCGCGGTCACCATCAGTACCGGCATGTCGGCCAGCTGTTCGTCAGCACGCACTGCCCGCAGCAGATCGATGCCGGTCATCCCGGGCATGTTCCAGTCGGTGATCAGAAAATCGAAACTCCCGTTCTTCAGCATCGGCAGCGCCGTGTTGCCGTCGTCTGCTTCACTGGTGTTGTTGAATCCCAGATCACGCAGCAGGTTCTTGATGATGCGCCGCATCGTGGAGAAATCGTCCACGATGAGAATTTTCATGTTTTTGTCCAAAACAACCTCCCGTCCCACAAGATCTCGTTGGATAAATCCCTTTGCTAACGTGCTATCCGCGCCTGCAGACGTATGATCGCCTGGCTGTGTATCTGGCTGATGCGTGATTCGCTCACTCCCATCACCTGCCCGATCTCTCTCAGATTCAGCTCTTCGTCATAGTAGAGTGACATTACCATTCTCTCTCTCTCCGGCAGACTGGCGATGGCATCGGCAAGGAGCTTCTTGACGTCCTGCTCCTGCATATTCTCCATCGGGGTTGGGCCGTTGTCGGTCAGGGCATCCAGCAAACTGCCGTCGCCATCCTCCGAGACCGCCTCGTCCAGGCTCAGAACTTTCTGGCCATTCGCGGACTGCAACAACTCGTGATACTGCTCAAGGGAAAGGCCGAGTTCGTCGGCAATCTCCTGCGCCCGCGCATCCCGCCCCTCCCGGTTCTCCACCGCCCGAATCGCTTCCGCCAGCATCTTCGCCTTGGAGTGAACCGAACGGGGGATCCAGTCGTTCTTGCGGATTTCGTCCAGCATGGCACCCCGGATGCGAATGCTGGCATAGGTCTTGAAACTGGCATTGCGGCATTCGTCATAATTGCGCGCCGCATCGAGCAGCCCGATCATTCCCGCCTGCACCAGATCGTCCAGCTGCACACTGGGCGGCAGACGATTGGCGAGATGGTAGGCGATCCTCTTTACCAGATCGGCGTGCTGTTCCAGCAGATCGTCCCGGCACGTGGCCAGGCTTGCCGCACTGTATCCCCCCCTCATATTCCTGCCCCCATTGCCGTGCGGCTGTGCTGAATCAACCTTTCGATGAAAAATTCCACATTTCCCTTGCTTTGCGCCACAGGCCATTTATCGGCCTGGCGGGCCAGAACTTTAAACTGCTGCGCCGCACTGCTGTCGGGATAGAGCTCCACCACGGCGCCTTGCTGACGCACCGCCTTGCGCAGCAGTTTGTCGTACGGCACCGAGCCCATGTAGTTCAGCTCCACGAACAGATAACGGTCGGTGACCCGGGCGAGATTTTCGTACAGGCGGCGCCCCTCCTGCTTGCTGCGAACCATGTTGGCCAGGATGTGGAAACAGCTGATACCGTGCTCCCGGTGCAGCAGCTTGATCAGGGCGTAGGCATCGGTCATCGAGGCGGGCTCGTCGCAGATCACCACGATCACCTCCTGGGAGGCCTTGGTGAAACTGATCACGCTGTCGGAGATGCCCGCCGCCGTATCCACCAGCAGCACGTCCAGGCTGTAGCTCAGTTCGCTGAAGGCACGGACGAGCATCCCGTGCTGCGCCGGCGTGAGCTCCGCCATACCCTTGATCCCGGACGAGGCGGGGACGATTTTCAGCCCCTTGGGGCCGGTCACGATGATCTCCTCCAGCCGCCGCTCCCCCGAGAGCACGTGGGAGAGGTTGTAACGGGGGCAGATCCCCAGCATCACATCCACGTTGGCCAGCCCCAGATCGGCATCCATCAACATCACCCGCTTGCCCTGCTCCCTCATCGCCAGGGCGAGGTTGACCGAAACGTTGGTCTTTCCCACACCTCCCTTGCCTCCGGTCACCGCGATGACCCGAACCGAGTGCTGCTGGGTCAGGCTACGCAATCCCGCCGCCTGATCGGCACTCAGGGAATCCGCCCGTCCGTATGAAATCTCAGATACCAGCATCTGCACTCACTCCCCCCATCGTCAGTACCATGGTGTCGTCATCGATGGACTCTTCGCTCTCTTGCAACAGTGCCGCACTGCGCTCCACCAGCCACTCTGCACGCGCCGGCTGGATATCCTCCGGTACCCGCTGCCCGTCGCTGAGATAGGCCACCGGCAAACGCTGTTCCACCACTACGGAAAGGGCCCCGCCAAGCGAGACACACTCATCCAGTTTGGTCAGGATGCAGCCCTCCGGTTTCAGGTGCTTGAAGGTTCGCACCACCTCGTTCAACCCGCTTCCCTGGACATTGGCAGCCAGCAGCACATAGCTCTTGATCCGCGGCGCCCCCGCGAGAATGGTCTTGAACTGTTCGGCGAGACGCACATCCCGCTGGCCCATTCCCGCGGTATCGATCAGTACCAGTCGCTTGTGCTGGAAACTCTCCAGCGCGGCACCCAATTCCTCGGCATTTTTCACCACACGAACCGGAATCCCGAGGATGCGCCCGTAGGTACGCAGCTGTTCGTAGGCCGCGATGCGGTAGCTGTCCGTGGTGATCAGCGCCACCTCCTGATAGCCATGGCGCAAGGCGAAACGGGCCGCCAGCTTGGCCACCGTGGTGGTCTTGCCCACCCCGGTGGGCCCCACCAGAGCGACCACCCCCCCTTCGCTGAGGATGTCATCGTTGGTGACGCGCAACTCCCCCATCAACAGGTTGAGCGCCTGACGCCACGCCTGATCCGGATCGGTGTAGTCATTGATCCGGTCCGCCACCGAACGGCAGTGATCGGCACTCAGGCCCAAAGCCAGCAAACGACGCAACAGCTCCACCCGCTGGGGGCAGCTGCGCCCCATCTCTCCCCAGGCCAGACCGGAGAGCTGATTCTCCAGGATCCCCCGCAGATAACGCAGCTCGGAGCGCATCTCGGTGAACACGGGATCGTCGGCATGGGCACTGTTCTCCCACCACTCGTCACGACGGGATGGGGCCGGAGGAGCGGATGAAGGAGCCGCCTCGCTGGGCCGTTCATCACCTGCGTCGGGGACCGAGGCGAGCTGCTCCATCTTTTCGCTGACCTGGTGGAGCATCTGTTCGAAATCGTTCCTGACCGCCCGTTCCTGCGGCGGTCCGGCCTCCACCTTGCCCCTGGCATCGTAGGTGAAATCCTCCTCCGACATCTGCTGCCGGGGAGGCGACTCCACCACGGTCACCGGCTGATTGGCGGTCAGCTGCTCCAGCCCCTGCTCGAAATCCACGGCCGCAACGATCTCCACACCGCCCTCCTTGCGCTGGTTGGAGAGGATGACGGCATCCGGTCCCAGCTCGTCACGCACCAGGCGAATCGCCTGGCGCATCTCTTTGGCAAAATATCTTTTCAACTTCATCGACTCTATCCCCCGCCGCTCAGGGCGCTGGCCGCAGCCGGTTCACCACTCATCCACCAACCGTGGCCACGATGCGTACCTGTTTGTTGTCCGGAATCTCGTTGTAAGAGAGCACGTGCAGTCCCGCAACGGTGTGTCGCACGAATCGGGACAGCAGTGGGCGGAGTGGGGCCGGCACCAGCAGCACCGCAGGCTCTCCGGCCGCTTCGCGCTCCCGAGCCTTCTCTGCCAGACCGGTATGCAACCGCTCGGCCAGACCCGGCTCCAATGCCACTCCCTCGTCCTCCGAAACCTGCTGGGATTTTTGCAATATCTGTTCCAGTTGAGGGTGCAGGGTGATCACCGGCAGCTCGTCCGCGGAGCCGGCGATGTGCTGATAGATCAGGCGGCGCAGCGCAATGCGTACCAGACCGGTCAATATGCCCGGATCCTGGTTTTTTGGCGCATACTGCGCCAAGGTTTCGGCGATGGTCCGGATGTCCCGAATGGGAATCCCTTCCTCCAGCAGGTTGCGCAGCACCTTCAGCACGACCGCCAGTGAAAGGGTATTGGGGACCAGCTCCTCCACCAGTTTCGGCGCGCTCTGTTTCAGCTTGTCCAGCAGCTGCTGCACCTCCTCGTAGCCCAGCAATTCATGGGCGTGGGCCTGCAACAGCTGGCTCAGGTGGGTGGCCACCACTGTATTCACATCCACCACCGTGTATCCCAGCGCCTGCGCCTCGTCCCGTTGGGCCGGATCGATCCAGACCGCGGGCAATCCGAACGAGGGATCCTGGGTGGGGATCCCCTCGATCTCTCCATGTACCTGCCCCGGATTGATGGCCAGTTCCTTGTTCGCGTGGATCTCCGCCTCTCCCACCGCCACCCCCATCAGGGTGATGCGGTAGGCATGCGGCGCCAGATCCAGGTTGTCACGGATGTGTACCGCCGGGATCAGGAAGCCCAGATCCTGCGAGAGCTTCTTGCGCACCCCCTTGATACGCTCCATCAGCTGCCCTCCCTGACTCTTGTCCACCAGCGGGATCAGTCGATAGCCCACCTCCAGACCGATGGTATCCACCGGGGCCACGTCGTCCCAGTTGAGTTCGCGCGGCTTTTCCGGGAGCTCTTCCGCCTGCGGGGCACTCTGCTCCGCCTCCTGCAGTTGCTCGGCCTGCTGACGCTGGTAGGACCACCACGCCGCCCCTCCGGTGAGCCCCGCCAGGATGAGAAAGGCCACATTGGGCATCCCCGGGATCAATCCCATGATGCCGATGATGGCTGCCGCCACCCCCAGCGCCACGGGGTTACCGAGCAGCTGGCGGGCAACCTGTTCTCCCATGTTCTGCGAAGAGGAGACCCTGGAGACCACGATGCCGGCGGCCACCGACAGGAACAGCGAGGGGATCTGCGCCACCAGACCGTCACCGATGGTCAGCAGCGTATAGTTGTGGCCCGCATCGGCGAAGCTCATGCCGTGCTGGGCCATGCCGATGATCAGCCCGCCGATGATATTGATGACCGTGATCAGGATGCCGGCCACCGCATCGCCACGGACGAATTTGCTGGCACCATCCATCGCCCCGTAGAAATCCGCTTCGGCGCTCACTTCGGCCCGCCGGCGCCGCGCCTCGTCCTGGTCGATGAGCCCTGCATTCAGATCCGCATCGATGGCCATCTGCTTGCCCGGCATGGCATCCAGGGTAAAACGGGCGGTCACCTCGGAGATACGGCCGGCGCCCTTGGTCACCACCACGAAGTTGATGATGATCAGGATCACGAACACCACGATGCCGACCGTGTAGTTGCCACCGATGACGAACTCGCCGAAGGCATTGATCACCTGTCCGGCCGCATCGGTACCGGTATGGCCCTCGAGCAGCACCACCCGGGTGGAGGCCACGTTCATCCCCAGACGTAACAGCGTCGCCACCAGAATCACCGCCGGGAACACTGCGAAGTCCAGCGGTCTCAGCGTGTAGATAGCCACCAGCAGGATCACCAGAGAGAGGGCGATGTTGAAGCTGAAGAAGACATCCAGCAGGAACGGCGGCAACGGCACCACCAGCATCGCCAGCATGGCCAGTACCAGCAACGGCACCCCCATTCCCGTCCGGGGCATCTCCCGCAGTGTCGTCAATATCCCGACCTGTTGCGCCATAGAATCTACCTCTCAACCTGCTCAGTCATGTCTCAGCTCTTCCGGAATGGGCAGCTCCGTCAGCTCCCGGGGCTCCCCGCCCACCTCGTTGAGATGGAACACATAGGCCAATACCTGGGCCACCGCCTGATAGAGCCCCGCAGGGATCTCCTGGCCGACCTCGGCATTGTGATACAAGGCCCGTGCCAATGGCGGAGCGGAGAGCAGCGGAACCCCGTGCTCCTCGGCAACGGTCCGGATCTGCGCCGCCACCAGATCGGCTCCCATCGCCACCACCTTGGGCGCCCTCATACGCTGCTGGTCATAGCGCAGCGCCACGGCATAGTGGGTAGGGTTGGTGATGACCACGTCGGCATCGGGTACCTCGGCCATCATGCGCCGCTGCGCCATCTCCCGCTGCAGCTGCCGGATCCGCCCGCGCACCTCGGGATTGCCCTCCGTCTGCTTGTGTTCCTCCTTGACCTCCTGGCGTGACATCTTCAGCTGCCGGGCGTGGTCCCAGATCTGGAACGGGACATCCAGCAGGGCGATGGCGATCATGCTCGAGCCGATGATCAGGAAGGACCAGAGCAACAGCCGCGCGGTCTGGGCCAGCGCGCTGTGCAGGGGCAGCTCACCCAGCTGCAGAAACGCCCCCATCTCGTTCCACAGCAGACCCACCGCCACGGCACCGATCAACAGGAACTTGGCCAGCGCCTTGAGCAACTCGATCAACCCCCGGACCGCAAAGATGCGCCCCATACCCTTGATGGGATCCAGCTTTTCCCACTTGAAAGCCAGCGCCTGGGTGCTGAAATTCCAGCCGCTGATGGCAATGGAGGAGAAGACCGCCACCACCGCCAGCAGCACGAACAGGGGCGCCAGCAACAGAACCGCATCGAAGATGGCCTGGAGAAACAGATTGGGAAGTGATGAGGGATCGAAAATGCGCTCCCGCTCCACGGAGAAATTCCGCTTGAAGATGGCCAGCAGTCCGGTGACGATCCCCTCTCCCATGAACAACAGGGCGCCGGCCCCGGCCAGCAGCATGGCCATGGTGGTGAGCTCGCGCGAACGGGCCACCTGCCCCTTTTCCCGCGCCTCCCGCAGTCGTTTCGGGGTTGCCTCTTCGGTACGCTCCTGGCCGTCGTTCTGCGCCATCGCCGGCTACCGGGTGGTGATGGTGCGGATGAGCCCGAACACCGTCTGCACCAGCTGCTCGGTCTGTGGCATCAGGCTGGGGAAGGTGAACAGCATCACCACGAAGCCGAAGGTGAGGGTGACCGGGAAACCCACGGCAAAGATGTTCAGCTGGGGTGCCGCCCGGGTCATCACGCCGAAGGCTATATTCACCACCAGAATGGCGGCTACCGTGGGCAGGGCGATCAGCACGGCTCCGGCGAACAGCTCGGTGCCCCATCCCGCCAGCTGCCAGACCCCCTCCCGGGTGAGCCCGTCCGGGGCGATGGGCATGCTGTTGAAGCTCTCCGCCACCACCTCGATCAATACCAGGTGGCCGTTGAACGCCAGATAGAGAAGCGAGGTGGCCAACAGATAGACCTGGGACACCACCGGTACCGTCACCCCGCTCTGGGGATCCACCATGGAGGCGAAACCGAGCCCCATCTGGTAGGCGACGATCTGGCCACCGGTGACGATGGCCGCAAACACCAGCTGCAGGGCGGTACCCATCGCCACCCCGATCAGGATCTGCTGCAGGATCAACAGCAAGGTCATCGGGCTGAAGGGATCGAATGCCGGCACCGGCGGGATCTGCGGCGCGATCACCACGGTCAGCGCCAGGGTGATGAACAGCCTGGCCCGCATCGGCACCACCTGGGAGCCGGTGATTGGAGCGCTCATCACCATCGCCCCGATACGGAAGAAGGGCCACAGCAGGGCACCGATCCAGGCGGTGATTTCGGCGCTGGTGAGATGCATGGCTAGCCGATCAGGGTGGGAATGCTCTCCAGCAGACGAATGGTATAGTCTGCCAGCAAGCCCGCCAGCCACTGCCCCGCCAGGGCGAGCACCGCAAGGGTGATCAGCAGCTTGGGAATGAAGCTGAGGGTCATCTCGTTGATCTGGGTGGCCGCCTGGAACATGCTCACCAGCAACCCCACCCCCAGCGCCGGCAGCAGGAGCACGGAGACCATGACCACCAGCAGCTCCAGCGCCTGCTGGAATACGGCAATGATCAGCTCAGGTGACATAGAAACTCGCCGCCAGCGTACTCATCAGGAGGGACCAGCCATCCACCAGCACGAACAGCATCAACTTGAACGGCAGGGAGATGATCATCGGCGAAAGCATCATCATACCCATCGACATCAGCACGCTGGCCACCACCAGGTCGATGATGATAAAGGGAATGAAGATCAGAAAGCCGATCTGGAAAGCGGTCTTCAACTCGCTGGTGACGAAGGCGGGCAGCAGGATACGCAACGGTACCTCCGCCGGTGACTCGAATCCTTCCTCCCGCCCCGACAGGCGGACGAAGAGCGCCAGGTCGGCTTCCCGCGTCTGGCCGAGCATGAAGGTCTTCAACGGCCGGCTCGCCCTGGCGAAGGCCTCCTGGATCTCCAGCTCGTCCTGCAGATAGGGCTGCAGGGCATCCCGGTTGATACGATCCAGCACCGGGGTCATGATGAAAAAGGTCAGGAACAGCGCCAACCCGATGAGGATCTGGTTCGAGGGGGTGGTGGGCATCCCCAGCGCCTGGCGCAGGATGGCGAAGACGATGACGATGCGGGTGAAGGAGGTCATCATGATCAGTGCCGCCGGCAGGAAGGTGAGCACCGTCATCAGCGCCAGCAGCTGCAGGGTGACGCTGTAGGTCTGTTTGCCCCCGGCGCCGGTCACGGTAAGGGCCGGAAACGCCTCCTGCGCCGCACCGACGTCCAACGCCAGCAGCAGCCCGCCGAGCAGCAGCAACCCCCGCCAGACCATCACCGCCTCCTCTTCTCCACGGCGGAGGCCAGACAACGGGCAAACCCACCCGGCAGTCGATCGGAGCCGTCGTTCTCCGGTAACGGCTGCTCCAGCACATGGAGCATCTCCACCTGCCCCTGGGAAACACCGATCAGCAGCTGCTGTTCCCCCACCTGGATGACCACCACCCGCTCCCGCTGCCCCACCGGCAACGCTGCAACGATCTTCAGGGCACCGTTCGCGGTACTGCTCCAGACGGGAAAACGGCGCAGCAACCAGGCGATGACGCCGATCACCACCAGCACCAGCAGCAGCCCCAGAAGCAGCTGAAGCAGCCCGTCGACCGTCACTCCTCCCTCCAGTCGCTGCAGCTTCCCGGCCTCCTCGTCTGCAGCACCGTACAGCGCTGGAGAAAGGGCGAGAAGCGGGACCCAGATTGCCGAGCGGAAAGCGGACTTCAGCGTGCTCCAACGGTCCCGTTTGCAGATTCCCCCCCCGAGGGA
>WFNS01000084.1 GCA_015488495.1 Gammaproteobacteria bacterium | reverse complement strand
GAGTGACACCTTTCTGGTCACCCCCGAGATCAGGACCCACCTGTGTGCCCTGCAGCGGTTGCTGGAACGGGATGAAGGGGGTGGCGCTTTTCTCATCGGCCACTATGGTTCTGGCAAGTCCCACTTTCTCGCCTACCTGATCCAGCAGCTGAATGCCGGCAAGCTGGTATCACGGCCGCTGCGGGTCGTTTCCCTCTCGCTGGTCAATTTCGCCGCCGGCAATCGTCTGGAGGAGATCGTCTCCGGGGCCCTGGGAGTGCAGGCAGGGACCGGAGACCGGCGTCTCGCCTGGGAGCGGCTGGGCTCGCGGGAGGAGGGAACCTTGCTGATACTGGATGAGCTCTCCGAATTCCTGCGCTCCAAGGAGGATGCCCGGGCCTTCAACGAGGATGTGCGCTTCCTTCAGTTCCTCGGCGAATGGTCCCGGGATCACCGCTTCTGGATCGTGGCGGCGATGCAGGAGGGGATCGAACATACCGGGGAGCTGGAGCACTCCCTCTATCGCAAGATCAAGGATCGTTATCCGCTGCGGCTGCTGTTGACGCCGGCCCATGTTCAGTCCCTCATCGCCGACGCCATCCTGATCAAGAAAGAGGGCTACGACGCTGCGGTGCGTCGCCTGGGCCAGGAGCTGCAGCGGAGTCAGCCCGGCGTTTCCCTGGATTTGGCACGTCTGCAGGCGATCTATCCCCTGCACCCGGTGACGCTGGCGTTGCTGGAGGAGATCCGGGATCGTTTTTCGCAGACGCGGGGAGTGGTGGATTTCGTGGTCACCACCCTTCGGGGTGACGATTCCCGCGAGGTGAAGCCGTTTCTGGACCAGCCGTGGGGGGCGTTGATCACCCCGGATCACATCGTGGACCATTTCCGCGATCTGTTCGAGTTGCAACCGGAATTCATTCCCCTGGCACAGCAGCTGTTTCCCTGGTATCGCGAACAGCTGGGGCGGCTCTTCGAGAAGAGCGCGCTGTGCCTCCTGGCAGAGCGGTTGTTGAAGCTTCTGGTGCTGGTTCACCTCTCCCCGGTCAGGGAGCGCCTCACCGCCCGGGAGGCGGCCGCCTGGCTGCTCTTCGGGGCCAGCCGGGTGGACCCGGAGCGCAACCTGCGCATCGTGCGGAAGGTGTTGGACCGGTTCGCCGATGAGGGGCGCTTCGTCGTGCGGGAAGAAGGGGGCTACCGGCTGGAGCTGCGCGACGATGGGGGGGCCGCCTTCGAGATGCAGCTGGAGCGGGAGATGGCCGCGCTGCGGGGCCAGCCGGAGCTGGTGCTGGAAATGTTGGTGCCGCTGCTGCCTGCGGACGGATTCAACCCCTTCACCCTGCCTCGGGATCGCTACCAGCACCGGCGGTTGAGCTGGCGTTTCCATGAGCGGAGCTATGCGGTCTGGTTCGGTGAAAAGGAGCCCTTGCCACTGGACGGGGAAGCGGGGGAACTGCGGATCTGCGTTCGCCTGCCCTGGGGCGACGCCGCGCCGGCAGCCGGCTGCCATACATTGATCCCTGCGCCTCTCCGGGTGGAGGAGGATCTGCTCGAACTGGCGGCGTTGACCCGCCTGCGGGAACATCCGCTGGGGATGGAGCAGAAGCCACGCCTGGAGCGGCGCATCGCGGAGCGGCTGCCGGCATGGCGGAGTGCGCTGCAGAACGCCTGGTTGCAGGCATCCCTGGTGACCCCCGAAGGGAAACGGGAGCAGCCACCCCGTTTCGATCTCGCTGGAAAGGGGAATGAATGGCTGGAGGCGCTGGCGTTGTGGGTGCTGCGGCGCACCTATCCGGCGTTCGAGCGCTTCGCCCCCACCCACGGCCCGCTCCCCAGGGAGGCGTGGCGCCGGTTCATGGCCTTCGTTACCGAGGCGGATCTGCTCGGTGAGCAGGCCGATGAACATGTGATGCTGATTCGGGAGGCCTATCTGGTGCCGATGGGACTGCTGCGGCGGCGAGGGCGGGAGTACGCCATTCCCGGCAACCTGGAGCGTCACGAGCTGGTGGCGCTGGTCACCCCGCTGCTGGAGCACTCCCCTTCTCCGCGGACCATCGCCGAGCACCTGGGCAATCCCATCTACGGGCTGGTGGGGGACCAGGTTCGTGCGCTGTTGACCTTCCTCCTCCTGCAGGGTGTGCTGGACATCGTTCGGCATGGCAGCTCCTACCGTGATTCGTTCGAGACCTTGCCCGATCCTCTGCAGTATGAACAGGTGGTGCCCGGCAGCACCCTCGACGCGGAGCAGTTGCAGGCGGTGGAGCAGCTCTGCGCCATCCTTGGACTGCCGGTTCCGCGCCAGTGGAACGTACTGGCCCAGCGCCGTCTTGCCCGGCGGATCCGGGAGGCGGCGAAGAAGAGGGTGGAGGGGTTGCGTCCCCTGGCGGAACGGCTGCAGTCCCACCCCGAGGGTGAGCCGGTGGCGCGACGGCTCGCCCTCCATCTGGAGAAGTGGCAAATCCTGACCGCGCCGGGGGATCCACTGCAGGCCTTGCGCCAGCTCTTCTACGAGGTGGACCCGGTTGCGGCATGGCTGGCCGAGGCAGAGACCTTCGATGCACTGGGACAGCGCCTGGAGCGGTTGCTGGCCGAGGTGGAGCGCTACCGTCACCTCCTGCGGCACCCCGCCCTCTCCGAGGGGGCATGGGCGGAACGGGTGGCGGCGCTGGGGGCGATGCCGGCCCTGGATCGGCCCGACGACCTGGAGGGGTGGCTGGAGCAGGTGGGTGCCCTCTACGCCCGGTACCGGGAAGAATATCGTGCCGCCCATGAACGGTGGTGGCACTCCGTGGCCGCGCATCCACTCTGGACGTGGCAGTCGCCAGCGGTGGCGAGGAGCCGCCATCTCGGGCTGGAGACGCAGCTTGCCGCCCTGGAGTCCTGCCGCGACGAGGCGCAGGCGTTGCGCTGCCGGGGGTTGGTCAATCTCGATTTCCAGCCGGTCTGCAGTTGCGGCTTCGATGGAGAAGGTTCTCCCGTTTCCGGGCCGTTGCGCCGCTTCGAGGCGTTGCGCCGTGAAGTGGAGGAACGATTGCAGCACTTTTTCCGCCAGGAGCGGGTCAGGCGCCGGCTGCTGGAGTGGCGGGAGCAGGGGCTGGATTCCCCCGGCGTGGCTGCCTACCTGGAGGGAAGCCGCCCGGTGCCGGAGGTGGAGGATCTCGCCCTGCTCGACGAGCAGCTGGCCGGACTGGAGCCGGTCCGGGAGGTGGAGGATTCGCTCCTGCTGGAGCCGTTGACCGGTCGTGCCTGGGAACCGGAGGAGTTGCTGGGGCGACTGAAGCGGCAGCTGGACGAGCTGGGCGGTAAGCGGATTCGCATCCGGCGGACACCACCGGATGGGAGCGTTCCCGAGCCGGTGGCGGAGTGGTGCGGTGAACAGGCGGTCCGGTTCGGGGTTCCCCTGCCGAAGGGGCTGGATCGGGGGGCGTTGCGGCGGATCACCGAGCAGCTGTCCCCGGAGAAGGTGGGGGATGCCGCCCTGCTGCATCTCGACCGCCTGGGACTGGATTCAGCGGGCAGGGAGCGCATCCTCTCCTGGCTGCTGGAGGGAGCCATCCCGCTGCCGGAGAAGCCGGCGGAGAGGGGTTCGGTGCTGGAGGCGGTGCAGATCTTTTGTCGAGGCACCGTGCCGGCGACGCCGGAAGAGCTGGCGGTGACCGCGGTGGCGCTCTATCGGCACGCCACCACGCTGCGCAGGGTGGTGGGAGAGGGGTGGATCTCCCGGCTGGACGAGCTGACGACGCCGCGGTTGAGCGGGATCCCCCCGCTTCCCGAGGCGTTGCGCTCCCACGCTGCCGCCCAATGGGTGTTGATCGATGCCCTCGGCTTGGTGCTGCTGGAGCCGCTGCGGCCGGTCATCGGCGAGATTTTCTCCGCCTGGAGGGCGCCGCGCATCTCCTTCGCCCGGGTCGCACCGG
>WFNS01000083.1 GCA_015488495.1 Gammaproteobacteria bacterium | reverse complement strand
GTTGACGGCACCACGGTCACCGCGCGCGCATACAGCCTGACCAGCGGGAGTTATGTCGACATACAGCCGACATGGATCGATGCGAACTCCGTTCAGTTTGCCCTGGATGGCATCGACCTCCTCGCCGGGGGGATCTCCAGCGGAGGCTATGTCACCATCGGCGGCAGCAGTGGCAACGAGCGTGTGGGAGGGACCGCCTGCAAGGCGCCATGACAATCACCATCGATAGCGGAGCGCCGTGCTCAGATAGCGATTGAGATAACCGGCATCGGAATCGGCGCTTCCCGCCTCCAGAGTCACACCCCAGGCGGGAGCGATGTCCCAGTCGGCAAACCCGGCCACCGTACGATAGAAGCTGCCATCGATGGCAGAGGTGCTGGAACCGAGCCGCGCACCCAGAGCAACAGAGCCGGAGGGAAGATAGTAGCTGACGTCGAGCCGGGTCCGGCTGCTGTCGACCCCCCACGCCAGATTCAATGCCCCTTGGGAGAACAGCATCTCGGCCAGTCTGGGATGGCGTTCGATCCGGCTCAGATCCTCGCTGTACTCTTCACTCCGGTGAGACAGCACCAGACCCCACGATGCAAAACCAAAATAGCCCACCCCCAGTTCGATGCCCTGGCTCTCCAGCTCGAACTCAGTGATGTTACGCCTGTGTCGCGCCAGCTCCGAGGTGAACAGCGCGATGGAACGAAGAGAGGGAGAGAACGAAAACATCCATGGGTCGTGAAACAGGATGAAATCCACCCCTATCCGCTCCGTGCGGAATGCGTCCTCCTGGCTCCGATATTGATAGTGGATCGCGGCGGAGAAATCCCGTTGCGGATCGGAGCCGACACCAAACCCGAACGACACAGTATCCGCCAGATTCCCGCCACCCTGGAGCAGCCCGCCCTCGACCCACAACTGGGGACCGGAAGGGAGCACCATATCCAGATTCAGATAGATGTTCCGTTGACCGGTATCGTCGCCGAGCACCTCGAGCGTCAGCACGGAAGGAGGGGAAAGCGGTTCTTCACTCTCCGCATCGGCGGATGGAGCAAAAAGGAAAATGGCCAGGGCGACGATGGCACCGGTTCGAGCCTCGTGAGAATTCCACCTCGTAACCGGAAGGGAAACCACCCTACCCCTTCCGTGCGGCAACCACCAACGGTGTACGAAGAAAGACCGGCGGCCCGCTCTGCTTCAGAAGCTTACTGATGGCCACGCTCTCCTGCCCGGGAACATCCGGGAAGCCGCCCACCTGGTCGAACAGAAAACGTCGCACGAAGATGCCCTGCTCGGCGGCCACGATTCCCAGCAGGCGGGAGCGCCAATGGACGGGCTGCCGTACGAGCCAGGAATAGAACGGGCTGCCGGACGGGGAAATGGCAAAGCAACCCCAATGGGCCCCGCTCTTCTCGAGTGCTGCGAGGATCAGCCGGTCGGCATGCTCCGGCAGCAGACACCCCGGACGAAGAAAAAGCAGCTGCTCTCCCCATGCATAGCGCGCTCCGAGATTCAGTTGCCGGGCCACCGGAGAAGACCCCTCCACTATCTGGTCCACCAGATCCGTTACCAGTTCCACCGCCTCCGGGGAAGCCGCATCGTGTACCAGGATCACCTCGTGTCCGGCGGCACGCAGCGGCTGAAGGGAGAGCAAGGTAGGAACAGGAGCCACCTCCCCCGTCCGCTGCAACGGCAGGATGACCGAGATCTGTCTGGCTGGCTCGCGTTGCGGCGGCTCGGGGAGACTCCGCTCCTCTTGCAGGGCGACCCCGTGTCGTCTCGGTAATACCCGTAACCGGCGGAACGGCTCAGGCGCGACCATAGAGCCGGACGAGGTGGGCCAGACGGGAAGAGAGAGCGCTGTCCACCTGCTCCCACTGGAAACGCCATCGCCAGTTGCCCTCCGTGGTTCCCGGCGTATTCATGCGGTGTTCACTTCCCAGTTCCAGTGCATCCTGCATCGGCAACATGGCCAGGCAAGCAACCGAAGAGAGCGCCGTCCGGATCACCGGCCAGGGCATCTCCTCACCGGGATGGCCCAGATAGTCCAGAAGGTGGGTCTTTCCTGCCTCATCCAGCGTACGATACCATCCCAGCGTGGTATCGTTGTCGTGGGTACCGGTATAGACCACTGACCGCCGCTCATGATTGTGCGGCAGGTAGGGGTTGGTGGCGTCGCCGCCGAAGGCGAACTGCAGGATCTTCATCCCCGGTAACCCGAACTTGTTGCGCAGCGCCTCCACCTCCGGGGTAATCACCCCCAGATCCTCCGCTACCAGCGGCAGCGCATGGAAGGACTCATGGAGTGCATTCAGTAATGCCTCCCCCGGCGCCTTCACCCAGCGCCCCTCGATGGCGGTTTTTGCCTCCCCCGGGATCTCCCAGAAGGCCTCGAAGCCACGAAAGTGATCGATGCGGACGAAATCGAACAGCTCGAGCTGGGTGCGCATGCGCCCGATCCACCAGCGGAAACCATCCTCCTGCATCCGCTCCCAGCGATAGAGGGGATTCCCCCACAATTGACCGGTGGCGGAAAAATAGTCGGGCGGAACGCCGGCAACGGTCTGCGCGCGACCATGCTCGTCGACGGTGAAATACTCCCGGTGGGCCCACACCTCGGCACTGTCATAAGCGACGAAGATGGGCATGTCACCGAACAGCAGCACCCCGTGTTGTCGGGCGTACGCGCGCAACTCGTGCCACTGCTGAAAAAAGAGATACTGCTGGAAACGGACCGCCTCGATCTCCTCCTGCAAGCGGTCGCGCGCCTCCTCGAGGGCGGTCGGCTCCCGGTCTCGCAGCGGTTCCGGCCACTGGGACCAGGCCCTTCCTTCCTGTTCCTGCCGTATGGCCATGTAGAGCGAGAAGTCTTCGAGCCAGTCGGCGTGCTGGGAGACGAACGAGTGGAGCTGCACCCTCTCCTGCTCCGTTGCCCGCTGCTGGAACCCCTTCCACGCCTCCAGCAGGCAGGAGAAACGATAGTGCAGGGCGGAAATCCCTGCCTCCTTTTCCGGAAGCTCGAGCCATCCCCTTCCCTGCAGCCACTCCAGGTTGATCAGCAGGGGATTACCGGCGTGAACCGAGAGACATTGATAGGGGGAGCCGTCTTCATGGGTGGGACCCAGCGGCAACACCTGCCATACCGTCATACCGCTAGCAGAGAGAAACTCGATGAAGCGATATGCCTCCGCACCCAGGTCGCCGTTGCCGATCCCGCCGGGCAGTGAGGTGACATGGAGCAGGATCCCGGCGCGGCGCCTGTCGGTAATATGGGTCTGCATGATTCCGGGCAGCCGATCAGCGGACGTAGTGGACCTGCTGGCCCAGCATCTCCGGGATCACCAGCACCACCCCGCCTTCGCTGACGTAGAAACGTTTTTCATCCTCTTCCCGGTTCTCTCCGATCACCATCCCATCCGGGATGATGCAATTCTTGTCGATGATGGCCTTCTTGATACGGCAGTTCTTGCCGATGCTGACATCGGGCAGAACGACGGAGTCCTCGATGTAGGACCAGGATTCCACCACCACGTTGGAAAAGAGCAGCGAGCGCCTCACCGTCGCCCCCGAGATGATGCACCCGCCGGAGGTGATGGAATCCACCGCCATTCCCCGGCGATCGTCGTCGTCGAAAACGAATTTGGCGGGTGGAACCTGGCGTTGATAGGTCCAGATGGGCCAGTCCTCGTCATAGAGGTTCAGTTCCGGCGTGACGGCGATGAGCTCGAGGTTGGCCTTCCAGTAGCTGTCCACCGTACCCACGTCGCGCCAGTAGCTCTGCCCCCCGGTGGCGGAATCCGCAAACGGGTAGGCGAACACACGGTAGTTACCCAGCAGCTTCGGGATGATGTCCTTGCCGAAGTCGCGGCTGGAACCGGGAGTATCCGCATCCTTTATCAGCTGCTCGAAAAGAAAATCGGTGTTGAAGATGTAGATCCCCATGGAGACCAGCGCCACATCCTCCGCTCCCGGTTTGGGGGCCGGATTGGCCGGCTTCTCCTCGAAGCTGACCACGCGGCTCTCCGCGTCGATCCCCATCACCCCGAACGCACTGGCCTCCGCGAGCGGCACTTCGATGCAGCCCACGGTGATATCGGCCTCCTTCTCCACGTGGAAGGCGAGCATCGGACCGTAGTCCATCTTGTAGATGTGATCCCCGGCGAGGATCAACACATGGTCCGGATTGTGCCGGCGCAGGATGTCCAGGTTCTGGTAGACCGCATCCGCGGTACCGGCGTACCAGGACGCTTCGATCCGCTGCTGTGCCGGCAGCAACTCCACGAACTCACCGAAATCGCCCCGTAACGAACCCCATCCCTGACGGATGTGGCGGATCAGAGAGTGTGCCTTGTATTGCGTCAACACGCCGATGCGCCGGATCCCCGAGTTGATGCAGTTGGAGAGCGGAAAGTCGATGATGCGGAACTTGCCGGCAAACGGCACGGCGGGTTTCGCCCTCCACATGGTGAGGTGTTTGAGCCGTGATCCCCTTCCGCCGGCGAGGATCAAGGCGAGTGTATTACTGGTGAGACGGCTGACGAAGCGCGACTGCTGGCGATTGAATTGCATTACGCAATCTCCTGGCTGTTGTGACCACGGACGTAACCCACGTCCCTTCCCCCCACCGAAGCATTGGCGCTCCGGTCACTCCTGCAACAGGTCAGTGGTCGAGTCCTTACCCCAATCCGTGTTAATCTTGTCACCTTCTTGAGGAGGAATTCTATCGTGGACGACCCCCGAAAACGAAACAATACCATAGCATTGGAACCCGGTTTATTAAAGATCATCGAAGCACGCCACCACGATCCGTTCTCCGTCCTCGGTCACCACATCGAGGGAGAGCAAGAGACGGTGCGCGCCTATCTGGTGAATGCGGTTTCGGTGCGCATCGGTGAAGATGGCCCGATCCTGGAGCGCGTCGCCGATACCGATCTGTTTCAATGGAGCGGACCCGCCGGCACCATCGACACCCCCTACCGCCTGCACTGGACGGACCAGGAAGGAAACCGGCATGTCGTCGTCGATCCCTATCAATTCCCCCCTCAGATCTCCGACTTCGATCTGCATCTGTTCGGTGAAGGGAGACACTGGCACATCTATAACATTCTCGGGGCCCATCCAGTAAGCGTAGAAGGGGTGGAAGGGGTCCGTTTCGCCACCTGGGCACCCAATGCGGAGCGCGTCAGCGTGGTGGGAGACTTCAACCAGTGGGACGGCCGCCGTCACCCGATGGCCGTGCACGGGAGCAGCGGGGTCTGGGAGTTGTTCATCCCCGGACTGGAACCCGGGATGCTCTACAAGTTCGAGATCCGCAACCGTTACAGCGGTGAAGTGCTGGTGAAAAGCGATCCCTACGGCCGCCAGTTCGAGCTGCGCCCCAACACGGCGGCACTGGTTCGCAAGGAAGAGCCCTATCTGTGGCAGGACGCCGATTGGCTGAGACGGCGCGCCGAGGCGGATTGGCAACACAGCCCGATGAGCGTGTACGAGGTCCATCTGGGCTCCTGGCGACGGGACAGCGAAGGGAATTTTCTCAACTACCGTAAAATGGTGGTGCAGCTGGTGAACTATGTCCGTGAGCTGGGTTTCACCCACATCGAGCTGCTGCCGATCACTGAACATCCACTGGATGCCTCCTGGGGCTATCAGACCACCGGCTATTTCGCCCCGACCAGCCGCTTCGGTACTCCCGACGAATTCCGCTTCTTCGTCGACTATTGCCACCGCCATGACATCGGCGTACTGCTCGACTGGGTGCCGGCCCACTTTCCCAAGGACGCCCACGCCCTCGCCCGTTTCGACGGCACCGCCCTCTACGAGCACGAGGATCCGCGCCGCGGCGAGCACCGCGACTGGGGCACCCTGATCTACAACTACGGCCGCAACGAGGTGAAGAACTTCCTGCTGGCCAGCGCCATGTATTGGCTGGAGGAGTTCCACATCGACGGACTGCGCGTGGATGCGGTGGCCTCCATGCTCTACCTGGACTACTCCCGCGAGGAAGGGGACTGGATTCCCAACATCTACGGCGGCAACGAAAACCTGGAGGCGCTGGAGTTCCTGCGCGAGCTCAACACCGTGGTCCACGGCCAGCACCCCGGCGCGCTGGTGATCGCCGAGGAGTCCACCTCCTGGCCCCAGGTGAGCCGCCCGGTCTGGCTCGGCGGCCTCGGTTTCTCCATGAAATGGAACATGGGCTGGATGCACGATACCCTGCAGTACATGAGCAAGGACCCCATCCATCGTCACTACCATCACGATCAACTCACCTTCGGGCTGCTCTACGCCTTCACCGAGAACTTCATGCTCCCCTTCTCCCACGACGAGGTGGTACATGGCAAGGGCTCGATGCTCAACAAGATGCCCGGCGACGAGTGGCAGCGCTTCGCCAACCTGCGCCTACTCTACACCTACATGTACAGCTATCCGGGCAAGAAGCTGCTGTTCATGGGCAACGAATTCGGACAGGGAGTGGAATGGAATTTCGCCCACGCTCTGGACTGGTACGTGCTCGACTTTCCCCTCCATCAGGG